>DXMA01000021.1 GCA_019414445.1 Collinsella sp.
TTCATGCAGCAGGGGCTCTCAATGTTTTTATGTCCTGCTCATATCGTCTCTGCCGGTAGTTTGGGACGGTCCCTAACTGCCGGCTCGGGAACGACAAAGCGCTAGTTCACTTCGACGGGTTTGGCGTCGGGATAGCGCTCCTCAAAGTCTAGGCGGTACTTATTGTCATTGGTGCCCGCCACGTTGTCGCGCGCCATCGACGCCACGATCTCATTCTTGTGGTCCGCAGGCTTGGCGTATTTCAGGCTGATCTCCCAGGCATCACAGATTGCGTCAATGCGGTGATCCAGGTCGTCGTACAGGGCGATGATGTCCTTCCAGGAGCTGTAGTTCTTGGAGCTCGTCGGGACGTCTAGGTCCTCGACGATGTCGTAATACTGCTCGATGGTGTCCTCCGTGCGCTCGGCGACGTCGGCGAGATTTTGACGGGTGGTTCGATCCTCTTCCAGATAGCTGCCGTTGAAGTTCTGCGCGCAGCCACGGACGTAGTTGTCGAGGTCTTCTAGCAAGTCGTAGTATTCGCTCAGTCGGCGGTAGAGATTCTGCTCGGAGAGCGTTGCTTCGCCGCCATCCTCGTCGTCATCGTCATCATCGTCGTACAGGCTGTTGGGATCGCCGAGAGGCTTTAGGTCATCGTCGTCGACGTCATGGTGCAGCTTAGCTACCTCGGCAGTCGTCTGCGTGGCGGCGTTGTCGAAAGGCTTGATCACAAAGAAAACGACCAGGGCGATGATGATCGCCACCAGCACAACAATAACGGCGATAAGCGGCCCGGTGCCGCTCTTTTTGGGAGCGGGGGTCTGTGGCGAAGCGGGCGTGTATGCGGGAGCCGTCTCCTGTTGGGGCGAGCCGCTCGCGACGGGTATGCGCTGCGTGGTCTCGACGGCCGCAGGGCTTGCGGCGGGGTCGGGGCGATAGGCGAGGGGGTCGTCCGCCTTGGCTTGCGGCGTATCAAGGGAGCCGGTCTGCTCAAAAGCGGGCTGGCTATCGCTCGCGGTTGTTTGCTCAACGGGTGCACCGCACGAGGTGCAGAACTTGGCATTATCTGCAAGAAGCTTGCCGCACGAGGCGCAATACCGAGACATTGCCACTCCTTTCGCCACATTTCAATGCAATACGACGATTATACCCAGCGTCCAAAATTCCCCATCATAAGTTGCGGTGAAATAGGGACTGTTTGGCGGTCTCAGAGCTTCAATCAGTCCCTATTTCACCGCAACTTCGGGGATGCCTCGATGGCTAGGTTGGATTTGGGACGCGCCTGCCCCTGGGGTATCATGGCTTGGTTGCTATAACTCGCATTTACGCGCCTTGTAGGAAGGGGCTGCGCCCATGGCTTTTGAGCCCGCTCAACATAGCTTCATTACGCTCGAGGGTGTCGATGGCGCCGGTAAATCTACGCAGGCGCGCCTGCTTGCCCGTGCGCTCGACCTTGCCGGCTACCAGGTTGTGACCCTGCGCGAGCCGGGCGGTACCGCCATCAGCGAAAAGATCCGTGCTCTGCTGCTCGACCCCGCCAATACGGCGATGGGCGACACCTGCGAGTTGTTGCTCTACGAGGCCGCGCGCGCCCAGTTGGTGCACGAGGTCATCGCGCCTGCCCTTGCTGCCGGCAAGGTGGTCCTGTGCGACCGCTTCTACGATTCCACAACTTGCTATCAGGCGTTTGCCGATGGCCTCGATCGCCAGATAGTACGCGATGCCAACAACCTGGCCGTCGCGGGGACGCACCCGGCGCTCACGCTCGTCTATCACATCACGCCCGAGCAGGCGGCGCTGCGCATGGCAGCCCGTGGCGCGGCAGATCGCATGGAGGCAAAAGGCATGGCATTCCGGGAGCGTGTTTACGAGGGGTTTAGCGCCATTGCCGCCGAGGAACCAAATCGCGTAAAGCTCATCGACGCCACCGCGACCATAGAGGAGGTCTTCGCGCAGACGGTCGAGCAGGTTCGCGCGTACGGTCTCGACATTCCGCAAGACGCCGTCGCCGCCGCGCTTGCCCAGGAGGCCGAGTAACATGGCCCCCGCTCAGGCAAGCCTGCTGGCCAAGCTCGACACCCAAGAGCGCGTGCGCGACTTTTTGACCAACGCCGTCGCCAGCGGCCGCGCATCGCACGCCTACCTGTTTTTGGGCGCTCCCGGCGCCGGCAAGCTCGATGCCGCATGGGCGCTCGCCCAGGCCTTCCTGTGCGAGCAGGACGGCTGTGGCGCATGCGACAGCTGCGTACGCGTTGCTCGGCACACGCATCCCGACGTGCACTATTACACGCCCGAGAGCGCCACGGGCTACCTCATTGCCCAGACCCGCGAGCTGCTCGATGATGTGCCGCTGGCGCCCATCCGTGCCAAGGCCAAGGTCTACATCATCGACCGTGCCGAGCAGCTGCGAGCCAACACCGCCAACGCGCTGCTCAAGACACTCGAGGAGCCGCCCGAGGGCGTTATGTTCATCTTGCTGGGCACCTCGGCAGACGTGATATTGCCCACCATCGTGAGCCGCTGTCAGTGCGTGCCGTTTCGGCTGGTGTCGCCCACCGTTGCCGCGCAGGCCGTGAGCCGCGCGACGGGTCAGGACCTCGCGCGTTGCCGCATGGCGGTCGCCGTGGCGGGAAGCCCCACACGCGGTATCGAGTTCCTTAAGAGTGCCGAGCGCCAGGACGCCCGCCGTCAGATGGTCCGTGCCATCGACTCACTCATTGCCGCCGACGAGGCCGACGTGCTCAGTCGCGCCAAGTCGCTCATCGTCGCCGTTAAGGCTCCGCTCGCCGAGGTCAAGTCCACGCAGGAAAAGGTGCTCGAGCAAAACGCCGACTACCTGTCGCGTGGAGCATTGAAGCAGCTTGAGGACCGCAACAAGCGCGAACTCAACGCGCGCGAGCGTTCGGGTATCATGGAAGCGCTGGCGAGCGCGCGGACGCTCATGCGCGACGTGCTGCTGACACTTCAGGACGAGGCAGCCGACGTGGTGAACGAAGACGTGCGCGACACGATCGGTCGGCTTGCCGCCGCGACCAATGTTGCGGGTGCCACGCGGGCGCTCGAGGCAGTCGCGACCGCCGAGCGCAACATCGCCAGAAACGTTACTCCCCAGCTGGCCATCGAGGTCATGCTGTTCGATATCAGGAAGGCACTGAAATGCCGTTAGTCGTACCCGTTAAGTTTACCTACGCCTCGCGCGACCTGTGGTTCGACCCGCAGGATCTGGATATCCTCGAGGCAGATTACGCTATCTGCTCCACCGAGCGCGGAACCGAGATTGGCCTGGTCACGGCCGATCCCTTCGAGGTGCCGCAAGACGAGATCGGTCAGCCGCTCAAGCCCGTGCTGCGCGTGGCGAGCGACATCGACCTGCAGCTTGCCGACGACCTGGCCATCCAGGGCGACGAGGCCATGGTCGACTTCCGCCGTCTGGTCAAGGAGCTCGACCTCGAGATGAAGCCGGTGGGCGTCGAGTACCTGTTTGGCGGCGAGAAGGCCGTGTTCTACTTTGCGGCCGAGGAGCGCGTCGATTTTCGCCAGCTCGTCAAGGATCTGTCCTCGACGCTGCATATTCGCGTCGACATGCGCCAGATCGGCGTGCGCGACGAGACCCGCCTGGTGGGCGGCTATGCCCAGTGCGGCCAAGAGCTCTGTTGCACGCGCTTTGGCGGACAGTTTGAGCCCGTCTCGATTCGCATGGCAAAAGAGCAGGACCTGCCGCTCAACTCGTCCAAGATCAGCGGCGTTTGCGGCCGCCTGATGTGCTGTCTGCGTTATGAGTTCGAGGCGTACAAGGACTTTAAGAGCCGTGCGCCCAAAAAGAAGACGCTCATCGATACGCCGCTTGGCAAGGCGCGTATTCAGGAATATGACACGCCGCGTGAGCAGCTGGTGCTGCGCCTGGAGAACGGCAAGGTCTTTAAGGTCAACCTGGCCGATATGACGTGCTCGGAGGGCTGCAAAAAGAAGGCCGCCGAGCAGGGCTGCAACTGCCGCCCCGACTGCGTGACGCGCGACGTGCTCGAGCGCATCGAGTCGCCCGAGATGCGCCTGGCGCTCATGGAGCTCGATCGCGAGAACGGCGTCGACGTGGGCGATGGCCTGTCGAGTGCCGACCGTCTTGCCGGCACGTCGATGCCCAAGCGCCGTCGTCGCGATGCCGAATCCGATGCTCGCGCCGGTCAGGGTCAGGGCGAGGGTCGCGGCCGCGGTAAGGGTCGCGGCAAGGCCGAGGCACCCGAGGCTGAGGAGGCTGCCGGTGGACGTCGCCGCCGCAAGCGCGCGGGTTCGGGCGATGCCGGCGAGGCCGCTCCCGCGGGCAAGAACGCTTCTCGCGAGCGCGAGGTTCAGCAGCCCCAGCAGCAGAATCGCGGCGGTGGCATGAACCCCACACGTCGCCGCCGTCGTCATCTGTCGAGCGAGGAGCGCGAGGACGCCTTTCGCGCCGCAGCTGCTCGCGAGGCCGGTGCCGCTTCCAAGGGCGCCTCGGCCTCCGATGCGCCTGTCGACAAGGGCGGCAAGTCACGTGGCGAGGAGGAGCGCGCGCCGCGTCCGCGCCGTCGCCATTCCTCGGGCGCGCAGCAGAAGCCCTCAGTGCCCTCCGTGGCCGATCAGGTCTCGGATGGCGAGGTCAAGGTCACGCGCCGTCGTCCCGGAGATGGCGGGGGAGCGGCTGCCAAGGCTTCGCGTGGCGCCGCTCGCGACGAGCGCGAGCCGCGCGAGGATCGCGGTGGCGAGGGCTCGGCCGACCAGGGTCAAAAGCGCCGTCGCCGTCGCCGTTCCCGCAAGCCGCGCCAGGATGGTGGCGAGGGCTCGACCCCGTCTTCGTCCGCACCACAACCGCCCGCCGGCGAATAACGCCCGCGAGCGGATTTAGCCCGCCTTGCCCCGAGCGCATCGGGGTATCATAGCGCCGAATCAACAACCCTCCCTGCGACCGAACGTAGGGAGGGTTGTGTCTTGAAGAGCCATCTGAACATATTGAGCCGTCTGCAGGGCGCCGGCGCCCTACCGTTTGCGGACGAATTGCTACCGTTTGCCGAGTGGGTGGCACGCGAGGCGCTCGAGGCATTGTCGCCAACACGATGTGCCGGCTGCGAGCGCGCCGGTGCGCTTATTTGCCAAGACTGCCTGACCGCGCTCACGCTCATCGACCCACGTCATAGCTGCACCCGATGCGGCGCCCCGTTTGGGGATTTGCTGTGCACTGAGTGTTCGGTCGAGGGCACGTCCTCGGCAATGGCGGAGGCGCTCGACCGCTGCCTGGCGTGCGCCGTCTATGCGCATCCGCTGCCGCGCATCATTAAAGCGTACAAGGATGCGGGCGAGCGACGTCTGGCTCCGTATCTGGCGGAGCTGCTCTACGACACCGCCCTGCATGCCCAGGTCGTAGCGCCCGATCGCTATGGAGGTGTGCTGTCCGGTGCGGATGCGGTGGTGTTTGTGCCTGCGACGGCGGTAGCGTTTCGGCGGCGTGGTTTTGATCATATGGAGGCCATTGCGCGCCCATTTTGCGAGCTGTCGGGCGTGCCGTTGCTGGACGCCCTGGTCAAGTACGGCCATGGCGACCAGCGCGAACTCGGTCGTGAGGAGCGCCGCGAGCGTGCCCAAGGCATGTATGAGACGGTTGAGGACGTGCACGGCCGCCACCTGCTGCTTATCGATGACGTTATCACCACGGGCGCGACGATGGCCGCGGCTTCGGCGGAACTCAAGCGCGCCGGCGCTGCGGCAGTCGATGGCCTTGCTATCGCACGTGTTTGGTAGGGGTGATTCATGTGGCGGTAACAATCAGGTGGTGCAACAAACCGACAAAAGAGCAGCTAGCGGCTTCCGTAATCCTAACTGGCGCCTCGGCGCTACGCATGATGCGCGCCGAGCGCCGGCAGATGGGCTACATAAGCTGGAAGGACCTTAATCCCGATGAAGAGCGCCGTGTGCTGCGCACATCGTCGCCCTCGACCGAGGACATCTATCTTCCCGATTTGGTGCGGATTGGGGCCGCAAGCGGCGAGGCGCAAGAGGATTTGTGCTTGCTGGTAGGGTCTGCAGCGCAGCGCCGCCGCATTCTTGGCGTGAGCTGGTCCGTATGCTCCGGGTTGCCCGCTGGCTCGATTCTAGAGGTGGAACCGGGGGTGTACAGTCTATCTCCCGAGGCCCTTTGTGTTGCCGTTGCGCGCGAGGTCGGCTGCATCCAGGCATTTGCCCTGGCTCAGGAACTGTGCTCTAAGATTTCGCTGAGTGACCGCGGGAAGTATCTGCCTCCCTACACCTCGCCCGTTACGAATAAGCTTGCAAAGGACAAGGACCAGCCAGCAGACGTGGGCTACTTTGAGGTTGAGCCGGTGCTGACGCCCGATCGTCTGGCAGATTACCTCGCGGTATGCAAGGGGAACGCGGCCAAGCAGCTGCAGCGTCTGTGTCCCTATCTTTCGGAAAACCTGCGCTCACCCATGGAGTGCATCATGCTCGCCCTGTTTTCGCTTCCGTTTTCCTATGGCGGGTTTGCCTGCGGTCCTTTTAAGACCGACTGCAAGATCGAGTTCGATGACCGTGCGCAGGCAATCTCGGGGATGCCGCATGCAGTTTGCGATGCGTATCAGGAAGCAGCTCGGTTTGACCTGGAATACAACGGCGAGCTGGGCCATTCCTCTCGGAGGGGACGTATCCATGATGAAAAGCGCAACACGGGCTTGATTACTATGGGAATCGAGGTCGCGACGGTCAACAACGAAATGCTCTGTGACATGGAAGCGATGGAAGCGCTCGCATGGCGCATGCACCAGCGTATGCGAAAGCGGTACCGGAATCGTGTCGATGCCCGCAGGAAGAAGCAAGAGGCGTTGCTTAACACGCTGCGGGCGTGTTTTGGGCTTAAGCCGGTCTAATTCGCGTCGAAAATAGAGGGCTAATCATATGCCCTGGCCAAAATATGGCAAATATGAGTACTGTCACTAAATCAGTAACAGCAAAATCAAGGAATTTAGAACTCGGAGGCGGTGTAAAGTAAGAAAATAATAAACAAATGTAGAATAACTAAGCATCAGGTTGGCGACACTGAGCGCAAAATCTGTCCGAGAGGCCAAAATTGCCTGTTACTAAATTGGTGGCAGTACTCACATTTGCCATATTTTGACCAGGGCACCCTAAGAAGGGCGCCCCGGAGCTCCCCGTAGGGGAGCTCCGGGCTTCATAGGGGCACGAATAGCCCACTCCGACCTGCAAAATCTGTACTCGCGATGCGAATGACGCCCCTAACCTTAAACTTTAGCTTGAACTTAGCTATAATGCGCTACGTTCCTACCAGGCTGTGGTTGCGGACGGACGAAATGCCCGTCCTAGTCCAAGACAGACGCGGTCAAAGGGATCCACGTAAGCGACCGCGTGCGCGCGGCGCGATCATGGCGCGTCCTAGATGTAAGCCGCACCGTCCGTTCTACTTTCTTTGGGGCAATACCGCCTCGCGGGCGAGCGGGCCAGTCGTGAAGGTGGCTGCGGCCTCCCGAGCAAACACCCCGGTGCGCAAGTGTGGGGTCAAATACCAGGTCAGCTGGTGGGAACAATCTGATATTTCGTGCAACGCACGGATCGTATACGACACAGAAGGCAGGGTAGTGGACATGGTGAGGGGCAGCTTGATGCACGCGGCTCGGTTAGGTGCTGGGACCGCGGCGGTCATCGCCGTTTTGGGCCTGAGCGGATGCGCGTTCAACCCGCTGTCTGCGTTCACGACTCCCACGATCGACCAGATCGAGTACGAGACCGTCACGCCCACGGTGTCGGATGATGCCCTGGTCACTCCCGGTACCCTGACGGTTGCCCTCGATACCTCCGATGCGCCGCAGGCCATGCAGAGCGCTGACGGCGAGCTCACGGGGTATGCAGTCGACGCTGCCCGCGCCCTCGCAAGCCGCATGGGCCTTAAGGTCGCCTTTGTCGATGCGTCCTCGGCAGGTTCCGCGCTCGGCGACAAAAAGGCTGATATCTTTATCGGCGAGATCAACTCCACGGATGGGGACGTTAGCTCGCTCGGCACCTGCCTGTACGATGCCGCTTCCGTGTTCGGTAAAACCAGCGATGGTGGGTCGCTAAGCGTTTCCACCGATACCCTTAACACGTCTACTCTGGGTATCCAGATGTCCTCGGCCTCGCAGGAGGCGCTTGCTAAGCAGAGCATCACCGCCAACCAAAAGACTTACTCCAACATCAACGAGTGCTTTGAGGCGCTCGAGTCCGGCGAAGTCGACTATGTGATCTGCGACTCCACGGCCGGCGGCTACCTTGCACGCCTGATGAGCGAGATCTCCTATGTCGGTGCGCTCGAGGCGCCCTCGACGCTTGGTGTTGCGGGCCTCTCGTCCAATGACGAACTGTGCCGTGCCGTGAGCGATGCCCTCGACGGCATCACGGTCGACGGTACGCTCGAGGCAGTCCACTGCGTCTGGTATGGCACGATGCCCTACGACCTCACCACTAAGACAGTATCTGGTGTCAACCTTCAGTCGTCTGGCTCCGCATCCTCCGGCAGCGAATCCTCCGATTCCAACAATGAGACCGCACCCTCCGAAGACAAATCGTCCAGCCAGGAAGACACCATCACCGACGACGACATTAACAAGCTTAATAGCTAGTTATTGCTAGGGGTGGCGTCTCCTATGCGCTAGGAGAGATGCCTCTTCACGGTTTCAACACGCACTGCCGGGCTTCCCCAATAGGGGAGCCCGGCTTTTTCATCTCTATAAAACCAGCAGGTCAAAGCCAATTTTCGGGACCAAATACAAAGTCGCCGGCTCCCTCCTATAGCGCACTTTGCCACAGAAAAGTGCGAGACTTCGGTCTGCGGTATCAAGCAATCGTTATTCGGGTCTTTAGGAATCCGCGTGATTAAATGCACGGCAATGGGTACATAGCCAGTACAGTAAGTCCCCGAGGCAGATTGGAGCCACGTATGGATATCAAGGTTTCTGGACGCAAGACGACGGTAACCGATGCTCTGCGTGCGCATGTGGATGAGAAGATCGGCGAGGCGCTCAAGGTTTTCGATATCGAGCCCATGACGGTCGACGTTGTACTTCGCTATGAGAAGAACCCCTCGAACCCCAACCCGGCAATCGTCGAGGTCACGGTTCGTGTCCGCGGTTCTGTGATTCGCGTTGCCGAGCACGGCGCAGATATGTATGCCGCCATCGATCTCTCCGCCGATAAGGTCACCCGCCAGCTGCGCAAGTTCAAGACCAAGGTCGTGGACAACCGCCAGGGTGGTGCCAGTGCCGCGGATGTCGCGCCGGTCGAGCGCGTCGAGGATCTGGCCGACCTGCTGCTGCCCGAGGAAGAGGACGATCTGCTCGTCCGCGAGAAGGTTATCGACGTCACCCCGATGACCGAGGAGCAGGCGCTGGTGCAGACCGATCTGCTGGGCCACGACTTCTACGTGTTCGAGAACGCGACGACCGGTCTCATCAATGTGGTGTATCACCGTAAGAATGGTGGATATGGCATCATCAAGCCCCGCATCGAAACACTTGACGAGTAAAATACGTTAACTTGCATGAGTTAACGGTTGGCGGCCATCCCATGCGGGTGGCCGCCTTTTTACGTAAGGAGTCGCTTTGATGGACAAGGCCGCATCCGCCGGTCATTCGAACCGTTGCCGCATCGTCGTCGATACCTGCTGCGACTTTAGCCCCGAGGTCGCCGCGAACCTCGATGTCGATATCCTGGGCTTCCCCTTTATCATCGATGGCGAGGAGCGTACGGACGACATCTGGTCGAGCATCACGCCCAAGGAGTTCTACGACCGTATGCGCGCCGGTGCCCGCGTGTCCACCTCGGCTGTGTCGCTCGGTCGCTATATCGAGTTCTTTACCGAGTGCGCCAAAGAGGGCACGCCCACGGTCTACCTGTGCTTTACCTCGGCGCTGTCGTCGAGCTACAACTCCGCGTGCCAGGCGGCAGATGCCGTGCGCGCCGAGTATCCCAACTTTGAGCTCTACGTGGTCGACAACGCTCTGCCCTGCGCGACCGGCGCGCTCTTGGCGCTCGAGGCCGTGCGTCAGCGTTCGGCGGGACTGACCGCCAAGCAGCTGGTCGATTGGGCAAACGAGGCAAAGACCTACGTCCACGGCTACTTTACGCTCGAGAGTTTCGACGCACTGGCTGCTGGCGGCCGCATTCCGCCCGCGGCGGCGCAGCTCACGGCAAAGCTCGATGTCAAGCCCGAGCTCTCCTACGACCTTGCCGGCTCGCTGTCGCTGATCGGTGTCAACCGCGGCCGCAAGAAGGCGCTCAAGTCCATCCTCAAGTCGTTCCGCGAGAACTACGTGCCCGATCGCACCATGCCCATCGCTATCATGACGGCCGATGCCGAGAAGGACGGCGACTGGCTCGAGGCCGCCATCCGCAAGGAGGAGGGCTGCGCCGACGTCACGATCATTCGCAGCTCCGTGGGTCCCACCATCGGCTCGCACGTGGGCCCCGGCATGGTGGCTTGCGCGTTTTGGGGCAAGAACCGCGCCGAGAAAGCCTCGCTTTCCGACCGCATCGCGCGCCGTGTGCGCGGTGAGTAGACAGGCGCTACGACCACAGGCGCCCCGCAGCCCAAACGCTGGCACCGAGTATTCACCCTGGTAACAACACCCAACCCAAAAGGAAAGGTTTCATGGCAAACAAGCTCTCTGTCGCATTTATCGGCACCGGAATTATGGGTGCCCCCATCGCCGGCCACATTCTGGACGCCGGCTATTCCGTCACGGTCAACAACCGCACCAAGTCCAAGGCTGCCGCGCTTATCGAGCGCGGTGCCGCTTGGGCCGATACGCCGGCCGATGCCGTGGCTAACGCCGATGTCGTCTTTACCATGGTGGGCTATCCCTCCGAGGTCGAGGAGCTCTACCTGGCGGGCGACGGCCTGCTCGCGTGCACTAAGCCCGGCGCGGTCCTGATCGACCTCACCACGAGCTCGCCCGAGCTGGCGCGCGACATTGCCGAGGCCGCCCAGGTTTCTGGTCGCATGGCGTTTGACTGCCCCGTCACCGGCGGCGAGTCGGGCGCTATCGCCGGTACGCTCACGGCTATCGTGGGCGCTACCGAGAACGACATCGCGCCGGTCCGCGACATCCTTGCCACCTTTGCGGCCAACATCTGCTGCTTCGACGGCGCCGGCAAGGGCCAGGCTGCCAAGCTCGCCAACCAGGTGTCGCTGGGCGCCTGCATGGTCGGCATGGCAGACGCCATGGCATTTGCCGAGCTGAGCGGCCTTGATCTGGAGAAGACCCGCCAGATGATCCTGGGCGGTACCGGCAAGTCCGGCGCCATGGAGAGCCTGGCTACCAAGGCGCTCGACGGCGACTACAAGCCCGGCTTTATGGTCGAGCACTTCATCAAGGACCTGCGCTTGGCGCTCGCCTATGCCGACGATCGCGAGCTTGCGCTGCCCGGCGCCGACGTGGCCTTTACGCTCTACGACATGCTCGATGCCATCGGTGGTGCCAAGCTGGGCACCCAGGCCATCACGGTCCTCTATAAGGAGGAGGCCGACGCCATCGCCGCCGGTCTGGACTGGTCGCAGTATCGTCCCGAAGAGCACGGTGCTCACGAGGACGGCTGCGGTTGCGGCGAGCACGGCGACGACCATGAGTGCGGTTGCGGTCACCATCACGGCGAGGACCACGAGTGCTGCGGCGGCCACGGCCATGATGATGGCCACGAGTGCTGCTGCGGCCACCATCACGGGGAGTAGCGCCCATGAGCTGGACGTTCGTGGTGCTTGCGCTGGTGCTCTTTCTCTTCGCGATCTACATTGGCTTTTTGTGCGGCCAGTGGGCGTGCGAAAAGCGCGTCATCACCAAGCGCGACTACTGGATTGCCAACTTTGCGGGAGCGGCGGCAGTCATCCTGCTGACCTGGGTGTTCTCGCTGTTCCCGCTGGTGCAGTTTGCGCCGATCGGCTGGCTCGGCGGCTTTATCGCCGGCCTTAAGATGAGCTTTGGCGAGTCCGTCGGTCCGTGGCGCAAACACGACGAGGTCTTTAACGTTAACAAGGCTCACCGCGCCGCCGCCGACGCGGGCGATGCCGAGGAGCGCCGCCGTGCGCGTCGCAATGGCGCGGCCGACCGACAGCTCATCTCGGTCACCGATGACAGCAAGGGTGCTGACAAGCACGCTAAGAAATAGTAAAAAGAGGTAACTATGGCAGAAAACAAAGACGAACAGCTCACCGACGAGGAGCTGGCACAGCTCCAGCTGGCAGAGGAGAACGAGAACGCCGTCGACCGCCTGGTCCAGGAGCTCGGCTGCCCCACGCGCCGCATCCGTCAGTTTGCCGCCCGCGTGCTGCACCTGCTTGCCGAGCGCGATCCGCAGCGCGTCGTGCCCTGCGTGCCCGCGCTGATCGAGGCGCTCGACCGCCCCGAGGCTCAGACCCGCTGGGAGGCCCTCGATGCCCTGGCGGCGCTCGCCACCACCTGCCCCGAGCAGCTGGGCGATGCCTTTGAGGGCGCCGAGACCGCGCTGTTCGATGAGATTTCGTCCACGCTGCGCTATGCCGCCTTCCGCCTGCTGTGCGTGTGGGGCGCCACGAGCGTCGAGCGTTCGCGCGAGGCTTGGCCCATCCTGGACGAGGCCATCCAGTGCTACCACGGCGACCTTGAGTATCGTGACATGCTCGGTTGCCTGTACGAGTTTGGCCGGGGCGAGATTGACGCCGAGGTCGCCGAGAAGCTCGCGCTGCGCCTTAAGTTCGATGCCGAGAACGGCAAGGGTAGCTATCTCAAGGCCCGTTCGAGCGAGATTTGCGAAATGCTTGTTAAACGTTTTGGCCTGGATCTCTCCAAAAAGAAGAAGCGTGCTAGCGTTAAAAAATCTGACGACGCTGAAGACGAGGAGTAACAGATTATGGCGCACGATGTAGTCCTGATTCCCGGTGACGGTATCGGTCCCGAGATTACGCAGGCCATGCGCCGCGTGGTCGAGGCCACCGGTGTCCAGATCAACTGGAACGTCCAGGAGGCAGGTGCCGGCGTCATGGACGAGTTTGGCACGCCGCTGCCCCAGCACGTGCTCGATGCGGTCGCCGAGACCAAGGTTGCCATCAAGGGCCCCATCACCACGCCGGTCGGCACGGGTTTCCGCAGCGTTAACGTGGCCCTGCGCAAGCACTTCGACCTGTACGCCTGCGTGCGCCCCTGCCTGTCGCAGCCGGGCGACGGCTCGCGCTTCCGCGACGTCGACCTGGTCATCGTGCGTGAGAACACCGAGGACCTCTACGCCGGGATCGAGTTCGATGAGGGCGCTGCCGAGGTCGAGGAGCTCTCACAGCTCGTCGAGCGTTCGGGCCAAAAGACCTTCGCCGCGGATTCCGCGATTTCGATCAAGCCGATCTCTATCGCCAAGAGCCGCCGTATTGTGGAGTATGCCTTTGAGTATGCCCGCCGCTGCGGCCGCAAAAAGGTGACGGCCGTGCACAAGGCCAACATCATGAAGGCGACCGACGGCCTTTTCCTGCGCGTGGCGCGCGAGGTGGCCGCCAACTATCCCGATATCGAGTTCAACGACAAGATTGTCGACGCCACCTGCATGGGCCTGGTCCAGAACCCCAACGACTTCGATGTCCTGGTGCTGCCCAACCTGTACGGCGACATCGTGAGCGACCTGTGCGCCGGCCTGGTGGGCGGCCTGGGTATGGCCCCCGGCTCCAACATCGGTGCCGACTGCGCCATCTTTGAGGCGACGCACGGCTCTGCGCCTGATATCGCGGGGCAGGATATTGCCAACCCCACGGCCGAGATCCTCTCTGCTGCGATGATGCTCGATCACCTGGGCGAGAACGACGCCGCCAACCGCATTCGCCCCGCCGTCTCTGCCACGCTCGACGAGGGCGAACAGGTTACCGGTGACGTGCGTCGTGCCCAGACTGGCTCCGTCGAGGGGGCCGTGGGTACGCAGGCCTTCGCCGATGCCGTTATCGCGCACCTGGTCTAAGGCATGCAGGCTGCAAACGCCTAAATAGTACTTAAGTGTTTGCGTATAACCTAAGAATGAATACGCCCGGCGCCTCGTCGGGCGTATTCTATTGGGGACTATGTTTCCTAACAAGGAGTAACCGATATGGGTTTGATTCAAAAGAAGGACGAGAAGGACGAGATCGACGGCATCCAGATCATCGAGCGCGGCGAAGGCCCCGACGGTGACGAGACCGAGAAGATCGATCTGGTCGCCGGTACGTCTGCCGAGCACATTGCTGCTGGCACGACGGCCGAGGAAGAGGACGCCCACCTGGAGGCAAAGATCGCCGCGGACGCCGCTGACGAGAATCTGATGCCCGAGGCTCAGGATGAGGATGATGACGCCCTAGGTTCCGACGCGGACGACCACGCATCCAAGCACAAGAAGACGATGATTGCCGCCTTTGTGGTTGCAGTCGTGATCGCTGCGGTGGTCGGCTTCTTTATTGGCAATGGCGGCTTTGGCGGCAAGGGTGTCGGTTCGTCGACCCTGACCGAGGACCAGCTCGATTCGACCGTGGCAAGCTATAGTTATAACGGCGAGAAGAGCGACATCACCGCGCGCGAGGCCATTGAGAGCCAGTACAGCCTCGATACCGTCAAGGATAGCAACGGCAACTACACCGCCCCCTCTGCCGACGTCATCCTGTCTTACGTGCGCAACAAGATTCTGCTCGATGCTGCTGAGGACGAGGGCATTACCGTCTCCTCTAAGGAGATGAAGAAGTACGCCGAGGATTCTATCGGCACCTCGGACTACGACACCATGGCCAAGCAGTATGGCGTGTCCAAGGACCAGGCCAAGCAGATCGTCCGTCAGTCCGCGACGCTGCAGAAGCTCTACAAGAAGAAGGTGGGCGATGCTTCCGCGAGCATGCCGACCGCTCCGACCGAGCCTTCTGACGGCAACGAGGACACCGCGAGCAAGGATTACGCCGATTACATCATCAACCTTGCCGGTGACGAGTGGGATAGCTCGAAGGGCACCTGGAAGGACGAGAACAGCACCTACGCTAAGGCCTTCGCTAACGATGCCTTTACCGCCGATAGCGCCACCTATAAGCAGGCCATGACCGCCTATTACACCGCTTACCAGCAGTATTCTTCGCAGGCTTCGAGCGCCAGCTCCAAGTGGACTGAGTATGCCAACGGCCTGTACGCCAAGGCCAACATCAGCATCTACGGCCTGTTTGCGTAAGATCTGCCTGAGCTTTCGAGCGCGAAGTCGAAATATCTGATTGAGCCCGCTAGAACGCATCGTTCTGGCGGGCTTTTTGCGTTGAGGGCGTGATTGGCGGCTTAATTATGGCTATTCATCTTTAAGCCCAAAGAGGCTATCGGCTTCATCGTCAGGTATGTATTCCAGAACATCGCCCGGTTGGCAGTCGAGTGCCCGGCATATCGCGTCAAGAGTTGAAAAGCGCACGGCAGAAACCTTGCCCGTCTTGATACGCGACATATTGACCTGGGAGATACCCACGCGTTCAGCAAGCTCTTTGGATGAAATCTTGCGTTCGGCAAGCATGCGGTCGAGCCGCAGAATAATCATGGATTCCCCCTAGAGCAACTCGTCATCTTGTTTTTGCAGGATATACCCGTAGCGGAAGATGCTGGCAATCAGGCAAATAATCAGGCCTGCAAAGAGCATGGAGGGCTCGAATAACTGGCCGGCGAACGCATCCGTAAAGCTGCCGCCAAATCCTAAGAGTATCATTCCCGTGATTACGGCACCAAGAAGCCTCACGGCAACGCCGCCGATAAGGAATAAATGTCCTACTCGACGAAGTGTCTGGTTACATTCAAGGTCAAAGGGCCTGCCTTCCTTTTCAATGTTGAAGAAAAGCCTGCGCACGCTTATCGCGATGGTAAGCGCGAGGCATGTTATCAAGAGGCTCCCTATGGCAGTGTGGCCATCGTGTGCGACGAGCATAAGTGGGGCCTGCGCATCGGTACCGACAATAGCCAGGCACGGCCCTTCGCCGGCTTGAAGTTCTACGGATTGGAGGCACGACCCTTGGGAGAGGCCGGGCAATATAAGTAGAAGGTCAATCGCAATGACTGCGAGGAGTCCCAGAGCGAGCGCTGTGGTAATGCAGATTGTGGCCCATTTGCAGATGCGAGCGAGCTTCCTCAGTTTGGCTATCGTCTGTTCGCGGCTGATGGTTTCATTCGATATAGATGCGTTTCGGTGGACCATAACCTCTCCAATCGGCGTTTTGGATGATACTTGTATCATATCAAAATTAACGATAAACGATAAATAATTACGTATACTGAGTAAGTAATGATTGAAAACGATTAGCGTGAGCTATTAGCTCATTTTGGATGCCGGAGTTTGGCGTTCGGGGGATGAGGACAAATGCCAAAAACTTCCCGTGATCGCGCAAGCGCTCCATCGCGCTTCCCTAATTCATCTGGGAAAACAACTGCAAACGATTGCAAGTAACCGGTGAACGGTCGAAAACTACCGTTCACCGATAATCTCAAAACTGGTTCTAACTGGTATTAAGTCAAAAAGACCAATTCACATATCTTCACAATGACCTGCAATTTTTCTTCACGCTATTTTTAGCCGCCCTGCGTTGTTTAGACACAGGAAAAGATCCGATCTTTTGCCAAAGCATTTCGAAACGGTTTCAAAACCGCAGGTAGAAGTGTTAACGACCGGTAAACGGTCGATTTATCACCGTGAGCGGTGCAAAAACGTTTTACCGTATGAATCAAGGAAAGCGACCTCTTCTGGGGTGATATAGTGACAACAACACGTCACGTGGTTACTACCAGTTTAGAAACCACTGGTCTTCAAAGAACGCTTTCCAAGAAGCTTTAAGGGCGAGCGCCCGCTGGCTTCCGAAAATCATCGGACTCAGATTGTACACACCTTCGGAAGGGAAATTTGAATGGTTGGCTTTATTCTTACCGGTCATGGACAGTTCGCACCCGGCCTTGCAAGCGCTATCGCGATGGTTGCCGGCGACCAGCCTGCTTTTACCGTCGTTCCTTTTGAGGGCGACCAGGCCGCATCCTACGGTGAGGATCTCCGCGCCGCTATTACCGCCATGCGCGAGGAGTGCGATGGCGTGCTCGTCTTTACCGACCTGCTTGGCGGCACCCCGTTCAACCAGTCGATGATGATTGCCCAGGATGTCGACAACGTCGAGGTTCTGACTGGCACCAACCTTCCCATGGTTATTGAGCTTCTGTTCCTCCGAGGCAATGCCACGCTCGCCGAGCTTGGCGAGCAGGCCGTGACCGTTGGACAGACGGGCGTCACCGCCCAGACGGTCGCATCCGTTGCCGGCTCCGAGGAAGAGGATATCTTCGGCGACGAGGACGGCATCTAATGGCCGATTTCGGAGCCAACGTCCTGAGCTCCTCGGTCGCCCTTTTAGGCCTGCTTGTCATCATGGGCTTGATTTACACCATCTGGTCGCAAATCAACATGAAGAAGAAGCAGAAGTACTTCAAGGAGCTGCACACCGAGCTCAAGCCGGGTCAAGAGGTTCTTTTCGCCGGCGGTATCTACGGAACCGTCAAAGGCATCGAAGGCGAGAAGGTCCAGATCAAAGTCCGATCCGGAGCCGTCGTAGATGTTTCGCGTTACGCGATTCAGGAGATCAAGTAACTGTCGTCAGCAAATAACGAAAGGAAGCTGATCAACATGGCAGAACCCAACATTCTTCTTACCCGCATCGATAACCGACTGGTTCATGGTCAGGTTGCCACCCAGTGGAACTCCACCCTGGGCTCCAACCTCATCCTCGTCGCCAACGACGACGTGGCGTCCAACACCATGCGCCAGAACCTCATGAAGATGGCCGCTCCCGCCGGCGTCGCTACGCGTTTCTTCTCTCTGCAGAAGACCATCGACGTCATTGGCAAGGCGAGCCCGCGCCAGAAGATCTTCATCGTGGCCGAAACACCGGAAGACGTGCTTACGCTCGTCAAGGGCGGTGTGCCTATAAAGAAGGTAAACATCGGCAACATGCACATGTCGGAAGGAAAGCGCCAAGTCGCCACCTCCGTCGCAGTTAACGACGAGGATGTCGCTGCGTTTAAAGAGCTGCAGGAATTGGGGGTGGAGTTGGAGATCAGGCGCGTTCCGAGCACGCCTGTTGAGGACACGAGCAAGCTCTTCTCGTAATCCTCGTGATCCACGTTGTCAGGAGTGAAACCCTGACGTTCTGTACGTGAAATCCAAAGTGCGTACATACATTTTGAAAGGAGGAGCAAGATGGAATACTCGATCATCCAGATCGCTCTGGTCTTCGTCGTCACGTTCATCGCGGCAATCGACCAGTTTGACTTCCTCGAGTCTCTCTATCAGCCCATCGTCACCGGCGCCGTCATCGGTCTTATCCTTGGCGACCTTAACACCGGTCTTCTCGTGGGTGGTACCTATCAGCTCATGACGATCGGCAACATGCCGATCGGAGGCGCTCAGCCGCCTAACGCCGTCATCGGCGGCATCATGGCAGCCATTCTCGCTATCGCCACGGGCCTCGAGCCCAACGCGGCAGTCGGCCTCGCCATTCCGTTCGCTCTGCTTGGCCAGCTTGGCGTTACCCTGGTCTTCACGCTTATGTCCCCGCTTATGTCCACGGCCGATAACATGGCTCACAACGCGGACACCAAGGGCATCGAGCGCCTGAACTACTTCGCCATGGCTCTGCTCGGCCTGATCTTCGCTGTCGTCGTCACCCTGTTCTTCATCGCTGGCGCTACCATCGGTCAGACCATCGCTTCTGCCATCCCGACTTGGCTGCAGACCGGTCTCTCCGCTGCAGGCGGCATGATGCGCTTCGTCGGCTTCGCCGTCCTGCTCAAGGTTATGATGAACCGCGATATGTGGGGCTTCTTCCTCATGGGCTTTGGCCTCGCGCTCATCACCGTTGCCAACGATTCGCTGGCAACCCCTGCTCTGCTCATCCTCGCTCTCATCGGCTTCGGCATCGCTTTCTGGGACTTCCAGCAGCAGACCGAGCTGAAGGGTGCAGCTGTTTCTGACGGAGGTGACTTCGAAGATGGCATCTAATGAGTATGTGATCCCGGAGCACTACGAGGATCTCACTCCTGCTCCGCAGCTCGACCAG
The DNA here is from genome assembly GCA_019414445.1 of Collinsella sp. Lineage (GTDB taxonomy): Bacteria > Actinomycetota > Coriobacteriia > Coriobacteriales > Coriobacteriaceae > Collinsella. The sequence continues at coordinate 19,073 of DXMA01000021.1, forward strand.
AAGACCCTCAACAAGATGGCTTGGCGCTCCTGCTTCCTGCAGGCATCGTTCAACTACGAGCGTATGCAGGCCGCTGGCTGGCTCTACTCCATCATCCCCGGTCTGGAGAAGATCCACACCAACAAGAACGACCTCGCGGCTTCCATGAGCCACAACCTGGAGTTCTTTAACACCCACCCGTTCCTCGTCACCTTTGTTATGGGCATCGTGCTTTCGCTCGAGCAGAACAAGGTTGACATCCCCACGATCCGTGCCGTCCGCGTCGCCGCAATGGGCCCGCTCGGCGGTATCGGTGACGCCCTGTTCTGGCTGACGCTCGTGCCTATCACGGCCGGCATCACCTCCAACATGGCCATCAACGGCAACGCCGCTGCGCCGATCATCTTCCTGGTGATCTTCAACGTCGTCCAGTTCGCTCTGCGCTTCTGGCTCATGAACTGGTCCTACAAGCTTGGTACCAGCGCTATTGACGCTCTGACCGCCAACATGCAGGCCTTCACGCGTGCCGCTTCCATCATGGGCGTCTTCGTCGTCGGTTGCCTGGTCGTCACCATGGGTGGCACCCAGATCAACCTCCAGATCCCCAACGGCACCACCCGTGGCCTCTCCGCTACTACCGTGATCGTCTCCGAGAAGGAGGCCGAGAACTTCACCGGTATGGAGGGCATCGATACCGAGACCGCTGAGGCCGGTACCATCGCCATGACCGATGAGGACGGCAACGCCCTCACCGCTTCCGATGCCGACGGCAACGCTGTCGAGTGCGGCGTCACCGATCTGGGCAACGGCATGGAGTCCGTTACCTACGGCACCGTCACCGAGGATCCGGTCAACTTCTCTGTTGCCGACACCCTCAACACCATCGTCCCGAAGCTCGTCCCGCTTATGCTTACGCTGCTGCTTTACTACATGTTCGCTAAGCACAGCTGGACTCCGACCAAGGGCATTCTGCTGCTCTTCGTCCTGGGCATCCTGGGCGCTGGCCCGCTTGGTCTCTGGCCGAGCATCTGGTAAGGCTCTAGCTTGAGGGGTGTGTCCCTACGCGGCTCACACCCCGACCCCTTAAGCCATGTGTATGTTAAAAGCCGCGTGCTCGAAAGAGCGCGCGGCTTTTGTTTTCTTGATGATTCGGGTGTGGCGGACAGATAATGCTAAACACCCAAGGTAGTAGCCTAGTTTGAGCAAAAGGGAGGATAGGATGGCGATCGGAGCGCGCAAGCAACCGCTGTACGATCAGCTGGTCGATATTCTGACCGAAAAGATTGACCATGAATATCGCGCCGGTGACATGATTCCTTCCGAGCGCGAACTTTCGGAGCGCTATGGTCTCTCGCGCACTACGGTACGCCTGGCTCTGCAGGAACTGGAGCGTTTAGGACTGGTGGTTCGGCAGCACGGTCGCGGTACCTTTGTGACCGACCGTTCGGCAAAGGCAACCAATCTTATGCAGTCCTACAGCTTTACCGAGCAGATGCGCGCGATGGGTCGCGACCCCGAGACCACGATTCTCGATTTTTGCGAGATGGAGGCCGATAAGAATCTGGCCGAACATATGGGATTACGTATCGGTGATCGCATTTTTAAGCTCAAGCGCCTTCGTTCTGCCGACAACATGCCCATGATGGTCGAACGTAGCTATCTACCGGTTCGTCAATTTCTGTCCCTAAAGCGACCGCTGCTGGAGCGTAAGCCGCTTTACGATGTGATTGAGCAAGACTTTAAGCAAAAAATACGCGTGGCCGAAGAGGAGTTCTATGCGAGTATAGCCCGTCCCACCGATGCCCACCTTTTGGGAATTGTCGAGGGCTCGCCTGTGCTCGATTTGGTCAGGACTACGTATAACGAGTCAAACGAGGTTGTGGAGTATACACTCTCGGTTGCTCGTGCCGATCAGTTTAAATACAAGGTTTACCACCAGCGTAGCAACTAGTGTCCGCATCGTTTCCATATGGTGATTCTTTGCATTTAACTGGTTACTACCAGATAACCAACCGAAGTGTATAATTGCACGTCAGAGGATTACTTCTAGAGAGAGGTATTAGAAATGTTCGAGAAGAGTGTCGAGGAGCTCACCGAGCTCGGCGCCCAGATCACCACGGCCGAGATTGCTCAGCAGCCCGAGCTTTGGCGTGATACGCTCAACATCTATCGCGAGAACAAGGAGGCCATCGAGGCCTTCCTGGCCGAGGCTCGTGCTATGGGCGAGGGCCGTCTGTCCGTTGTCTTCACCGGTGCCGGTACGTCCGACTACGTTGGCGATACCTGCGCCCCGTACCTGCGTCACGCTGGCAACACTGATCTCTACGACTTTAAGCCCATCGCCACGACCGACATCGTGAGCGCCCCGCGCGACTTCCTGCGCGTCGAGGATCCCACGCTCGTGGTTTCCTTTGCCCGCTCTGGCAACAGCCCCGAGAGCCTTGCCGCCGTTGCCGTTGCCAAGGAGCTCGTCCACAACGTCAAGTTCCTCAACATCACCTGCGCTCCCGAGGGCAAGCTCGCCGTCGAGTCTGCCGATGATCCCAATGCGCTGACGCTGCTCATTCCGCGCGCCAACGACAAGGGCTTCGCCATGACCGGTTCTTATTCCTGCATGACCCTGCTCTCCACCCTTATTTTCGACACTGCCTCTGACGAGCAGAAGGCCGAGTGGGTCGAGACCATCGCCAAGATGGGCGAGGAGGTTATCGCTCGCGAGTCCGAGGTTGCCGATTACCTCGCTGGCGACTTCAACCGCGTGACCTACTTGGGTTCTGGCTCCTTCGGTGGCCTTGCCCAGGAGAGCCAGCTCAAGATCCTCGAGCTCGCTCACGGTCTGGTCGCTACTTCCTACGACACCTCCATGGGCTATCGTCACGGACCTAAGTCCTTCGTCGACGATAAGACGCTCGTCTTCGTGTTCGTCAACAACGACGCCTACACCCGTCAGTACGACATCGACATCCTCAACGAGATCGGTGGCGACAAGATCGCTCAGCAGACCGTCGCCGTTCAGCAGGAAGGTGCCACCGTCTATGAGGGTGAGTCCTTCACCTTTAAGGGCTACGAGGCGCTTCCCGAGGGCTACCTTGCTCTGCCGTTCGTGATGTTTGCCCAGGCTATCAGCCTGCTCAACTCCGTGCGCGTGGGCAACACGCCCGATACGCCGAGCCCCACCGGCACGGTCAACCGCGTGGTTAAGGGCGTGACGATTCACCCCTTCACCGCTTAATCGCGTCCCCCTGTAAGGGCGCCCGTCCGCTCATAACGGCGGGCGGGCGCTTTTTGTTTTACCTGAGCTGGGTATAAGCATCACCACAGTCAACTGCTTTAGAAGCAAGGAGTGCATATGAGCACGTACGCAATTAAGGCTGACAAGTTCTTCTTGCCGGCAGGCCCGCAACTGGGCGGCTATCTTATGGTCGAGGATGGCGTCTTTGGCGCCTGGCAGGCCGACGAGCCCTCTTGCGAGATTAAGGACTACACGGGATCGTGGATCGCACCGGGTATGGTCGATACCCACATCCATGGCTTCTACAACCACTCAACTACCGATAACGATCCCGAGGGCATCGATATCAGCTCGACCGAGCTTGCCCGTCGCGGTACCACCAGCTGGCTGCCCACGACGTTCACCGATGGCGTCGAGCAGATCAAGGACGCCTGCGCCGCCATCGCCCAGGCTGACGAGGGTCGCGGCCCCGACTTCTGCGGTGCTCGCATTCAGGGCATCTACCTGGAGGGCCCCTTCTTTACCATGAAGCACGTGGGCGCGCAGAACCCCGCTTATCTTATCGATCCCTCCGAGGAGGTCTTCGATCAGTGGCAGGAGGCTGCCGGCGGTCGCATCGTTAAGAGCGCCATGGCTGCCGAGCGCGACGGTGCCGCTGCTTATGCGGCTGCTCTGAACGCCAAGGGCGTGGTGACCAGCATCGGTCACTCCGACGCCACCTACGATGAGTGCATCGCCGCCATCAACGCCGGTGCCAGCTGCTTTACGCATACCTATAACGGCCAGCGCGGGCTGCATCACCGTGAGCCCGGTGTTGTGGGTGCTGCCATGTCCACGCCCGAGACCTACGCCGAGATCATCTGTGACGGCAAGCACGTAAACCCTGCCGCCATCAAGGCGCTGCTGCAGGCCAAGGGCTGGCAGCATACGGTACTCATCACCGACTGCCTGGGCTGCGGCGGCATGCCCGAGGGCAGCTACACCAGCGGCGGCATGGACGTCATCATGAAGGACAACCTGTGCTGGCTCGCCGACGGCAAGAGCATTGCCGGCTCGGTGCTCACGCTTGCCCAGGGTGTCAAGAACATCGTCGACTGGGGCATCGCCAGCGCCGATATCGCCATTCGCATGGCAACCGAGGTGCCGGCACGCTCCGCGCACATCGAGGACAAGTGCGGCAGCATCATGCCGGGTCGCGACGCCGACTTTGTCGTGTTCGACCACGAGCTCACCCTCGTCGAGACGTATGTTGGCGGCCAGAGCGTCGGCAACGCCTTTACCGAGTAACGATAGAAAAAGACGGCGGGCCCGAATCTGCTCGGACCCGCCGTATGGGTTAAACGCTCAAAAGCACCTTTACAGTTACAGCTTGTTAGCGATCTTCTTTGCCGTGCGCTTAACGCCGGCCACCAGGCCTCCTGCAGGATGCTCCTTTTCGTAGGCTAGACGCTTCTCGCGCTTGGCATACTCTTCGACGATGATGTCGCCATACTCGTCTTCGATCTTGTCGAAGAAGTCGACGGCGCCCTTAATTTCCTCAGCGTTCGGGTGCCCCTTTTGGACACCGCCGGTGAGTTTGAACGGCCCCCACGTATCAAAGCCGGGGCAGCCGTAGACGCCCATAAAGATGGCCTGCCTCATGCGGCAGATGCCATCGATATCCTTGCCGTACCACTTGTTTTTGCCACCGTAGGTCATAAGGCCAAATACCTTGTCCTGCGGCTGCAGCACGTTCGTGAGCACGCGTGCCATGTCCTTGTCGATCTCGGAGTAATAGATGCCCGTGGCGACGCCGATCAGATGGTATTCGTGCAGGTCGGGGTACTCGTTTTTACCGAGTGACTTCACGTCGAGGGTATCGATTTCGGGGTGCGCCTCGACGATGGCGTCCACGAGCTTTTTCGTATTGCCGTGGTGGCGTGAGGCATAAAGGATGATGGTTCGCATAAGAAGGCCTTTCAGCTGTAATTGCATCAATGTCTGTATGGTACCCCGTTGCATGGCTGGGATACCGGACGCATCGATGAACGTGCGGGTTTGTCCTTTGGTCAGGGTCGAGACGGGTTCTTGCGAGCAAAAAGCAGTTGTTCGAAAGGATGGACAATGGAATACGCTCTCTCCAACGATTCGATTTCTATCAAGGTCTCCACGGCCGGCGGCTCGTTTACCTCGATTGAGGCTGGAGGTCGCGAGTACCTGTGGCAGGGTGATCCCGCCGTGTGGTCCGGCCAGGCACCGATTTGCTTCCCGATTTGCGGAGGCTTGCGCGACAACAGCGCCATGACGTTTGCCGGGCATCATGTAAAGCTCGCTCGCCACGGCTTTGCGCGCAAGCAGGAATGGAAGCTGCTGAGCCAAGGCGAGAACGAGTTGGCTATGTGCCTGGCTTCGGAGGATAACGCCGCGCTGCTGAGCGATTATCCGTATCCGTTTAGGCTCGTCGCCCGCTATACGCTCGAGGACGCCGCCGTGCGTGTCTCCTATGAGGTTACCAACGAGGGCACCGAGGACATGCCGTTCTTTATCGGTGGGCATCCCGGCTTTAGGTGCCCGCTCGATGAGGGCGAGGCCTATACGGACTACGAGTTGCGCTTTGAGAAAGAAGAGGCTGCAGAGCTTTGCACCGCTGTCCCTTCGACTGGCTTGATTGACGTGGACAAGCGCTCCAAGAACCCCATGGTGGGAAAGACGCTGCCCCTGTCGCACGAGCTCTTCGATTTTGCGGAGACCATCTTTGACGTGCTCGAGAGCCGCCAGGTCACGCTTTCCAAAAAGGGCGAGGACAAGGGCGTCCGCCTGAGCTTTGAGGGCTTCCCATATCTCATTGTGTGGAGCAAGCCCGAGGGTGATTTTGTGGCAGTTGAGCCTTGGGGCGGCCTTTCGACCTGCTCCGATGAGGACGACGTGCTTGAGCATAAGCGTGGCTGCCTTGTCGCCAAGCCCAAGGAGACCGTCGTTCGCTCGTTCACGATTGAGATTCTGTAATTCCGTTTTGTCGACTCGTATCGCGAGGCACAAGGAGCCTGCGAGATAAGGAGCTAAAAATGATCCTCACCGTTACGATGAACCCGTCCGTCGATACACGCTATCAGCTCGATGAGCTCATTATCGACGACGTTAACCGTGTGACGCCCGAAAAGACCGCCGGCGGCAAGGGTCTCAACGTGGCCCGTGTACTGGGTCAGCTGGGCGACGACGTTGTGGCAACCGGTCTACTCGGCGGCCACATGGGCGCCTACATGGCCGAGCTCATGGATGCCAACTGCATTAAGAATGATTTTGTACCCATCAAGGGCGAGACTCGCATTTGCCTTAACATCCTCCACGCCGGCAACCAGACCGAGCTACTCGAGAGCGGCCCGACGATTGCCCCCGAGGAGCTCGATGCCTTTACCGCCAAGTTCGCCGAGCTTGCGAGCAAGGCCGCTGTCGTTACCATCTCGGGTTCGCTGCCCCGTGGTGTCGAGGCAGGCTACTACGCCAAGATCACGGGTATTGCCGAGAACGCCGGCGCCAAGGTGCTGCTCGATACCTCGGGTGCTTCGCTCGAGGCCGCCCTTAAGTCCGAAATTAAGCCCGAGCTGGTCAAGCCTAACCTGACCGAGATTAACGGCCTTCTGGGCACGAGCTTTACCACCGACGATGTGGACGAGCTCCGCGCCGCGCTCGCCTCTGATGCCCGCTTCTCCGATATCCCCTGGGTCGTCGTGTCCATGGGCGCTGCCGGCTCCGTGGGCTTCCATAATGGCCGTGCATTCCGCGCCAAGACCCCCGATATCCCCGCCGTTAACGCTACGGGCTCTGGCGATTCGACCATTGCCGGCTTCGCGCATGCGATTGCTGCTGGCGCGGATGACGAGACGGTGCTGCGTACCGCCAACACCTGCGGCAAGCTCAATGCCATGGATCCCATGACTGGCCACTTGGTTATGGATCGTTGGGACGAGGTTTACAACGGCGTTGTCGTGACCGAGCTGTAGGAGCTTGTGCGCCGCCCCCGGCATCGGTTGCTTGCTTGTGGTTAGAGTTGACGGCAAGTGCGGTAGCATTATGCCGGGGCGCGACGCCGATGCTGTCGTGTTCAATCCCGACCTTACCCTGGTCGAGACGTATGTGGGTGGCAACAGCGTCGGTAATGCATTTACCGAGTAGCTGCCAAATAAACGATCCGAGAGGGGATTTAGATGATTTACGGTGCATTGGGCGATATCGAGGAATACCGCGGAATGCTCAAGGGCCTCGACGTGCTGATCGACTGGCTCGAGGAGAACGACCCGGCACAGCTCGAGGTCGGCAGCCATCCGATTTTGGGTGAGAAGGTCTTTGCGAACGTCATGTCTCCCACGACGCGTCCCGAGGCTGAGGCTCACTATGAGACGCATCAGCGCTATCACGACCTGCAGATCGACGTCGAGGGTCGCGAGGCCTTTAAGGTCGCTACGGGCAGCCTGACGCTGGTCCAGGAGTTTGACGAGAAGGACGACTATGATCTGGTCGATTCCGACGCCTCGATCGCCGGCGATCTTGCCGACGACAAATTCGCGCTGTTCGTTGCCGGCGAGCCCCACATGCCCACGCTCGAGTTCCCGGGCGATGGCGCACAGCCGGTCAAGAAGATTTGCTTTAAGCTGCTTGCAGATGCTTACTGGGAGGAGTAGCGCGCTGCTCGGCTGAGCTGTTCGTGTTGCGAGCGTTATCCCTTGGGGGAGCTCGCTTGGGCCCCGCTGAACGCGGTTCCTTTGGGGATTGCGGTTGGCGGGGCTTTTGTTGAGTAGGAGAGTTTCCGGCGGCGTTGTGCTTGGATTGGCGGAGGCGCGCCCGAAATCAGCAACAAAAAAGCCGCCCGAAGGCGGCTATCTTGTGCAATGGAGCCAGCGACCGGGCTCGAACCGGTGACCCCCGCTTTACGAGAGCGGTGCTCTACCAACTGAGCTACGCTGGCGGCCATGTGGTGACGCAACTGAGGCGTCAACGGCTGTCTATGATACGGGACATCGCAAATCCGCGCAAGTGTTCTGACGGCTTTTCTCACTTTAAATGCACTAATATTGGAGACGCGATGTCTTGCTCTTACGGGTCTCAAACAGAATGGGGCAGCGATGACTCAACCCAAGATTCTTCTCGCACGCATCGACGACCGTTTCATTTACGGACAAGACGTTGAGCTGTGGAACGAAGCCGTGGGTTCCAACCTTGTCCTAATCGTCAACGATGAGATCGCGGCAGATTCGCGCCAATGGGCACCCATGAGGGTGGCGGCGCCAGAAGGCGTTTGGACGCGGTTTTTCTCGGTGCAAAGGACCATCGACGTCATTCATACCGCAACGCCTCGCCAATTGATTCTGATCATGGTGGCCTCACCCTCCGATGCGCTCGCGCTGGTTAAGGGCGGTGTGCCGATCACCAAGATCAGCATTGGTCATATGCAGGCAGGGGAGGGCAAGCGTCCCGCAACGCCCGCAGTTGCCGTAGACGACACAGACGTCGCTGTTCTCAGAGAGCTGCAAAAGCTCGGCATAGAACTAGAAATCCGCTATCTCCCCAGTTCCGCCCCCGACCCCATCGGCAATCTGTTCAACTGATCCCTTGGGGACGGAGGAAAACGGATCATTTTGCCTTCGTAGGGGATCTGTGTGGCGCTGTCCGCCAAAACTATGCCGGTTTACTACGATGAATTGCTTATCGCCGAGCATGCCAAATTTGCAGAGAATAAAACCGCAGGTAGACGAGTTGCTAATTTTTTATAAACCAGCGCGTGGTCGGACATAGTGGGTTCATCGTAGTAATTCGGCATAGTTTTGTTATGTCACCAATTCGGTGGCATCGAAAAGAAGGATTTAGGCATGAAGCAGCGCCCGTCGGCGGTGGTGCCGGCGGGCGTTGCTGTGCGAGATGTCGCGTTGTGGGCCTAGTGCCTCATAAAGTGGTATTCGATCATATTGCTGTAGGGGTGACCCGGACCCACAATGCCCTGCGGGAACAGCGGCTGGTGCGGCGTGTCGGGGTACATCTCGGCCTCGAGGGCAAAGCCGGCGCCCCAGCCATAGTTGGCATCGTCCTTGGCGTGCTCGTCGCCCAGCCAGTTGCCGGTGTAGAGTTGCACGCCCGGGGCGGTGGTGTAGTAGTCCAGCTCACGACCGGTCCACATCTCCTCGACATGTAGGGCGCGACGCAGGTTGCGGCCGTACTGATAGCCATCGATGCACAGGCAGTGATCGTAGCCACGGGCCTGCTTAATCTGCGGGTCGTCGGCCTCCATGCCGGGTGCGACGGGGCGCAGCTCGCGAAAGTCAAACGGTGTTCCCTCGACCGGAGCGATTTCGCCGGTGGGGATATTCTGCTCGTTAATGGGCAGGTAGTGGGCGGCGTTGGCGACAAAGAAATGTTCGCAGTCCATGCCGGCGTTATGGCCGGCAAGGTTAAAGTACGTGTGGTTGGTCATGGACACGTAGGTGGCACGGTCGCTCTCGCAACCATACTCGATACGGAAGACACCGGTGCGTGTAACGGTAAACACGGCCGTAAAGGTGCGGTTGCCGGGCAGGCCCAGCTCACCATCCTCAAGCGAGGTGGTCATGCGCACGGCGTTATGGACCTCGTCGAGCTCAACATCCCACACGCGTTTATGCAGGCCGTGCTCAAGATCGCTGTGTAGGTTGTTGGCGCCCTCGTTGGCGGGCATATGCCAGTCCGTGCCGTCGATGGTGATCGTGGCGCCCGCGGTGCGGTTTGCCACGGGGCCGATGGTCGCGCCAAAGCAGGCGGGGTTGTCAAAGTAATCCTCGAGCTTATCGAAGCCCAGCACAACATCGCGCACGTTGCCGGGAATATCGGGCACATCGATACCCAGCACGGTGGCGCCATAGTCCATAATGCGAACGCAGATCTCGGGCCCGTTGAGGGCGTAACGATGAACGGAGGTGCCGCACGGCGCGGTGCCGAAAAGCTCGGAAGTGATCATTTGGTTCCTAACATCGAGGTATTTCGGACAAACTGTAGCGCGAACAGGCGAGATTATCACTACACCCCACTAAAGCAGGGGGTATTTTTCTCAAAAAAGTGATGATTGGAGCTGTGCGGGTGTTCATTTTTGACCCGCACGAGTCTGATACAATTTGTTCATTACTGTTTGAATGATATGCGCGCAAAGAACGGCGAGGATTCATCGTGATTAAGGCAGAGCGACAGGATAAGGTTCGTCAGCTGCTCGAAGAGCAGGGCACGGTCTCGGTCAAGGAGATTTCGGATGCGCTGGGCGTTTCGGATATGACGATTCGCCGCGACCTTGAGGAACTTGCGAGCCTGGGCGAGATCGAGCGCGTGCACGGCGGCGCCCGTAGTGCACAGGGACGTCCCCACGCTATGTTGCGCCATGAGTATTCGCACAGCGAAAAGCGCACTAAGCATGCCGAGGAAAAGCTGCAGATCGCGCGCCGCGCCGTTGAGCTCATCGAGGAGGGCTCGACCATCTTTTTGGGTACGGGCACCACGGTTGAGCAGATGGCCTCGATGCTGCCGGCGTTTCGCCTGCGCATCGTGACCAATTCGCTTTCGGTGTTTAACTTGCTTGAGGCGCGCGAAGACTGCGACCTGTGCCTCGTGGGCGGTATGTACCGTCGCCGCACCGCCGCTTTTGTGGGGCCAACGGCCGAGGATACCCTGCGTGCGCTGGGCATCGACGCGGCGTTTATCGGCGCCAACGGCATTCTGGATAGCGACGTATCTACGTCCAACATGGACGAGGGCCGTATCCAGCAGCTCGCCTTTAGCAAGGCCGACTCACGCTATCTGATCGCCGATTCCAGCAAGATCGGCAAGCGCGACTTCTACACCTTCTGTCGCTTGGACAGCCTGGATGCCGTGGTGTGCGAACCGGGTATCGCCGCCGAGAATCGTGCCGCCATCGAGGAACACACGCAGGTCATCTGCTAGCGAGCGCTGCGGGCTAGACCAGGCGGGCGTAGTCCTGTGACTGGTGAAAGATGTGGGCGATATAGATTGTTTCGTGCTCAAACTTGTATAGACACACGTAGTTGTTGACGGGAAACGATCGGTAATTGCGTGCCGCCAGCTCTTGCATGTGCGAGAGGGGACGTAAAAGCGGCTGCTCGCGAAGCAGGTCAAGCTGATATTCAAACTCAGCGACAAAATTGCCTGCTGCACGCGGATTCTTGAGGATTTGAGCAAGGTATCCGACAATACTCTCGTACTCATATCGCGCGCTTTTGAGGATTACGACGTTATAGGTCATATTTGTCTCGTATCGAAGCCGCGAAGGATTCGTAGTCGCTGTAGTCGCCTTGCGATATTTCGTCTTCTGCCATCATCATGCGAGACAGCAGTTTTGCCTTGGCGATTTCTTCTTGCATGAGGCGATACTGGTCGCTGCTGATGCAGTGCATGGCCTCGTAGCCGTTCTTAGTTACGGTGACGTCGCGCTCAGACTCAACAAGCGTGGTGAATGCAGCAGTGTCCTTCATATCTCGGACGGGCACACAAGCTGACATGGGTACCTCCTTTGCGTTGGGACACAATTGTACCACGGTATATTAAAACGTCGGCGTCGTCGAATTATCTCAATCTGTAATAGTTGGGAGTAGAAAACCGGGTTAGATGTTACAGATCGAGATATTCTGCTTCGGGCTACCCGTTTGTCTCGATCTGTAACAGGTAGGGCCAGAATACTCGGTTACGTGTTACAGATCGAGATCTTCAAGTTCGGGCCGCTCGTTTGTCTCGATCTGTAACAGGTAGGACCGAAAACCCCTGCTAGATGTTACAGATCGAGACAAACGGTCTGCTCGGGCCGAGCCAAAACAAAAAGGCCGCATGCGAACCGGTTTGGGATTCGTATGCGGCCGACAGGGAGTATGCGGCGGAAACTAGGCCATGAGCAGGCCGGTCTCCGCGACGTTCTTGTACCAGTACGCGCTGGCCTTGGGATAGCGCTTCTGGGTCTCAAAGTCGATGTAGAACAGGCCGTAACGTTTGTTATAGCCGTTGGTCCAGGAGAACTGGTCCTGCAGCGACCACACAAAGTAGCCGTCGACGTTCACGCCGCCGTCGATTGCCTTGAGGATCCACGCGAGATGCTGGCGCATATAGTCGATGCGAGGGGCGTCGTCGATAAAGCCGTTCTCAAAGTCGTCCTTATAGCCCATGCCGTTCTCGGTGATGTAGATCTTCTTGTAGTTGGGGTAATCGTTCTTAATGCGGAGCAGCAGGTCGTAGAGGCCCTCGGGATAGATGATCCAATCCCAGTCGGTGGTGGGTACGCCTTCGCGTACGCATGACTCGCCCACGCCCTTGAGGAACCAGCGCGAGGAGCCCTTGTCGCCGGTGCCATTGTGGTTGATGTCGTTTTCGCCCTCGGCGGCACGCAGGAACTGGCACTTGTAGGTGTTGACGCCCAGGCAATCGTTGTAGGGGAGCGCAGCGGTCAGCGCGACGATGTCCTCGTCGCGGACGTCGAGCTCGCCGCCGGCGATATGGGCCAGCTTGGTCGCGGCCTCCATGGTGTCGGCTGCATAGTGGCCGCGGAAGGTGGCGTCGAGTACCCAGCGGTTGTTGATGACGTCGGCCATACGAGCCGCCTCGCAGTCGGCAGCGCTGTTGGGATCGAGGGGATACTTGGGCTCCAGGTTCTGGACAATGCCGATCTCGCCCTCAAAGCCGCCCTCATGGAAGGCGACGACAGCCTTGGCGTGGGCCACCATCATGTTGTGCATGAGCTGGAAGGCCTTGTCCAGGCGGTACTTCTCGCCGTGCGGCCAGTTGCCGACGATAAAGCTGCCCTCGGCGGTTGCGGGAATCTCGTTAAAGGTAAACCAGTGCTTGACCTCGGTGAACTCGGCAAAGCAGAACTTGGCGTACTCGACGAAGGCGTCGATGGTCGTGCGCGTCAGGAAACCCTCGCCGCCGTTCTGGTAAAAGGCCTCGGGCGTATCGAAGTGATCGAGCGTGACATAGGGGATAACGCCAGCTTTGTTGCAGGTGGCGAAAAGCTCGTGATAGAAAGCGACACCCTCGGGGTTAATCTCGCCGGTGCCACTGGGGAAGATGCGGCTCCAAGCGATGGAGACGCGAATGCCGTTAATGCCGAAGCGCTGGCACAAGTCGATATCGACCGGATATTTGTTGTAGAAGTCGCTTGCGGGGTCGGGGGAGAAGCGACCCTGAGCAGCCAGGAAATCGTCCCAGGGCACTTTGCCCTTGCCGTGCGTGCGGGTCTCGCCCTCAACCTGGTAAGCGGCGGTGGCGCCGCCAAACACAAAGCCGTCGGGGAACTGCATGGGGTTGGTCATGAGTCATCCTTTCTGTGGGATACGAATAGGGAGAGGTGCCCGAACTGGGGATCCGGGCACCAACAGAGGGAGGAACTAGTCGAGGTTCTCGCGGAGCCACTTGATGGCGCCAGCGGGGTCGCGAGTAAGGTCGATATATTCCTTACCGCGCGGGGCGAGCAGCTTAATGCCCAGACGATCGGTGTCGGCCTTCATGTCGTTGTAGTAGCTACGAACCTGCGGAGCGAGCACGATGACGTCGTACTGATCCATGATGGCAGTGTGCTGGCCATAGGCGCCTGCGGAGGAAGCGATGTTCTCTCCGGTCTGTGCGGCACCTTCCTTGATGGCGTTGGCAAGCATGGCAGAGGTGCCGGCGCCGGCGCACAGGACGAGGACCTTCAGGCCATCGACATCCTTCTTGGCGGATGCATCGGCAGCGGGCTCGGGCTGATCGGCGACAGGCTTGCTGTCGGCGGCGGCAACGGTCGTCTCGACGGAAGCGGTGGCCTGCTCGACAGCGGGCGTAGAGGCGTTGGCGGCGACGGAAGCGGCACCATCGGACTCGAGTCCCAGCTCGGCGGCGCGCTCGGCCTCCTGGTCGCAGAGCAGCTTATCGTATGCCTTCAAGAACGGCAGGTAGATGATGGCGTCCAGCAAGATGATGATCGCGACAAATACCAGGGCGATAAGCTGGAAGTTCGTGGTGATGAAGATGCCGATGGGGGCAGGGGTAGCCCAAGGCACCACGAAGGAGAAGCCGTTCATACCCACATTGTCGATAAAGAACTTGGCAACACTCACGTTGACGCAGCCGGCGGCAACAAAGGGGATGAGCATGTAGGGGTTAAGGATCATCGGCGCGCCAAAGAGCAGCGGTTCGTTGACGGCGAAGGCAACAGGGACAATCGAGGCCTTACCGACGGCTTTGAGCTGCTTGGACTTCATGAAGAGAATCAGCAGAAGCGGCACGATGAACGTGGCGCCGGTGCCGCCGAACTCACCCACGAGCGACATGTTAAAGGTGAGGGAGTGGGCGGGGTGGCCGCCTGCCAGCAGAACCTGCAGGTTCTCGGCCTGGTTGGCAAGACGGATGGGGTCGATGCCCGGCTGGACGATCGAGGGGCCGTGGACGCCGATGAACCAGAAGAACGCGGTGGCTGCCTGGATAAGGATAAGGCCAGGATAGGTTTCTGCAGCGGTAAAGAGCGGGGAGAGCAGTTTGATAAGCAGCTCGGAGAACGGAACGCCCATGAGGTTGCGCACGACGACATCGATGATGCCGCAGATGATGACGGCGCCGCCAAAGGGGATAATGTCGCGGAAGTTCTGAGCGATGGCGCCCGGGACCTCCTTGGGCAGCTTAATGGTCAGATCGCGCGAGACGCAGAATTTGTAGACCCACACGGTGATGAACGCGGCGATATAGGCCGAGAACAGACCGCGCGTGCCCATGCTGGTGCAATCGAAGACCGAAAGTTCGGAGCCGTTGAACTTGGTGGTGAACTGCGTAACGGCGAGCAGCAGCATGCTGCACTGGGCGGCCACCATGGTGGAACCGTCGTTGAGCACTTTGCCGGCGGGCATGCGACGGTTCATGGAAGCCGTGAAGTTCTTGGCAGTGGTGCCAGCAACCATGATGCCCATAACGCCCATGGTGAAGTTGTACAGCTTGTTGCACCAGTCGATAAGCGGCTGGGGCAGCGTGATGCCGACTACGCCGGGAAGGGTGGCGATCAGCAGGAAGATCGAAGAGGTGAGGACGATGGGCATGCACCCAAGGAATCCGTCCTTAATGGCCTGGAGGTAGACGTTCCTCGAGATCTTCTCAAAGAACGGTTGATGCTTTTCGAGCATCTTTACGATGGCGTCCATAGAGCTCCTTTGCTACTTAATGCGCGACGCATGTGGATGGAACTGGTCGTCGATGGATGGTCAGGACTGCCCGGAAACCTTCCTGCTTAAGGAAGGCATTGCGAAATGACAACGTTGTCATTTCGTTAATGACAACGTAAGACATTTTTGGAAGAGCAACAAGGATTTACGGGTGAACGGTCGATATTGTCCGATAAACGGCTGATTTGTCAGTCGGGCAGGTAGTGTATGCTAGAACGCAAAAAACAAGCGATGTAAAACCGACTGGAGAAGTAGTGGCAACGATGGACAAGAAAAATGTCTCAATGAATGATGTGGCAGTTGCCGCGGGCGTTTCTCTCAAGACGGTGTCGCGCGTGATCAACGAGCCCGATAGCGTGCGAGAGTCGACACGCGATAAGGTCCATTCGGCAATGGAGGCGCTCGGGTTTCGAGCCAACTTTGCCGCGCGTTCACTCAAGTTGGGCCGTTACGGGTGCATCGGCGTGGTGATGTTCCACTTGTCGGGCGGCGCCGTGGACATGATTGACGGTATCGCCGATGCCGCCGAAGAACGCGGCTTTGCGCTCACGATGATTAAGAAGCGCGCGGGGGAGAAGATGACCCTTGCCGAAGCGGCGCGCAGGATGTCGCAGCTGCCTGTTGATGGCATGATCTTCAACCTGCGCCAGATGGTCGATGACTTTGATACCTTTGAGGCACCGAAGGACCTCAAGACGGTGATTATCACGCCGATGGAACATCCTACCTGCTCAACCGTCAGTGACGACCAAGAGGGCGGCGCGCGCATGGCGTGCGAGTGCTTCTTAAATCGCGGGCACAAGAACGTGTACTTCGTCTCTGGTAAGAAAGAGTCGCTGTCGAGCCAGTGCCGTATGAAAGGTTGGCGTGCGGCACTCGAGGCACGTGGCATTGAGCCGCCCGAGCCTCTGCAAGGCGATTGGAATGCGGATAGTGGCTATGCCGCGGGCCTTGTGCTTGCCGATAAGCCCGATTGCACGGCGGTCCTCGCTGCTAACGACTGCATGGCAAACGGCGTGATGATGGCTCTACGTGACAAAGGGCTCAGTGTGCCCGACGACGTGTCCGTGATCGGCTTCGACGATGAGCTCTACAAGACGATTCCCAACTCGATTCTGACGTCGGTGAAGTTTCGCCACCGCGAGCTGGGCATCCGTGCGCTTAACGAGGTCGTCGCAGGTCTGGAAGCCCCGAGCTCCAGAAGCCGTACGCTCGTCTCGGGCGTGTTGGTCGAGCGTTCCAGCGTGAAAGACCTGCGGGCGTAGACGTGCTCGGCTCGTTCATCTCAATCTGTAACAACCAGACGTCCAAAACCGGTTTTAGTGTTACGGATTTAGACAATTCTGCCCCGCCTATTCCATTTGTCTCGATCTGTAACAGTTAAGGGTGAAATAACCAGCTAGATGTTACAGATTGAGATATTTCTGCTCGGGCGTTCTGTTTGTCTCGATCTGTAACAGCTAGGACCAAAAAACTCGGCTAGATGTTACAGATTGAGACAAACGGCTTCCGACCTGCACAAAAAGGCCGGGGGCGGCGCGCCGTGTGACGTGCCGCCCCCGGCTGAGAAATGGGGACAGGTTATGTGAGCGGGGCAATTCCGCCAGACGCTAACCGCAGGCCATTAGTCCAGACGACGAGTCTCCGCCACGTGCTTGTACCAGTAGGCGCTTGCCTTGGGCGTGCGCTTCTGGGTTTCAAAGTCTACGTAGAAGAAGCCGTAACGCTTGTTGTAACCATTGGTCCAGGAGAACTGATCCTGCAGGCTCCACAGGAAGTAGCCACCCACGTTGACGCCCACCTCCATGGCTTTGAGCAACCAGCGCAGGTGCTGCTCGATGTAGTCGATGCGCGGCTGGTCGTCCACAAAACCGTCCTTGTAGGGGTCCTTGTAGCCCATGCCGTTCTCGGTGATGAAGATTTGCTTGTAGTTGGGGTAGCGCTGCTTAATGTAGACGAGCAGATCGAACAGGCCCTCGGGATAGATGATCCAGTCCCAGTCGGTGGTGGGGATGCCAGGCTTGTCCACATGCTCGCCAATGCCCTTAACGCGCCAGCGGCCGGTGCCCTTCTCGCCCGTACCGTTGTGGTGCAGGTCGTTCTCGCCGTCATAAGCCTTCAAGAAGCGGCACTGGTAGTTGTTAACGCCCAGGTAGTCGTTGTAGAGCGCGGCCTCGCGCATGATCTCGAGATCCTCGTCCAGGATCTCGATGGTGCCGCCCGAGATGGCCGCCAAGCGGTTGGCGCACTCGAGGGTGTCGGGCGCGTAGTCGCCGCGGAAGGTGGCGTCGAGCAAGAACTGGTTCTGCAGCACGTGCTCGTTGTTGGCGGCCTTGATGTCGGCGGGGTCGTTCTCGTTGAGCGGATACTTGAACTCCAGCGACTGGATGACGCCGATTTTGCCCTTAAAACCGCCGTTGTGGAAAGCCAGCACGGCCTTGGCGTGGGCGAGCATCATGTTGTGCTCGCACTGGAAGGCCTCGGCCAGATGAGCTTTGACGCCACCGGGGAAGGTGCCCTCGATGTAGGTGTTGGAGGCGTCGGCCCAGATCTCGTTAAAGGTGAACCAGTAGGTCACCTGGTCGGCGTACTCCTTAAAGCAGAAGGTGGCAAAGTCCACAAAGGCGTCGATGGTCTCGCGGTTGAGGAAATCGCCCTTCTCAAAGAGGGGCAGCGGCGTGTCAAAGTGATGCAGCGTGACAAACGGCTCAACATGGTGCTTGTGGCACTCGGCGAAGAGATCGTGGTAGAACTGGACACCCTCGGGGTTGATTTCGCCGGTACCGTTGGGGAAGATGCGGCTCCAGGCGATGGAGAGGCGGATGCCGTTGATACCGAACTCCTCGCACAGCTCCAAGTCGACGGGGTACTGGTTGTAGAAGTCCGAAGCGGGATCGGGGGAAAAGCGCCCCTGGGCCTCCAGGAAGTCGTCCCAGGCAACCTTGCCCTTACCGTGAGTGCGGGTCTCACCCTCTACCTGGTAGGCAGCGGTAGCACCGCCAAAGACAAAGTCCTCGGGAAACTGCGCAGGCGGGTTGGTGACGCTAGCAGGGTTAACGGACATGATGATCCAATCGTCTAAATCGAAGGGCCAGCCGGTCTTGGATGGTCGGCTGGCCTTGGGCGTTACTTACTTCGAAAGTTGCTCGCTTACGAAGGCGAGAGACTTATCGCCGTTCTGGGAGAGCTCGATGTACTGCTTACCACGGCAGGCGACGCACTTGTTGCCCACGCGCTCGCAGTCCTTCTGCAGGTCGGCCAGGTAGCTGGCGGCCTGCGGGGCCAGGACGACCAGGTCAAAGTCGGGGAGCATGTCAACGTGGTTGCCATAGGCCTCAGCAGCGGTTTCAAGATTGATGCCGCGCTCCTTGGCAGCCTTGGCCAGCGCGTTGGCGAGCAGGCCCGAGGTTCCGCCGCCCTGGCAGAGCACGAGCACGCGCTTGCCGTTGAGGTCGCTGGCGGTCGTTGCCTCGGCAGCGGATGCTGCAGAAGCGGCGGGGGAGTCGACCTTCACGGCCTCGGCAGCAGCGCCGGCGGCAACGCTCTTGGCGTCAGCCTTGCCCTGGAAGGCATCGTTGAGCTTAGCGGCCTTCTCGGCGTTCTTGGCGGCGAGCTCCTCCTCGGAAATCTCGGCCTCCTCGGCGCACTTCTGGGCGTCATAGGCACGGAAGAACGGATAGTACAGAACGAAGTCGACGACCAGGATAAGGGCGAGCATCACAAAGGCGAGCGGCTGGAAGCCCAGGCCCATGATGGTGCCGATGGGGCCGGGGACGGTCCAAGGCAGGGTGTACATAAAGCCGTTCATGCCCAAGAAGTCGATAAAGATCTTGAGGATCCAGATGTTGGCGATCGGGGCAAAGACAAACGGGACAAAGAAGACGGGATTGAGCACGATAGGTGCGGCGAACAGCAGCGGCTCGTTAACGGCAAAGCACACGGGGACGATGGCGGCCTTACCGACGGCGCGCATCTCCTGGGACTTGGCCAGGAAGCAGAACATAAAGACCAGGACGAGCGTGGCGCCGGTGCCGCCCATGCAGACGACGAAGTACTGGGCACCCTGGGTCAAGACAGCGGAAGCGTGCTGGCCGGCCTGGAACGCAGCCAGGTTGTCGGTCATGTTGGCAACGAGGGCGGCGGCGATGGCGGGCTCGACGATCGAGGGGCCGTGGACGCCGACGAACCAGAACAGGCTCATGGCGCCGTAGATCACAGCAAGGCCGATGTAGCCGTCGGCAGCGGTGAACAGGGGCTGGAACACCTGGATGACACCCTGGGCAAAGCAGAAGCCAAAGGCAGCGCGGAAGACGATGTCGAAGACCCAAAAGACGGTGATGCAGACGGAGAAGGGGATGATGTCCTTAAAGGTCTGCGAAATGTTGGGCGGAACCTGCTCGGGCATCTTGACGGTGATGTTGCGCTTAATGAAGAACTTGTAGATGATGCCGGTCACAAACGCAGCGATGAAGGCGGTCAACAGGCCCTTGGAACCAAGGTAGGTGGTGTTGAAGCCACTGGCGGCGTCCGTGGCGATCGTGTCGCTCGAAAGGAGCAAGAAGCCGATGATGGCCGCGCACATGCACGAGATAAAGTTGATCTGGTTATTCTTGGGCAGATCGCGGTTCTGGGCGTCGGCGAAGTGCTTGGCGGTGGTGGCGGCGCAGGCGATGGCCAGGATGCCCATGGAGTAGTTGTAGCACTTCCACAGGGCATTGTTGATGTCATCGGGCCAGTAGAAACCCCAGATGTTGGGGACCGAGGCTACCAGGCAGAAGATGGACGAGAAGATGATGATGGGGATGACGGAGATAAAGCCGTCGCGGATCGCCTTGAGGTACTTGTTGCGGGCGATCGCGTTGAAAAAGGGCTGGCCCTTTTCGATGATGGCGATGAGTTGCTCCATGCAATGCTCCTAAGAGTCGGTGGGTTAGCAACGATGGTAACTTTTGGCGTTCGGTTGCCAAAATGTTGACGTTGCCATTTTGCGACACAAAAAAAGACGCGAACTGATGGTTCCTGTGCCTGCGAACCGTCGATTCCTTATGCGTAAACGTTTGAGCCGCCCGGTGGCTCTGTGTTTGCACAATGGCAACGTTAACATTTGGTCGACAAAAGCCGTCCGGGGAAGCGGGATTGTCGGTGAACGGTAGGTTTTGGGTGGTGAGCGTATGGCGGAGGAGGCGTTAGATATACTTAAAGACGTTTCATTTGACTGCGCAGGATGCCACTAATGGCATCGTTGACATAGAAAGATCGACCTATGGCCGCTGTTAAAAAATCGGTTTCCGTTAAGGACGTGGCGCGTCTCGCGGGCGTCTCGGAGCAGACAGTCTCGCGTACGGTGCACGATTCGCCCAGCGTGCGCCCCGAGACCAAGGAGCGCGTGCGTGCCGCCATGCGCGAGCTGGGGTATCGCCCCAATTTTGCCGGTCGATCGCTGCGCCGCGGCAAGTTTAAGACCGTCGGCGTCGCCATGTTCAACATTACCGGTACCGGCAACCTCGACCGTATGGAGGGCTTTGCTGCCGCCGCCGATAAGCACGGCTACGCCATTACCCTCACGAAAGTAGATGGGCATCCGTATACCCTCGAGAGCGCATCGTCGCGCATGAGCGCACTGCCGGTGGATGGCATGGTCGTGATCATGAATCGCATGCCGGCGGACTTTGGCACCTTCGAGCCACTGCCCGGCATGCAGACAGTGCTCGTTACGATGTTGGAGCACCCGCTTTGTTCAACGGTCGATAACGACCAGTTCGATTGCTCGCGCCAGGTGGTCGAGTATTTGCTGGAGCAGGGGCACAAGACCGTGCACTTTATCTCGTGCCCCGAGCGCTCGCTTTCGGGCATGCAGCGCGAGGAAGGCTGGCGCGAGACATTGCGCGCACATGGTATTGAGCTGCCGCGACTCATCCGTGGCGATTGGACGGCGCAGAGCGGATATGCCGCAGGCCAGGCTCTGGCGGACGATCCGACCTGTACTGCCATCTATGCCTCCAACGACGCCATGGCCTACGGCTGCATTCGCGGGCTCGAGTCGCGCGGAAGGCGTGTGCCCGAGGACGTGAGCGTGGTGGGTGTTGATGACAGCCTGGGCGATATCGTGCCCGACCGTCGCCTGACCACCGTGCGCTTTGACAACAGGCGTGTCGGCATGTGGGCAGTCGATAAGATCGCCGGTGCCGAGGGGGGTGCGTCTGGCGTGGAGCACATGCTGATCCCCGGCGTGCTCGTAGAGGGCGATACGGTGCGCGATTTGCGCTAGGGCGCGGTCCTGTTTGGGTTTCCGTTAATCATGTTTGATATTGTTTGAAATGGTTTGGAAACCGTTCACGGGTGAAAATTGACCGTTCATAGCTTGAAATTATGTTTTGCGTTGTTCTTTTTTGTTTGAATGTTAATGTTTCTGCCATACAGAACGCAGCGCGTATGCCCGGACGCGATGCTCTCCATTGGTTCATATGTGAAAGGAACGCAATATGGCAACCAAAGAAGAAATCTCGATGGTTGGATTCGAGATCGTCGCATACGCAGGTGACGCCCAGACCGATCTGCTTGCAGCGCTCGATGCTGCTCGCGAGGGTGATTTTGAGAAGGCCGAGCAGCTGCACAAGGATGCCAGCGATGCGCTCATCGGTGCCCACGACACGCAGACCAAGCTGCTTTCGCAGGAGGCCGGCGGTGGCGAGATGGAGATGACCTTCATCATGGCTCACGCTCAGGACACTCTCATGACCACTATGATCCTGGAGAAGCAGACCCGCTTTACCATCGATGCCTACAAGCGCATCGCCGAGCTCGAGGCCAAGCTCGCCTAACGAGTCCGCACAACCAAGTCCCCTTTCATAAGCCCTGCCGCTATTGAACTGCCTCCCATTTCTTGGACATGAGAAATGGGAGGCTTTCTTTATGCGCGT
>DXMA01000022.1 GCA_019414445.1 Collinsella sp.
CCAGGCGGCCGAGCATGGCGAAGCCCATGGCCGGCAGGATGTTGGCGGCAACGCCAAAGCCAGCAAGGACAAAGGGCGGGATGAAGTCGAGCATGCCCTGGATGGCGTCAGCACCCAGATAGAACGACAGCGAGCACAGCAGGAACGCCATGATGATACCGGTCAAACCGATCAGGAAGTGCATCGCATAGACACCCTTAAGGTTGCCCTGGCCGGAGAAGACATCAGCGCGGTCAACCAGAATCGGCAGGGCGGCGTTGAGGATGTTCTTGATGGCAAGGCACAGCGTGGCGATGGGCATAGCGAGCGCGATGGCTGCCTCGGTGCTCTGGCCCAACTGGATAGCGAAGGCGCAGGCGAGCACGCCGCCGATCGTCTCATCAGGCGGCACGTAGGCGCCGATGGAGATCGAGCCCATGAACAGAAGCTCCAGGCTGGCGCCGATCGCGAGGCCGGACTGCAGGTCCCCCAGCACCAGGCCCACGAGCGGGCACAGGACGATGGGGCGGAACGCATAGAGCGTACCGAGCTGGAAGTCGAACTTACCAAATGCGGCGATAAGTCCGATGAGGATTGCTTGGGTAAGCATATATCCCCCTTTCCTAATAGGACACTACGAAGAGCTCAGACTCTTCGAAATTGAACGCCTAGAGCACGCTTGCGCAGTCAACCTTGGGGTCATCGGCCAGAGGACGGATCTCGACCTCGACGCCGTTGTTCAGCATCTCACGCACATCGGCCTCCTCGGCTGCAGTCAGGAAGATCTGACGAGAGACCTGACGAGCATCGGGGCGCTTCTCGTCCTTGGGCTTGGTGTTGCCCAGGTTGACCGACTTGATCTGCGGGCAGCCTTCAACAAGCTGCTTTGCCTCAGCGATGGTGGCGACACAGATAATCATCTTGTATTTGTCAGTCACACCCGAGTTAATGGCCTCGATGGCATTCGCCATATCCTTGATGACGAGCTTGCAGCCGGCAGGCTTGCCCATCTTGAGCGTCGTCTTCCACACCGGGTCGTTGGCGACCTTATCGCCCACGCAGAAGATGCAGTTGGAGCCAAGGCCCTGGACCCAAGAGACCGCGACCTGGCCATGAAGCAGGCGATGGTCGACGCGAAGTAGCTGAATCATAATGTGACCCCCCAAAGGTCTTGTGCCGTCTTACGGCGTGTCAGTAGGTGCTGCGGATTAGAACTCTTCTTCCTCTTCGTCATCGACCAAAAGATCGTTGACAAACTTCACGCGCGTATCGTCCGCAGCGACGATGGCGCGAATCGTCTCCTCAACCGGCGCCGACTCGTCAGAGAACAGCAGCTGGATAAGCAGAGGAAGGTTCATGTTGGTAACGAGGTACGTGCGGGGACGCGTCTGGACGATCTTGGTGAACTCGTTGTTGACGCTGCCGCCAAAGAGGTCGGTGCAGACAACGACATCATCGTCGGCAGCCATGCCTGCCAGCAGTTTTTGGGCCTCCTCGGCCACGTCCATGCGGTCATCGACGAACATCGAAAGATCGTGGACGTTGTCGCGAGCGCCCGAGAGCAGCTCGACACTCTCCTTGATGCCGGTAGCGAAGTGCGCATGGCTGGCGATGATGTACTGCCTCATTCTGTGTTCCTCTCAATAGCCCGGCGCGTTCCCGCACCCGTTTTCTTTAGTAGTCGAACTGGTGATAGTAGCGACGATACTTGAGGTTGTGCTTGGTGACCGTCTCGTAGTAGCGAGCCAGGCGGTCGGTAACGAGCACCGTCAGAATCCACGGAGACACGATGACGCGGAACTCGTCGTCAAGGCCGGGGATCGCGAACTCGGCGGTGTCGATGATGTTGATGTCGGTGTCGCCGGTCACGCCGCGGGTCAGGAAGGCGCGGACGCGCTCGTCGAGCTTGCGGTTCTCGTCCTCGCCCATGAACAGGAACACGGGGACGCCGGGCTCCACGAGCTCGAGGGTGCCGTGGAAGAAGTCGGCCGAGGTGATGTAGCGGGTGCGCTTCCACTGCATCTCCTCCAGGATGCACATCGAGAACAGGATGGTCTCGCCCCACAGGGCGCCGGAGCCGATGAACATGGTGTAGGGGGCCAGGGCGTACTTCTTGGCGAGCTCCTCGGCGCGCGGCTCGAAGCGC
This sequence comes from Collinsella sp., assembly GCA_019414445.1. Classification (GTDB taxonomy): domain Bacteria; phylum Actinomycetota; class Coriobacteriia; order Coriobacteriales; family Coriobacteriaceae; genus Collinsella. The sequence goes on from DXMA01000022.1 coordinate 2,126, forward strand.
TTGCGGATATCGAGCATGTCCTTCCAGATGTCCTTGGTCTGCTCGATAAACAGATCGAACTTGGGGAAGCAGCCGCGGCGGTTGAGCAGGCGCAGGCCGAAGCAGTCGGCGAGGTAGTAGCCCTTCTCGCAGCCGCCCGAACCATGGTCAGAAGCCATGGCGACGCAGTTCTCGGCGCCGACAGCCTGGCCGATGGGGCCCTCGGGCTTGGTCATGGCGTAGACGCGAATGCCCTTTTCCTTCATCTTCTTGACGGCCTCGAGGACCTCGGGGGTGGTGCCGGACTCGGAGGCGGTGAGCACGACGGACTTCTCGGTCATGCGCCTGTGGCCCATGACGTTCCACTCGGCGGCGTGGATCAGGTAGACCTCGAGGTCGCGGTCGCCGAACTTGTTCATGAGGTACTCGAGCTGCATGAGCTCGTCCCAGGTGCCGCCGACGCCCATCAGGAACACGGCGTCGTAGCCCTCGTCGGCGACCTTGTCGGCGAGCGCGGTCATCTTCTTGCCGGTCTCGTAGAGCGCCTTGCCGTCCTCGAGATAGCCCTCCTGGTCGAAATGCATGATCTCGATCTTCTCGGTTTCCTTCATTTGTCTCTCCTTTCTGGGGTTGTTTCCACATCCCCCATGCCAACGGGCATCAAAACCCGCTTACATTCCGTAGCACTCAGCCGCTTTGGCCTTAAGCGCATTGACTGACTCTTCGTAGCCCTCTGCCTTGACCTCCATTTGCTTGGAGACGGTATCGAGATACGGGTGCACGTTCCATGACTTCAGACGCTCGGCGATCATGGCCGCAATCGTCTGGAAGAACACAAGATTGGGAATTGCGCTGAGCAGCGGAGCCACCTGAGGCACCGCAACCTCGTGAGCCCTACCCTTGGGATGGGCCGTGAGCAGCACCGTTTTTGCCGTAACGTTCGATAGCGCATCGGCGATATTCGCAAGACGCTCCGACCCCTGCGGATCGTCGACGATAAACACCAGATGGCCCGGAACGATCTGCATCTCGGGACCGTGGACGAACTCCTCGCCTTCGTGATGCATGGCAGGAATCTTGATGGTCTCGCTCAGCTTGAGCGCTGCCTCCTCGGCAACACCATAGTTGGGGCCGTTGCCGACGACCATGGCGGGCATGTGCTCAGAAAGCTCGAGCATGTGATCTTGGACATATGCCTCGGCGGTCTTGCACATCACGGCATTAGCCTGGATAGCCTCGCGCAGGTCATCAAGACGCTGAGCAACGCCCTTGGCGTCAATCGTTCCGCGCGCCTGACCGCCGTAAATACCAAAGAGCACCAGGTACTCAACGAGAACCTCGACGCCCAGAGTCACAAAGTCCACCGACTCGACACCCACACCGTAGTCAAGAACGATGTCAGCGTGTTCCTTGATGGGTGCCTCGACGTTTGCCGTGAGCGCAACTGCAGCCATATCGTGTGCACGCATGTAATCGAGCGCCGCAATCGTATTGGTCGAATAGCCGCTCTGCGAGACGGCGATGTTGAGCGCATGCTGCGGATAGGTGTGTTCAAAATCGACGAAGGCCTCGGGCGTCACAACGGACACCTGCATCTGCAGCGCATCTTGCAGGTAATCGCGGGCGCAATCGGCGGCATGGCGCGACGAACCCGAAGCAACGATGCGCAGTGCATCAAAAGAACCGGACTGGAAAATATCAACGAGCTGCGCTACCAGCTCAGACGAACGCTCGAGGTTCTCCCCCATACGCACATGGGCAAGCTGAACGTAATCGAGCATCTTCATCGTCTCACCTCGTAACAAATCATTAGTATTTGATAGCAATCACAGTTACAGGTTACGGCTTTTTGATACCTCTTTGTCGATTAATTTATCCCCATCGGCGAACGGTCGATTTTGAGCCATGTAAGGTTGTATATACGGTCTGCTCAACGAATCAAAATTCCGTCAACTTTTCAGCCCGTTATGCAAAAAACCAGCTAGTACGTATAGGTATATCCACCCGCATCACCGCGGTTAAACGACTTGACGTACTCGATCGCCTGGCCGCTCGCATCGAAGCTTACGCACTCCAGCGTCAAGGCAAGATCACCCTGCTCCAGTCCAAGCAGGCCGGCATCTCGTGCGCCCAGCGCTTCGATATCGAGCTTTTCCTGTGCCATAACTGGCTTTCGGCCCAGCATCTCATAGGTCTCGTACAAGCTGAAGACCGACACGTCAATATCTTCGATGGTTGGGAACAGCAGGCAGGGAATCAGCGCCGTCTCGATCGATACGGGGCTACCGTTTATGCAGTTCAGGCGTCGAATGGAATAGAGCAGGTCGTCCTCGGCGATGCCAAACAGGTCAGCGTAGTATGGCCCCGCATAACGCTTGGAACGTGCGAGAATACGGACGGACGGCTCGCCGCCCGAAGCACGGACCGATTCACGGAAACCGCCCGTGCGTTCAAAAAAAGCAGGTACTTTCTGCGCCACAAAGGCACCTTTCCCCCGAACACGGCGAATCTGCCCGCGCCGAACCAGCTCATCGACAGCGCTTCGGATGGTCAAGCGTGTCGTACCAAATTCCTCGGCGAGGTCTTTTTCGGACGGAATCATGGAACCCGTGGGATATGTACCGCGCTCGATACGCTCCTCGATGCGGCGTCGAATGCGCATATAAACCGGGGTGGCATCTACTGTTTCAGCCATTGTTCACCTGCCACACTCCTCATGCCGTTCTCTTCGCCGTTATCGGCAAAGCGAAACTTTGTGGGCAAAATCACCGATTTGCAATGCTCCACAAAACGCATGTCCTTATCAAATTCAATCGAGCTCTCATAGAACACCGGCGTTCCCTCTTCTTGCTGGAGCAGCTCGGCCTCTTCGACGTTCAAACGCGAGATAGAGATATGCTCACGTCCATGCTCAACACGCACGCCGCCTTCTTTGAGCAAGACATCGTAAAGGCTCTCGCACTCAAAATCGTGCTCGGTAAGCGATGGGCACAGGGACAGGTTAACGTGAGCGGTCTCGATTGACGCCGGCTCGCCCTCAATAAGTCGAACGCGCTGCATGCGGAGCAAAGGAGCGCCTACAGACACCCCAAGCTTGTCGGCAAGCGCCTCATCCGCCTCGATGGTCCCGGTGGAAACCAGACGAGAAGAGGGGTGCAGACCGGCAGTCCGCACAGCATCGGAAAAGTTATACGTTTCCTGAAAGATGTTTAGCGGCTTGGGAGGACACACATACGTACCCGATCCGCGACGGCTCTCGAGCGTTCCACACGAGATGAGCCGCGTGATACCGGCACGCAACGCTGTACGCGAAACGCCAATCTCTTCGCACAGCACGCGCTCGGCCGGCAGGCGATCCCCGCCGGCAAGCTGATGGTGCTGGATATACCAAAGAATTCCCTCAACAGCACGATCTTTGGGGGGAATTGCATAAGATTCGCCTGCCATTGCACAGACTCCTCATTCAGAAACGTATGCCGCCAAAATTAGGCCAGCCCTCCCATGGCATCAAATTCGGCCTTGATCTTCTCGGCGACATTCCGATACGACTTATATAGACTTGAATCGCGTTTAACTTCGTCGGTCATAACGGGAATCTCTAATTTGGAAACCTCGTCTTTTCCCGTCTGAACCGCCACAACAACGCCCATACCAAGACACATATTACGCTTGGCAGCGTTTATTTTCGCCGCCTTGGCAGGATTTGCCAGGATACGCTGGGCAAATTCCTGTTTTGAAGTCACTTCCTCGGCCTCCGGATCGCCCGCCTCGGCTACTTCGCACTGCAACACGTCCGCATAGTCAAAAATCTTAGGCTCTGCACCACGCTGATGCACGGCCCACTTGCGACGCGTGGCATCCTGGTAGATAGCCGGCAAAAACGTAAACCGCGGCGGGTCCAAAATCGTATCCGTGATGGTAAACACATCGGGATCAAAGGCATCCTGCGGGTTTTTCTTCTTGAACAGCCCCATATCAGCCTCCCGTACTAGCATTAAACAACTCAAGCTGAATATAGCACCAATTTCAAGCCACTGCCTTACCCTATCGGTGCGCGGCGTCTATGGCTCGCCCAGCGGAAGAGTTAACGGACGAGGGCCGGGGTGCCTGCCGGCAAATAGCGGACACTCCGCATGCAATCTATGCAAACAAACAAGTACGCTTAGCTACATTCGGTAAGTTCGAGCACGCTGCCCTTAACGATAAGTGCCGGCTCCAGGACGACCTCTTCGGCACGCCTACCGCCCCTACCGGCAAGACGCTTGGACATGCAGCCAAAAGCATGCTCCGCAAGGACACCAGGATCCTGCTCAATCGCGGTCAGCGCCGGCTCAAAGAGAACGTCGGCCGCCGAGTTGTCATAGCTTACGACCGAAATATCGCCCGGGATGCTCTTCCCCATCTCGTGCAAGCGCTTGAGCAGACCGAGGGCGATGTTATCCGAACTTGCGAACACAGCGGTGGCATCAGTTGCGAGCACCGCCTCCGAGGCCTCGTAGGCACTCGGAATGTAGTACTCGCTCTCAAACTCCAAACGCGCGTCGATAGGCAAGCCAACCTCGCGCAGTGCGCGCTCATAGCCGGCAAGTCGCTTACGCCCCGTATTGGAACGGCGCGCGTTAACCAAGCAGGCAATGCGACGGTGGCCCTGCTCGATCAGATAGCGGGTGGCCATGTAGCCACCCATCTCGTGGTCGAACATCACCTTGTCGCACTCGAGCCCTTCAATGGCACGGTCGACCATCACGGCCGGGATGGGCAGGTGGCTGACTTCTTCGCGCAGGGCGCGGTCATCGGAGAACTCGTCACCCACCACCAGGAAGACGCCATCAACGCCGCGCGTCACCAGCTGGCGCAGCAGCTCCAGATCGTCATCGGCGCTTCCGCCCGAGCTGGTAATGAAGAGCGCATAGCCGTCCTCGCGGCAGCGCTTTTCCAGGCTACCGGCGAGCGAGGCAAAAAAGCGGCTCTCGATGTTAGGGACGATAAGGCCCAGCGTGCGCGACTCGCGCATGACCAGGCTGCGCGCAATCTGGTTGGGAACATAGTGGTTGCGCGCCGCGACCTCTTTGATGAGCTTGCGGTTTTCTTCCGAGATGCGACAGGGCCGATTATTGAGAACAAGCGAGACCGACGAGGGGGAAAGCCCCACCTCCTGGGCGATCTGCTTGAGGGTGACTTTGTTGGCCATCTCGCTCCTTCCGGGTTTACGCGCAATCTCTTGAAAGTATAGCGACTACCCCTCTACCTCGGTGATAAACACTTTACCAATCCGGTAGACGGCTGTTTTATCGCCGCCAGCGCACCAAATCCGTCCGGGTGGGGTATATTGCAATCGATTGATGACAACGACCACCAAAAGGCGGATATCCGTATGCACGAGAACGATTTTTTTAACGAGGACCTGCTGTGCGCGCTCGCTGGCGTTGCCGGCGAGGACAACGTGCTGATGAGCGAGCCCATGCGCGAGCACACCACGTTTAAGATCGGCGGTCCGGCCGACGTCTTTGTCACGCCCGATACTGAGCAGGGCCTCGTCGCCACGCTCGATACCTGCTATCGCTGCAATCTACCACTCACCATCGTGGGCAACGGCTCCGACTTGCTCGTCGGCGACAAGGGCATCCGCGGCGTCGTCGTAGCGCTGGGCGAGGGCCTCTCCGACATTACGGTCGACGGCACGCACGTCACGGCGGCAGCCGGCGCCTTGCTTTCCGATGTCGCCGCGGCGGCAGCCGAGGCCGGCCTCACCGGCATGGAGCCCATCTCGGGTATCCCCGGATCGGTCGGCGGCGCCTGCTACATGAACGCCGGTGCCTACGGTGCCTGCATGGCCGATGTGCTGGAGTCCGTGCGCGTCTACAAACCCGCTCGCCAGCTCGACGATGGCACCCGCGGCAGCGGCAACATCATCGAGTTCGATGTCGACGAACTCAACCTGGGCTATCGCAAGAGCCGCATCGCCGACGACGGCTTCATCGTACTTTCGGCCACTTTCAATCTCGCCCCGGGCAACGCCGCGATGATTAAGGCCGACATGGACGACTACCACCAGCGCCGCGAGGACAAGCAGCCGCTCGACATGCCGAGTGCTGGCTCCACTTTCAAGCGCCCCGAGGGTTACTTTGCCGGCAAACTCATCATGGATGCCGGCCTGCGAGGACACGCCGTTGGCGGCGCGCAGGTGAGCGAGAAGCACTGCGGCTTCATCGTCAACGCCGACCACGCCACCGCCGCCGACGTCGACGAACTCATCCGCCACATCCAAACAACCGTCAAAGACCAATTCGACGTAGACCTCGAACCCGAAGTCCACCGAGTCGGCGAATTCCTCTAAAAAAGAAGGCCCCGAAAGGGGCCTTCACTTTCTTTTATTCAGACAACCAATCCGGTGCGTAGCGCCCCGAACCCGAGAGGGCCGCGTGCCCGCCCGCAATATATTTGATTGATCGCGAGTTCCGCACGCAAAGAAGGCCACTTAATGTGGCCTTCGTCTTGCGCAGGACTGCCCGAGCAGGCAATCAAATATATTGCGGGCGGGCACGCGGCCCAGTCGGCTTTACGACAGCGCAATACCGCCAAGCCAGCCCCAACGCACGCCAGAGCCAGTACCATAAAAGCTAATGAACGAATCAAGCGACTTAGACGTAATGGCGCCCTCGTTGCTCATTACGATGCCGCCGCCAACGTAGATACCCACATGACCGTAGATAAGGCCCGGAGCACCCGTGCCGCTGTGCGAGGAATCGGCCACGATCATGCCCACCTGCAGCGCCGAGCGGTCGGAGCTATAGCACCAGGCGTTGAACATGTCACACGCGTTGCCGCCAAAATAGCCCACGCCGGCATTGCGGAAGACATTGGTAACCCACGCCGCGCACCAGTTCTGACCCGGCGAAGGCGTGGAGTAGCACGCGTTGACGACGGCCTGCTGCTTGCCCGAGCCGGCATTCTGCTGCGGAGTTCCGGGCGCATACGATCCACCGCCCGAGCTCGAACCACCCGAGTAGGAATTGTTCTTGTTCGCGGCAGCCGCGGCAGCGGCGGCCTTCCTAGCGGCCTCCTCGGCCTGGGCGGCAGCGAGAATCTCGGAATCACGCTGAGCCATGAGCTCCTTGACGTCGTCGGAAAGACCGTTCAGCACGGTCTGGACCTCTTGCTGCTTGGCCTGCATATCCTGCATCTGAGCCGTCTGCTGATCCTTGAGTTTCTCCAGGTCAGCCTTTTGTGCTTCGAGCTCGGTCTTCTGTGCGTCGAGCTCGGCCTGAATCGTCTGGATATCCTCGATGGCATCGCGGTCGCTCTTGTTGATCTTCTCAACGTAATGCGCGTTGGCGACGAGTTCCTCAAACGAGCCAGAGGCCAGCAGCAGCGACAGGATGTTCGTACCGCCGGACTTGTAGCTGGCGGCCACGCGATCGGAAAGGTCGTTGCGCTTCTTCTTGAGCTCGGCCTTCTTTTCATCGATCTGGGCCTGCGTGTCGTCAATCTTGCCCTGGACATTCTCGATGTCGTTGAGGGTCTGGGCATTCTTGTTGGCCAGCGCCGCATACTCATTTGCGATGCTGTCGAGCTGGGCCTGAACCTCGTCGAGTTGGGCCTGGGCGGCATTCAATTTATCGGTGGTTTCTTTGGAAGCCTCCGCCGCATGGGCGCGAGTGGGCAGGCCAAAAAGAACTGCCGCAGAAGCGGCGCCGAACAGGGCCTTAAGGGCAGTGCGGCGCGAGAGCTCCTGGGAAAGGATGGAATCGCTGTTTGGTGACATATGTACTCCGTTACATGCTTATTTATATGTCGCTCAACTCATACATATTAGCGTACATATGGCGCGTCCCAACGATTTCCACGAACGGCAGGAAACTACAAGGTCGGCGGCTCGTAAGCAATTGTCAAATTTGAGGTAACAATTGAGCAAGCTCTTATATGAGTACGTTAACATAATCCTCTGCTTTTCCTACAGTGCACCATTTGGGCGTCCCCGCCTGCGCTATACTCCCCTCTAGAAGTGTTCCTGATTCGATAGGAGACTACATGTCCAAAGCACTCGACCCCAAAGACACCTGCGTCCTCGTTACCGGTGGCGCCGGCTTTATCGGCTCGCACACCGTCGTTCAGCTGCTCGAGGGTGGCTACCAGGTCGTCATCGTCGATGATCTCTCCAACTCCAGCGCCGTCGCCGTCGACCGCGTCAAGACCATCGTGGGCGACGAGGCCGCCAAGAACCTCACCTTCTACGAGGCCAACGTGCTCGACCGCGATGCGATGAACAAGATCTTCGATACCCATCAGATCGACCGCGTCATCCACTTTGCCGGCTTTAAGGCCGTCGGCGAGTCGGTGAACAAGCCCGTCGAGTACTACCACAACAACATCGAGAACACCTTGGTGCTCATCGACGTCATGCGCAACCATGGCTGCAAGTCCATCATCTTCTCGAGCTCCTCGACCGTCTACGGCGACCCGGACAACCCGCCCGTCACCGAGGAGGATCCCAAGAAGCCCGCGACCAACCCCTATGGTTGGACCAAGTGGATGATCGAGCAGATCCTTATGGACGTCCACACCGCCGACCCCGAGTGGGACGTCGTGCTGCTCCGTTACTTCAACCCCATCGGCGCTCATCCGTCGGGCCTGATCGGCGAGGACCCCAAGGGCATCCCCAACAACCTGGTGCCCTATGTCGCCCAGGTCGCCGTGGGCAAGCTCGAGGCCGTTCAGGTCTTTGGCAACGACTACCCCACCCCCGACGGCACCGGCGTGCGCGACTACATCCACGTGTGCGATCTGGCCTCTGGTCACGTTGCCGCCCTTAACTGGATGAACGACAAAACCGGCGTCGAGATCTTTAACCTGGGCACCGGCACCGGCACCTCGGTACTCGAGGTCGTCGCCGCCTTCTCCAAGGCTTGTGGCAAGGAGCTGCCCTACGTGATCCGCGAGCGCCGCGCCGGCGACATCGCTGCCAACTGGTGCGATGCCTCCAAGGCCGAGCGCATGATGGGCTGGAAGGCCCAGTACGACATCGCGGACATGTGCCGCGATAGCTGGAACTGGCAGAGCCACAACCCCAACGGCTTCGCCGACGCCGAGTAGCAAAAACCTACATACCGCTCTTGCCCCGATCTCACGTTGTGAGGTCGGGGCTTTTTCATGGCATGTAACCATTCGCCGAAAATCGACCAACTTTTTTATCTTGCCTGTACATGTTTAAACAACATGTTTTACAATAGGCGTATCGAATCAGAACATCGGAGGCGGACTGCACACCCATCGGCAGGCCGACCCCACAACAAGAAGGTTGGTGAGTGCATTCATGGAGCGTGCAAGCGGCGTCCTCATGCCCGTCTCATCTCTGCCCGGACCATACGGAATCGGCGGCTTTGGCTGGAATGCCTACGACTTCGTCGATTTTCTCGCCTCGTGCAAACAACATTACTGGCAGATTCTGCCCCTTACGACGACCAGCTATGGCGATTCGCCCTATCAGTCGTTCTCGGCCCGCGCAGGCAACCCCAACTTTATCGACTTTGCCGAGCTTATCGAGGCAGGGTATCTGGAGCAGCGCGATGTCGATGGCGTGTATCTGGGATCCGACCCCAGCAATGTCGACTACGGTGCCATCTTTGGTGGCCGCCGTCAGATTCTCGACCGCGCCGCCGAGCGCTTTGCTGCCGACAAGCCGGCCGATTTCGATGACTTTATCCAGGCCAACGAGGACTGGCTCATCCCCTACTGTGAGTTCATGACCGTCAAAGAGGAGTGCGGTCTCAAGGCGTTTTGGGAGTGGCCCGCGGAACTCCGCACCCGCGGCGAGGCTTCCGCCAAGGTCTGCGCCGACCATCCGGCGCGTATGCTCTACCACCAGATGACGCAGTACTTCTTCGATCGCCAGTGGAGCCGCCTCAAGGCCTATGCCAACGAGCGCGACATTCTCATCATCGGCGACCTGCCCATCTATGTCTCGCGTGACTCCGTCGAGATGTGGGCGACACCTGAGCTCTTTAAGATCGACGCCGCCGGCAATCCCGTGAGCGTCGCCGGCACGCCGCCCGACCAGTTCTCGGCTACCGGCCAGTACTGGGGCAACCCCATCTACGACTGGGACGCCATGGAGGCCGACGGCTTCTCCTGGTGGGAGGGCCGCATTCGCGCCGCCCTCGACATGTACGACGTCATCCGCCTGGATCACTTCCGCGGCTTCGAGGCCTATTGGGAGGTGCCGTTCTCCTCGCCTGATTCGTCCTACGGTTCGTGGACGCAGGGTCCCGGCCTCAAGCTCTTCAAGACACTCGAGGAAAAGCTCGGCACGCTGCCCATCATCGCCGAGGACCTGGGCTTCCTCACCCCCGGCGTCATCGATATGCGCGACAACTCGGGCTTCCCCGGCATGAAGATCCTGCAGTTTGCCTTTGAGGGCACCAACTCGTACTACCTGCCGCACAACTACATTGCCAACACCGTCGCCTACGTGGGCACTCACGACAACGAGACGGCACGCGGCTGGTTTGAAGGAACGGCTACCCCGCGTCAGCGCGAGCAGACAGCCCTGTACACCCATCAGCAGGCCGGCGAACCCATCGCCGACGCGCTCAACCGAACCATCGCAGCCAGCGTGAGCGACACGTGCGTCTACACCATGCAGGACCTGCTCAACTTGGGCAACGAGGCGCGCATCAACACCCCTGCCACGCTGGGCGGCAACTGGACCTGGCGCATGCTCGACGGCGCCATCACCCGCGAGCTCGAGCACAAACTCACCGACTGGACCGAGACCTACTTCCGCATCCCGTCGGAAGCCGAAATCGAGCTTCCTCAATAGGAGCTACCGCGCCCGACCCCTCCCCACCGTGCGGACGCGCTTGCTTACCCGCGCGAGGCCACCCCAATCCCCTCGCGCGGGATTCTTATGAATTGCAGACATGTAATCAACCCGTTACAGGAGGAAACATGCCCCAAATTAACCTCATGGAACTCGCCGAGCAGTCTTTTGGCACCTCGCTCGAGCAGCTCGACGACCGTCGCATTTACAAGCTGCTGGTCAAACTCGTGCAGGAGCGCTCCGCCGCCTGCCCGCTCAACAACGGCAAGAAAAAGCTCTATTACATTTCCGCCGAATTTTTGATCGGCAAGCTGCTCATCAACAACATGATCGACCTCGGCATCTACGACGAGGTTAAGGACCAGCTCACCGCCGCAGGCCACGACCTCAACAAGATCGAGGAGTTCGAGGTCGAGCCGTCGCTCGGCAACGGCGGCCTGGGCCGCCTGGCCGCATGCTTCCTGGATTCCATCGCCACGCTGGGCTTGACCGGCGATGGCGTGGGCCTCAACTATCACTACGGCCTGTTCCGTCAGCGCTTTGTCGACAACCAGCAGAAGGCCGTCCCCGACGAGTGGCTCGGTGAGCAGGACATCCTAGTCGACGACGACCGCTCCTACACCGTCGAGTTCGGCGATTTTGCCGTTACCTCCAAGCTCGTCAACATCGACGTGCCCGGTTACGGCCAGCCCACCAAGAACCGTCTGCGCCTGTTCGACCTGGCGAGCGTCGACGACGGCCTGGTCCCCGGCAGCTCCATCGACTTCGACAAGACCGAGATCGCCAAGAACCTCACCTTGTTCCTCTACCCCGACGATTCCGACGAGCAGGGCCGCCTGCTTCGCATCTACCAGGAATACTTCATGGTGAGCAACGCCGCCCAGCTCCTGATCGACGAGGCCATCGAGCGCGGCAGCAACCTGCACGATCTGGCCGACTACGCCGTGGTCCAAATTAACGACACGCACCCCACCATGGTCATCCCCGAGCTCATTCGCTTGCTCACCACCGAGCATGGCATCGAGTTTGACGAGGCCGTGACCATCGTACGCTCCATGGTCGCCTACACTAACCACACGATTCTTGCCGAGGCGCTCGAGAAGTGGCCTCTCGTCAGCCTGCAGAAGGTCTCCCCTGCCATCGCCGACATTATCGTCAAGCTCGATGAGATCGCGAAGGCCGAGCACGATGACCCGCGCGTCGCCGTCATCGACGAGCACGACACCGTCCACATGGCCCACATGGACATCCACTTTGGCTTCTCCATCAATGGCGTAGCCGCCCTCCATACCAAGATCTTGGAGGACACCGAGCTTCATCCGTTCTACGAGATCTATCCCGAGAAGTTCTCCAACAAGACCAACGGCATCACCTTCCGCCGCTGGATCCATGGGGCCAACCCCGCGCTCGCCAGCCTGCTCGACGATGTAATCGGCACCGACTGGCGCAGCACCGGCGATCTGAGCAAACTCGCCAAGTTCGCCGACGACAAGGACGTTCTTGAGCGCCTGACCGCCACCAAGGTCGAGGCCAAGGCCATCATGCGCCAGTTCATGGCGCTCGAGCAGGGCGTGACCATTCCCTCCAACGCCATCATCGACGTCCAGGTCAAGCGCATCCACGAGTACAAGCGCCAGCAGATGCTCGCGCTCTACATCATCTGGAAGTACCTCGATATCAAGAACGGCAACAGACCTAAGCACCCCGTCACCATCATCTTTGGCGGCAAGGCGGCGCCTGCCTACACTATCGCGCAGGACATCATCCATCTGATCCTGACGCTGTCGCAGTGGATTGCAAACGACCCCGACGTGGCTCCCTACCTGCAGGTTGTCATGATCGAGAACTACAACGTCACCGCCGCCGAGCGCGTGATTCCCGCCGCTGACATCTCCGAGCAGATCAGCCTGGCCTCCAAGGAGGCGAGCGGCACCTCCAACATGAAATTCATGCTCAACGGCGCCCTAACCCTGTGCACGCTCGACGGTGCCAACGTGGAGATTGCCGAGCTCGTGGGCGACGAGAACATCTATACCTTTGGTGCCTCGTCCAAACAGGTCGAGCAGCTCTACGCCGACGGCACCTACAACGCCGGTGCGCTCTACCGCAAGCCCGGAATTAAACTGCTGGTGGACTTCATCACCAACCCGGCCTTTATGGCAACCGGCAACGCCGAGCGCCTGCAGCGCCTGCACGACGACATTAAGGGCAAGGACTGGTTTATGGCCCTGCTCGACATTGAGGAGTACATCCAGACCAAGGAGCGCGTGCTGGCCGACTACGAGGACCAGGACGCCTGGATGCGCAAGGCGCTCATCAATATCGCCAACGCCGGCACCTTCTCGTCCGACCGTACGATCTCCCAGTACAACGACGAGATCTGGCACCTGAGCTAATTCGGTTTCATCGCCCATCCTCTTGAAAACGGAGCCACGGCAACGCGGCTCCGTTTTTTGTGCCCGCACGTTACCCTGTGATCCGACTCGGCCAAACAATCTCGATCCATAACAACTACTCAACCAAAACGGTCCCAGCTGTTACAGATTGAGACATACCGGCCCCTCTCCTTGGGTTTATCTCAATCTGTAACATCTAGCAGGTGAAATTCGCCTTTGGTGTTACAGATTTAGATGAAATGGTTAGCTCAGCGGAACCGTCTCGATCTGTAACATCTAACGTCCGAAATCGGCCCTATCCGTTACAGATCGAGACAAACGACCGGTCAGGCAGTCCCAACACAAAGAAAGGCTCCCCTCTCGCCCAGTGGACGGGAGGGGAGCCTTATATGTGACCGCGGCAAAAGGATGGCAATACCGCAGTCGCCCAAAGGAAGGGCCTGGTTGCACCGGGCCTAGATAAGGTTCTTGCCAGAGACCTTATCGAAGAGGTGGGTCGCGTTCTTCTCAAACTTGAACCAGATGGGGTCGCCCGCCTTGAGCGCACCCTTGGCCTCGAGGTCGACAACGGGAATGATCAGGACGAACTGGCCATCGGGAGCGGTCACGTGGACATGCTCGGTCGAACCCATGAGCTCGGTCACCTCGACGGTACCCTGGAGCGCGCCCTCCTCGTCCTTGTCGGCAAGCAGAATCTGCTCGGGACGCACGCCGGCCGTGATCTCCTTCACGTCGCCGCCGTCCCAGTTGAGAGCAAGCTGAGCGCAGGTCTCGGGGGCGAGCGCCACGTTCATATCCTCGGTCTTGACGGTAAAGCCGTTGCCCGAGCGCACCAGCTGGGCATCGAAGAAGTTCATCTGCGGCACGCCGATAAAGCCGGCGACGAAGATGTTCGCGGGATGGTTGAAGACCTCCTGCGGGGTGGCGATCTGCTGGACGACGCCGTCCTTCATGACCACGATGCGGTCGCCGAGGGTCATAGCCTCGGTCTGGTCGTGGGTAACGTAGATGAAGGTGCCCTTGATCTCGTGACGCAGCTTAATGAGCTCGGCGCGCATCTGGTTACGAAGCTTGGCATCCAGGTTGGACAGCGGCTCGTCCATCAGGAAGACCTTGGGGTCACGCACGATGGCGCGGCCGATGGCGACGCGCTGGCGCTGGCCGCCAGAGAGCGCCTTGGGCTTACGGTCGAGGTACTCGGTAATACCCAGGATCTCGGCAGCGGAGCGAACCTTGCGGTCGATCTCGTCCTTGGGGACCTTCTTGAGCTCAAGCGTAAACGCCATGTTCTCGTACACCGTCATATTGGGGTACAGAGCATAACTCTGGAACACCATGGCGATGTCGCGGTCCTTGGGCGCCACGTCGTTGACGCGCTTGCCATCGATGAACACATCGCCGGAGGTGATGTCCTCCAGGCCGGCGACCATGCGCATCGTCGTGGACTTACCGCAGCCAGAAGGGCCAACGAGGACGATGAACTCCTGGTCGTGAACGGTGAGGTTGAAGTCCTCTACAGCGAGCACACCGTCCTCGGTAACCTTGAGGTTGTGCTTCTTCTCCTCGGTCTTCTTCTTTTTGCCAAAGAAGCCCTTCTTTTTTGACTCGTTGTTGGGATACACCTTCTGAACATGTTTGAGAACGATCTCGGCCATGTCTTTACCTTTCGATACGCGGCGCCGCGCTGAGAGGCGCCGCCAAAACTTGCAAAACAGTTACGGCATCAGCCCTTGACGGCACCTGCCACCACACCGTCGATGATGTACTTCTGGCAGAAGATGTACATGATGACGATGGGGATGACGACCATCATGATGCACGCCATCATGGGACCGAGCTCGACGTGGCCATAGCCGCCACGGAAGTACTGGATCAAGATAGGAATGGTCTTGTACTTGGTGGAGTCGAGCGTAAGGTAGGGCAGCAGATAGTCGTTCCAGACCCACATGGTCTCAAGGATGCCGACCGAAAGATAGGTGGGCTTCATAATGGGAAGGACGATCTTAAAGAACACTTGGACCGGGTTGCAGCCGTCGATCATGGCCGCTTCCTCAATCTCGAGCGGGATGTTCTTGACGAAGCCGGCGAACATAAAGACCGCGAGGCCCGCGCCAAAACCAAGGTAGATGAAGCAGATGTTAAACGGCGTGTTAAAGCCGATGCGGTCCGCGAGGTTTGACAGCGTGAACATGAGCATCTGGAACGGTACGACCATCGAGAAGACGAACAGGTAATAGAAGAAGTTCGAGATCTTGCTGTTGACGCGCACCACGTACCAAGCGCACATGGAGCAGCACACCAGAATCAGCACGACCGACGTGACCGTGATGATAAGCGAGTACATAAACGCCGAGGCAAAGCCCTGCTCGTTCAGAGCGTGCACGTAGTTTGCGAGGCCGTTGAACGTCTCGGGCGTGAGCAGATCGAACGCCGTGGTGGTGCTGATTGCGGTCGCTTTCTTAAAGGAATTGAGCGCAATCATGAACACGGGGTAGATCCATGCGAGCGACAGGATCGTAAAGAAGATCGAGAGCGCGCGGTTGATAGCCTTATCGCGTTTCATTACTGCTGCACCTCCTTGGACCTCGTGGCCTTAAGCTGGATCATAGAAATAGCGACAACCAGGATGCAGAAGATAACTGCCTTGGCCTGACCGATGCCCTGCCATGCGATGCCAGCACGCGAATAGAACGTGTTGTAGATGTTCAGGGCGAGCATCTCGGTGGAGTGCGCCGGGGCGCCACCGGTAAGGGCGAGGTTCTGGTCGAACAGCTTAAAGCCGTTGGTGATGGACAGGAACAGGCAGATGGTGATGGTCGGCATCAGGTTGGGGATCTTAACCTTCCAAAACGTCTGCCATGCCGTAGCGCCATCGACCTTGGCGGCCTCGATGTAGTCAGACGGAATGGACTGCAGACCGGCGATGTAGATGATCATCATGTAGCCGACCTGTTGCCACAGGGTCAGGATGATAAGGCCCCAGAAGCCAGCGGCGGAGTTGAGGGCGATAAGCTGGGCACCCACGTTGGAGAGCAGGCAGTTGATCAGAATCTGCCAAATGTAACCCAGTACAATGCCGCCAATCAGGTTAGGCATAAAGAAAATCGTACGGAAGATGTTGGTGCCCTTGAGCGCCTTGCGAGTGAGCGCCTGCGCAATGGCCAGCGCGATCACGTTGATGAGCACCGTCGACAGGAAGGCAAACGCCACGGTAAAGAAGAACGACGTGGAGAACTGCGGATCGGACAGCGCGCGCACGTAGTTCTCGATACCGACAAAGTGCGCGTTATTGATGGTAATAAACTGGCAGAACGAGAGATAGAAACCCTGGATAAAGGGAATCACGAACCCGATCATAAACGCCAGGCACGTGGGCAGCATAAAGAGCGGCCACCAGCGTTTGAGTGCTTTGCCCATAGAAGGGTCCTTTCAATATGCAGGGGGCGGGCAAACCTACGTCTGCCCGCCCCCTGTCGCTAATCAGATAGCTTGGGCAGCAACTGCTTACTCGGAAGCAGCCTTCTCGGTCTTCCAGCCATCGACGAAGGCGTTCTTGACGCCGTCCCACTTGGTGTTGTCGGCAGCATAAGCGATGAGAGCCTGCTTGAGGTTCTTCTTCCACTCCTCAGAGGGGATGTAAACGAAGTCCCAAGCAACGGTCTTCTTGCCGTCCTTGGCCATAGCAACGGCCTGCTGCGAGAAGACGTTGGTGGTCTCCTTAGCGCTCTTGAACGGGGCGGTCAGACCCATCTTGTCAGCGATGATGCTGGTGGCGGTGTCAGAAGTGACGCACCAATACATGAAGTCCTCGGTGGCCTTCTGGGCATCCTCGGAAGCCTGGGAGCTGACGCACCAGTAGTTCTCGCCGCCGGAGCACAGGCCCTGGTTCTCCTCGCCGTCGACGCCGATGTAGATCGGCAGCATGCCGAGCTGGTCATCGGTCATACCGGCCTTGGTGAGGTCGGCATAGGCCCAAGAGCCGTTCTGATAGAAGACGGCCTTACCGGTTGCGAACTCGTTGGTGGCGTCGTCGCCGGTCTTAGAGGCGAGCTGCGAAGGATCGCAGGTGGAGTCGGTGATGTACAGGTCGAAGATCTGCTTAAAGTTGTCGAGATACTCGCCCTTGATCTCGTCGTCCTCCTGGTTGTGCTCCTTCTCGAACTCGTAGTAGAGCGGGAGGTTGGCGAGGTGGGTGGTGTAGCGCCAGCTGGAGGAGTCATCCATACCGGCGGAAGTGAAGGCACCGTCAACGCCGAGCTCGTCCTTGCGGGCCTGGATGTCATCGGCGCAAGCCTTCAGCTTGTCGAAGGAGTTGATGTCCTCGGCCTTGTAGCCGGCCTTCTCGAGGAGCTCCTTGTTGTAAATGATGCCGTAGCTCTCCTGAACCCAGTCGATACCCAGATCCTTGCCGTCGGACTGCAGCGCCAGGGAGTCGTCGATGAGCTCGCCGCGGAGCTTGGTGTCGGAAAGATCGGCGCAGTAGTCCTTCCAGTTCTTAAGGCCGGTGGGGCCGTTGACCTGGAACAGCGTCGGAGCGGAGCTCTTGGACATCTCGGACTTGAGCTTCTCCTCGTAGGTGTTGGAGGCGGCGGTCACGATCTTGACCTCGACGCCCTTCTCCTTCTTGTACGCCTTGGCGATCTCCTTCCACTCCTTGTCGACCTCGGGCTTGAACTGGAGGAAGTAAACCTCGGCAGCGTCACCAGAAGCAGAGGAGCCAGAGCCGGCAGAACCACCGCAGCCCACGAGGCCCAGACCAAGAACCGCAGCCGCGGAACCAGCAAAGCCCAGGAACTGCCTTCTGCTCATTTCGTTCTTCATTACAATCCACCCTTTCACACCGTGGCGGCACCCTTTGCCGCCGCCTTCGGAGATTGGCTCGGGGACTTTGCCCCTTTTGCTGACTTGTACAATACGCTATTTGGCTAGTTGTTTGAACAAGTATTACTAGAGCGGTAGAAAAACTTCGGTGAACGGTAATTTCAACTTGATACTTGACAAGTTTTGTATAAACAATTATTTGTTATCGAATGCAGAGAAAACGCCCGGTCAAGCCGATGCATCGTCGGTTTGACCGGGCGTTTTCTCTTTGAGGGCATGAGTCTCGTCAGGCTGCGAGCTAGCCGGCTATCGCTTGGAGTTGACGCGGTAGTGGAAGATCTCGGGATGCGTGCGGGCATGCGTGACCTCGAACAAGATGCCGTCCGAAGTGTACGACTGGCTCTCCATGACGGCGACACAGTTGTACTTGCCAAGGTCCAAGTAGCTGCAGTCCTCATCGTTGGCGAGCTCGACACTCACCGTACGGCGGCTCGCCATCACTTTGATGCCGCGCTTGTGCTCCAGATAGCCGTAGATAGAATCCGCCGCGATCTCGGGGGTCAGGCCCTTGGCGATCGACGCCAAAAAGTAGCCGTGGTCCACCTGGCGCGCGCTGCCGTTGAGGCTTCGGACACGCACGACGCGAATCAGCTCCTCGCCCACCTTAAAGCCCAGGCGACGAGAGAGTTGCTCAGTGCAAATCAAATGTTCAAAAGACTTGACCTCGGTCGATGCGACGGCATTGTTGCGTTTTGCGAACTCGCCAAACGACTCAACCTCTTCGAGTGCGCCCAGCATGTCGGTTTCGCCCTTAAGCCAAATAACGCGCACGCCCTTACCGTGTATAGGCTGCACAAACATCTGGTCGGCCAGCATGCTCAAGGCGCGTCGAACGGTATTGCGCGTGCAGCCAAACTCCGCGGTCAGCTCGGCTTCGGTTGGCAGCATCTCCTGAAACGCATAGGTCCCGTTGATGATGCGCGAACGGATCTCGCGGTAGATTCCTTCGTAAATCGCTTTTGGCATGATTTCACCTCTAATGAATATGTATGGCTAGGCACGATAGCATTTCTTAAAGTTGTTTAAACCGATTATCGGTAAAGCACGGATTATTTACCGTCGACGGTTCCCCCGAAACCCAAATCGGACCGAATCAAAACCGTCAATGCGGCAAGCAGCCAGTCCTCTACAATGAGTTCATTGTTTAAACGTTCTTGCTCGCACAGCATGTTGCATCCGGAAGGCATATTATGCTGCAGAAAATCCAACGTTTTGGCGGAGCCATGTTCGCGCCCGCCATGCTGTTTTCTATATCAGGCCTCATGGTCGGCATCTCCGCCCTCGCAACGACCGTGGATATCGTCGGCGACCTCGCCGTATACGGAACCCCCTGGTACGTTTTCTGGACCATCATCCAGCGCGGCTCGTGGACGGTCTTTAAGCGCCTTCCACTCCTTTTTGCCGTAGCGCTGCCTATCGGCCTTGCCCAAAAGCAACCGGCACGCTGCTGCCTCGAGGCGCTCGTAGCCTATTTTGCCTACTGTTTCTTTTTGAGCGAGATCATTAAGCTGAGCGGCGACAACCTTGGACTTAAGTACCCGTCGTCTTTAACCCCCGCCAGCGGCATCACCGTCATCGACGGCATCAAGACGCTCGACACCGGCATTATCGGCCCGCTGGCGGTGTCGGCAACCGTCGTCGCCATCCATGACCGCTTCTACGATGCCAAGGTTCCCGATTGGCTCGGCACCTTCTCGGGTTCCTCGCTGGTCTACCTCATCAGCTTTTTTGCCGTGTTTGCCCTTGCCGCCATCTCGGCCGCCATCGTGCCCTTCGCATACGCTGTGACCGAAACGCTGCGCCACGCACTTGCGGGCGTCGGCCCCTTCGGCGTGGGCATCTTTGTGTTTTTGGAGCGAGCGCTCGAGCCCATGGGGCTGCACCATCTGCTCTATATGCCCATCTATTACGACAATCTGGTCATTCACGACGGTATTTACGCCACGTGGACCAACCTGCTCCCCATTCTCTCCCATAGCACGCGCCCTTTAAATGAACTTGCGCCCTGGGCAGGTTTTACCGCCACCGGCTGGGGCAAGCTCTTTGGCCTTCCCGCCATCGCGGCAGCATTCTATTTCACCGCCAAACCCGAACGCCGCGCCGGCCTTAAGGTCATCCTTTTGCCCGCCATCGTCGCCTCGGTGGTCTGCGGCGTCACCGAGCCGCTCGAGTTTCTCTTTATGTTCACCTATCCCGGACTCTTTTTGCTCTACGCCGTCCTGTCCTCCTGCCTTGCCATGACCATGAACTTCTTTGGCATCGTCGGCATCTTCTCGGGCGGTCTCATGGAAATGACGGCCTTCAACTTCATCCCACTCATGCGAATGCATGCCGGCTCCTACCTTTTGGCGCTCGGTATCGGTCTGATGTTTAGCGCTGTCTTTTTTCTGGTCTTCCGGGGCCTCATTCTGGCTTTCGACCTAAAAACCCCAGGCCGCGAGGATCATATCGCCAGCGATGCGGCGCTCGCACGTCTGACGGGAAAAAGCTCTGCCAAAGAAGGCGCGGCCCAAAACGGCACCGACAACCAATCATCCCAAGATCATCTGCTTGCTGAGCAAGTCGTTGCGCTCTTGGGTGGCGTTAGCAATATTGTAGGAGCGACCAATTGCGCCACGCGTCTGCGCGTTGAGGTCGCAGAACCTTCCGTTGTCGCAGACAACGCAGCCTTCGTCGCGGCGGGCGCCAAGGGCCTCATCATTACGGGCAAGACCGCCCAGGTGATTATTGGCATCTCCGTTCCCCGCGTTAAAGAGCATTTTGACCAGATCATGGGCCTCGAGCCGGGATTTGTGCCCACCACCTCGGCCTCCCCTGCCGCCAGCGCAGCCCATAAGCGCGGCGATATCTGCTTCTTCGATATCGACGGAACACTCGCCTGGCAAGACCCTCGAGTGGCACAAGAGCTTCCCGAGAGCGAGCGAGACCTCTCCCCCTATCCCAATGAAGCGGTCTCGCAAGCCATCCGTGATTTTGTCGCCAAGGGCAATATGGCGTTTATCTGCACAGGGCGCACGCTGAGCTGCATCCATCCAAAGCTGCTCGAGCTGCCCTGGACCGGCATCGTCTGCCTCGCGGGTGGCTATGTCGAACTTGAGGGACACGTGATTCGCGATTTGGCGATGACGCCCGGCATGCTGCAGCGCCTTGCTCCCATTCTTGAGCAATCGGACGAAGTGATTCGTTTTGAGGGACTCAATGGCGTCGTTCGCATGAGTGCCGATGCGCCCGACGCCCCGGGATACGCCCGCACCGTGGGCGATGCAATTACGCAGCTGCAACATTACAGCGCCTACAAGATCTTAATGTCCACGTCGCTTGCCAACCGCATCGCTCAGGATCAAGCGTTTGAGCCGCTGCTCTGCTTTAACGAGCTCGAGCTCGAAGTGACCGAGATTTCGCCTCGCGAATGCACCAAGCGCGAGGGTATCCAGTCCGTACTCGACGCCCTCGATCCCCACCACGGAACCGTATACGGCATCGGCGACGCCAGCAATGACGTCTCGCTGATGAACGCCGTCGACGTTGGCATCGCCATGGGCAACGCACCGGACTTCCTCAAGGAAAAGGCCGACTATGTCACCGACAGCATCGACCACGACGGCGTCGTCACCGCGCTCGAACACTTTGGGCTTATCTAGCCAAGCCCCTACCGCACTTGCGGCCGCATGGACCAATCGTCTTCAACCGCCGCGCTCGACGCCCTAATGTGGCAATATGTTGTCTGCATAATGCAACGATGCAACCTATCAAAGAATGCGAGAACCCGTGTCCAGTCCGTTTACCAGCTTTTTAGCCCAGCACTTTGACCAGATTAACGACTATCTGGCCACGTTCTTTGACGGACAGGCGACTTCCGCCGATATCGAGCGCTACCTGTATACCCCGCTCTCGGCATTTACGGCAAACGCTGGCAAGCGCCACCGCCCGCTCATCTGCATGCTCGCCGCCACTGCGGTAGGCGGCAGCTTTGAGAGCGCCCGCAGCGCAGCGGCGGCCATCGAGCACTTTCAGTCGGGCGCACTCATCCACGACGACATCGCCGACAACGGGCAGATTCGTCGCGGCAAGCCCTGCATGCACCTTACCGAGGGCACCGGTCTTGCCATCAACTGCGGTGACCTGGCGCTCACCATGGTCACCAAGACGGTTCTCGACGACCCCACACTCAACGCAGACGTGAAGCTTCGCGTGCTCCACGAGCTTACCGAAATGATCGTCCGTACCATCGAGGGCCAGGCGCTCGACCTGGGCTGGGTCCGCGACGGGCGCTTTGACATTTCGGTCGACGATTATCTGGACATGGCGACGCACAAAACCGCGTACTACAGCGGAGCGACGCCGCTTGCCGCCGGAGCCATTATCGGCGGCGGCAGCGAAGAGCAGATTGAGGCACTGCGCGCCTTTGGGCTGCACACGGGCCTTGCCTTCCAGATTCAAGACGACCTGCTCAACTTGATCGGCACCAAGGAGGCCGCCAACAAGGACTTCCGCACCGATATCACCGAGGGCAAGCGCACCCTCGTTGCCGTGCATGCCCTGTCAGACGAGCGCTATCACGACGAGATCGAGGCAATCCTTTCCTCGGGCACCGAGGACCCTGCGCAGCTCGCACGCGCCGTGGAGATCTTCCAGGAGACCGGCTCCATCGATTACGCCCACACCTATGCGCTCGACCTGACCGCTAAGGCCAAGGCCGCTATCGAAGGCGTCGAGCTCGACCCGCATGCGCGCGAGCTCTTCCTCTCAATGGCAGATTTCTTTGTGGAGCGTCTTAACTAGCGGGGGTCATAAAACCTGTGGGCAGCGAGTTTGGGTACAAGTTGCTACACTGTTGAGTGCATGTTTATGCATTGTCTCGCGTTGTCTATCCGACACGCGCTCAAAATAGTACGAATCGTACGCCGAAAGGGGTTCGTTCATGGAACCTATTACCACGGGCATGCAGGGAGCAGCCGTCGAGGATGTTCAGTCCCGCCTTCTGCAGCTCGGTTACACCATCGATGCCGACGAGGTCGCCGACAAGCGCTTTGGCACCACCACCGAGCAGGCCGTCAGCACCTTCAGGCTCGACAGTGGCCTTGCTGCCGGTCATGCCGTCGATATCCCCTGTTGGAGCGCCCTGGTCGACGCCTCGTATAAGCTGGGCGACCGCACCCTGTATCTGCGCATGCCCAATTTCCATGGCGCCGATGTGCAGGCCCTGCAGCGCGCTCTCAACGTTTTGGGCTTTGCCTGCGGTGAGGACGATGGCTACTTTGGCCCTCACACCGAGGCGGCCCTTCAGCAGTTCCAGGAAAACGTCGGTCTGTTTGCCGACGGTATGGCTTTCCAGGATACCTACGCCTACATCAACCGCCTGCACCACGTATGGGAGGGTAAACCTTCGGTGACCGAGGCCGAATCGCGCATCGGCTTTGCCCGCGCGGCCAACGTACTCGAACGTTTCCAGATTGCCGTCATCGGCGAGGACCCTATCGCGCGCAGCGTAGCATCGCGCATGTGGAACATCGCCACGGCGACGACCGACAACAGCGGTATGATGCTTTGCGATTCCGAGGTTCCGACCGACGTTGACCTGGTGCTCGAGATTGCAAGCGACGAGCTGCCCGCCGACGCCGCTCCGCGCGCCACGATTGCCCTCGCCGAGTGCCACAACCTGGCCCAGCGCATCCGCACCGCCAATGTCGCCGCACAGCAAAAGCCGGCACGCATCCGCATTGAGCTCACCGGCATGACGCGCTACAACGGCACCTTCACTGCCAGCGACGCCCAGACGCTCGCGGTACGCCTGCTCGATGGCGTTTGCGATGCCCTCGCAGATTAGGTAAACTAGACGAGTTGCTTTTGGCAACACCCATACTGGGACGTAGTTCAACGGTAGAACTCCGGTTTTTGGTGCCGGCTGTTGGGGGTTCGAATCCCTCCGTCCCAGCCATTAAAATTGAGCGCCCTGAGCCCATAACGGCCCAGGGCGCCTTCTTGTGGGCAAGCGGAGGGATTCGAACCCCCAAGGGTGCGGAGCTGAGGAAACGCGAAGGCGCCCCAAGCCCATTAGGACCAAGAGCGCCTAACATCAAGAAAATATCAGCCCAGTTCCGAAAAGCGAGCCGCATGCAACAACCAGGTAACCACAGGCCCCGGGAGAGCGGGGACACCGGCTTAGGTTTATCGCGAGTTCCGCACGAACAGGAGGCCACTTAATGTGGCCTCCGTCGTGAGCAGGACTGTAGAGCAGGAAACCTAAGCCGGTGTCCCCGCTCTCCCGGGGCCGAACGCCCTAGTTGTTGAGCATGCGGTCGAAGCTTCCCGAGTCGCCATCCCGATAGTCGGCGGTCATCAGGATCTCCTGCGGAATGCGCCCACCCTCGCGCAGCACGTTGCGGAACTGCACGCGCGTAACCATGGGCAGGTCTTTGATCGTGGCCGCCAGATTCTGCGGCACGCCCTGGTTGGCCGCCGCGGGTTCGCACTCGCCGCCGGCCTTCACGCGACGCTTATGCTCGGCGAGCATAGCGCGATACATGCCGGCATGCAGGCGAATCTCAACCACATTGGCATTGCGAGTCTGCTCGACGATACGCGCGCCCTCGCGATCGATATCGCCCACGTAGTAGACGTAGTTAAAGCGATAGCCAATCTCGGCCAGATAATCGTCCAGGGCATGCGAGACGCTCGCCTTGCATCCGCCGCCAAAAATCACGCCGCCCACCTTGATGCCAAAGAGCTTGGCGTGCTTGCGGCCACGCAGCAGCTTGACGATCTCGTCGTAGGTGTCCAGGTTCTCGACCATAATGAACGGCTTGTCGGCTCCCAGCGTAAAAAAGCCCGTAAAGTGCACGGGGCGATTGGGGGCGACCTTGATCGCCTGCATGCTGATGCCCTTTTCGGTCATACGCCTGATCAGGCGCTCACCGTGCTTGCCGTCAAAAGCCTTCTCGTCGTTAAAGATCTGGTAGGCACGCTGGCGGCGCGAGGCAACCGGCGTATCGGCACCTCGGTTCTGCTCGATCCAAGCCTGGATGATTGCGATTTCCTCGGCAATCTTGCGGTTGGACATCTCGTTGTGCTGAGTGCGCTGCGGAGCCTTTTTGCCGTCCTTGCCCTCGACCTTTACGATCTGTGTCTGCTGCTCCTTGATCTTGGAGAGCGCCATAGGCGTGGGGACAACCTTGAGCAGCTGCCTGCCTAAAACGCGGGCAAGGGCAAACGCCGAGACCTCGCCGTGGACGGACGACTTGGGCTGCTGGGCAGCAGTATCTGCTGCGGCAGACTCCGGCTTCTTCTGAGACTTGCGCTTAGAATCGCCTTGGGAATTGCGCTCGTGCTTCGGCATAGACGCCTGCTTCTGCGGACGATCGAACCTGCTCTCCTTCGCCGGCTGGCGCTTAGGCTGCCCCGAAGAAACCTCGGCCTTCGCATCCTCGTTCTGCGGCGTGGTCTTCTCGGTTGCAGTCTCGGCATGGGAACTGCGGCCCCCACGATGGCGACGGCGGCGAGGCTTGCTCGACGCGCCCTGCTCCGCCTGCTCATCAGTAGGCTGCTGGCCCTTGGCCTCGGCATCAACCTCAAGCCGCGGCTCAACAGGCTTTTGCTCGCGAGCCACCGGCTCAACGGCCTTCTCGTCCTGGGTGGTCGAAACCGACTCGCCCTTCTCCTGACGCTTTACGGGATACGCACGTCCCGCAAAACCGCGGCCGGGACGACACGAACCCGGAGCCTTCTTGGCAGACTCCTCAACATCGTCTGCAACCTCAGAAGACTCTTCAACCTCACGCGCGGCATCCTGCTGTGCAGTCTTAAAGTGAGCACCGCGACGACGCTTGGGCTCTTGGGCCTCCACGGGCTTTTGCTCCCTCGCGGGCTTCTGCGACTCGGCAGCAACCTCGGTCTCAAGAGCCTCAGCATCCGTCTCACCCTTTCGAGCAACGGCGCGACGGAAGCGCTCCTGCTGGGCGCGGCGCTGCGCATCGCGCTTGCCACCCCCGCCAAAACCGCCGCGTCCTGCCTTGGCCGTAAAGGCACGCACGACGTTCTCATCGAGCAACTCATCGGTATCGACATGCTCACGCGGAGCAGTTTCTTCCACAGCAGGCACGTCAGCGGAATCCTCGACGACAAAATCCTCGACGGACTCGGCAGGCTGCTCCTGGGCATCGCGGATCTCGGCATTGATGGTATAGAACGCCGGGCGCCCGTTAATGCCGCTACCCTCGATCTTGGTCACGATATTTGCCGCGATAAGCTCATCGCGCATCGCCTTGGTGTCACATTCCTTATCGACGGAGCGGAAAATTTGCGCCAGCGCACTCGACTTAATCTTGAGCGCCTTGCGGCAGAGCAGGTCGTAGGCAACCAGCTTGGCACGCTCGGCAGAAAGCGACGTCTGGCTGCTCAGACGTTCAGCCAGGGCATCGACATTATTTTGGTTATCGGAATATACCGTCTTGGCCACGGGGCCCCTTTCATATGTACACATATACGTCTATATGGTACAACGCACGCCCTTATCCACGCAAAACATCTGCGAGAACACTCGAGCGTCACCAGCTTTTGCATGAAAAAAGGACCGAGCCCGCGAAGTCGCGGACCCGGTCTTTCCGAGTCATATAGATGTGACGTTCAACTCGTCAGGTCGACTAAGCCTTGGCGGCCTCGGCGTCGGCAGGAGCCTCAGCGGCAGCGGCGCGGCCGTACTCGGCCTTGCCCATCTCGGACCACTCGGGCTCCTCGTCGGGCATGGAACCGGCCTCCTTGCCGAAGAGCTCCTTGAGGCAGTTGACGGCGACGATGAGGCCCAGGACCATCAGCAGGACGGCGAAGACAAGCTGCAGGCCCTTGGTGGCGGCGACGGAGACGGCGGCCGTGGTGGCGGTAGCCGGGATGGTGCCGAAGAAGCCGTAAGCCTGGACAGCGGCCATGCAGCCCATGGCGCTCTGGACCAGCGAGGTGAAGGTGCAGCAGAGCAGGAAGACGACGGGCACGTAGAGCATCCAGCCCTTGCGGCCGGTACACTTGCAGAACACGGCGAGGGTGATCATGGTCATGCCGCCGAGCAGCTGGTTGGAAGCACCAAAGAGCGGCCAGATGTTGGCATAGCCACCAAAAGCGAGGGCGAGACCGGGAAGCAGGGTGACGACCGTGGCGAACCAGGGGTTGCCGAGGACCTTCATGTAGCCGGCCTTGGACTCGATGGCCAGGGCGTCGTTGGTCTGGGCAAAGAACTCGGAGAACGAGGTGCGGGCGATGCGGGCGACGGCGTCGAGCGAGGTCAGGGCCAGAGCGGAGACGTTCATGGTCATGAAGACGGTAGCGAGCGTGCCGTCAACACCGAAGGCCTGCATACCGCGGGAGATACCAGCGGCGAAGATCTGGAACGGGGTGGAAGCGACACCGGCGTTGAGGACGCCGGTACCGGCGGTGTTCATATCGGAGAACATGATGCCGGCGACGATGATGGCAAGGATGCCGACGAAGGACTCGACGATCATTGCACCGTAACCGACCTTGACGGCGTCCTGTTCCTTCTCGACCTGCTTGGAAGAGGTGCCGGAAGAAACGAGGCTGTGGAAACCGGAGAGAGCACCGCATGCGACGGAGACGAACAGGACCGGGAACATCATGCCGGAGGCAGTGGAGAAGCCGGTGAAGACCGGAGCGGTGATAGTGGCCTGACCGTTGACACCCAGGACGACGATGCCGAGGACAGCGCAGACGATCATGACGATCATCATGATGGAAGTGAGGTAGTCACGCGGGGTCTTGAGCATCTGGATGGGCATAGCGCCAGCGAAGACCAGGTAGACCATGACGACGGCGAACCACTGGAACTTATCCAGGTAGACCGGGAACTGCATACCGACGGCGAACATGAGAACCATGAGGATAACGCCGGTGACGAACTCGGCAGCGCCGGTGAGGTTGAACTTCTTCTGGGCCCAACCAAAGGCGATAGCGACGAAGGTGAACAGGATGGAGATGGTACCAGCGCAGCCGGCGGCATAGGACTTGGTGAAGTCGATGGCACCGGTAGCAGCACCAGAAGCGTCAACGGCCGGGGTGAACATGAACGTCTTGCAGACCATGTCGGTGAAGGCGGCGATGACGATGATGCAGAACAGCCAGCAGAACAGCAGGAACAGGCGACGGCCGGTCTTGCCGATGTACTTCTCGATGAGCTGAGCGAGCGACTTGCCGTTGTTCTTCATCGAGGCGTACAGGGCGCCAAAGTCGTGGACGGCGCCAAAGAAGATGCCGCCGACGAGGACCCAGAGCACGACGGGCAGCCAGCCAAAGGCCATGGCGACGATCGTACCCGTGACAGGGCCAGCACCGCAGATCGAGCTGAACTGGTGCGAGAACGCGGTGAAGGCGGAGACGGGCGAGAAGCTCTTGCCGTCCTTCATGCGCTTGGCCGGCGTGAGGGCCTCTTTGTCAACGCCCCACTTGTTGGCCAGCCATCGGCCATAGCCCAGATAGCCGCAGGCGAGCACCGCCGCGGCCACAACCATGAGCAAAACTCCGTTCATTACATTTCCTCCTCTAAAAAGAACTTCTCAGACATAAAAAATGAGGGCCGTCGGTTGCGCTCGACGGCCCTCATCTTCATCAGCCGCCCGTTATCGTACGGGCTAGCTGTATGTGCTAACCCGCATCAGATAATTACTACGCTGATAATGTTTAGCTGATGCGTGAACATGTCTAAGAAATCCTCTTCAATCATGATGCGAACGATCCGTGCGTGTTCACATCCCCCAGTGGATGAAAAGCAGTATGAAACTTTAGTTACCTAAAGTCAACGCAAATTTGTAATGAATTTTCAACTTTTTTTGAAATTCTCGGTATAAAACGCCACTGACCTCGGACTTTACCCAACAAAAGTTTTTGCATGAGAGATGCCCCTCGGGAGCCGCGGGAGCTCCCATCCCAAATGCGGAGCAAAGCTCCGCACACCATCTTTTTCTTTCAGCTAAAGCACGCCGGAAATTCGACGCAGCTGGCTAACCTTGCCGGACGTTGTCGACGCCAAACCAGCTCAGAAGCTATATCGATACAGAAAGGTCCCCGGGCGGAGGGGCCGGATATAAGGTTTATCGCGAGTTCCGCACGCAAAGAAGGCCACTTAATGTGGCCTTCGTCTTGCGCAGGACTGTAGAGCAGGAAACCTTATATCCGGCCCCTCCGCCCGGGGACCGCGCCGTACCAGCTACAGCGTCATGTTTGGATCGGCGTCGACGTCGAACGGCGAGATTTCGCCTCGGTCGAATTTACGGCGGGCGACCTCCGCGATCATGGCGGCGTTGTCGGTGCACGCCGAAAGCGGTGGCACCGTTACGCGGATCCCCTGACGCCCAAGCTTCTTGATCATCATCTCGCGCAGATGCGGATTAGCCGAGACGCCGCCGCCAATGCAGTATTCCTTGCATCCGGTAGCGTGCAGTGCGTTTTTGGCCTTCTTGTACTGCACGTCAAAGACAGCTGCCTCAAACGAAGCCGCCAGATCGGGAAGGTGAATCGTGCGCCCGGCCTTGGTCTCTTGCTCGATGTAGAGCGTCACCGCCGTCTTGAGGCCCGAAAGCGAGAAGCGGTAGTCCCCCCTGCTGTTAAGCGCACGGGGGAAATCGATCGCCTTGGGGTTGCCCGTCTCGGCCAGCTTAGAGATGATGGGGCCACCGGGATAGCCCAGGCCCAGCGCCTTGGCCACCTTGTCGAAGGCCTCGCCCACGGCGTCGTCGAGCGTCTCACCGAGCACCTCGTAGTCGCCCCACGCCTTCACGTGCACGAGCATGGTGTGCCCGCCCGAGACAAGCGTGAAGATGAACGGCGGCTTGAGGTCGGGCTGCGCCAGCAGGTTGGCAAACAGGTGCCCCTCCAGATGGTTGACGCACACGAGCGGCTTGCCAGCAGCGTAGGCAAAGCCCTTGGCGAAGGCGACGCCAACCACGAGCGCGCCCACCAGGCCCGGACCCTGCGTCACGCCCACGGCGGCAAGCTCACTTGGTGCAATGGCTCCGCCCGTAAGGCCCAGCGATGCTGCGGCATCCTCGAGCGCCGCATCCACGACACTCACAATCACCTCAACGTGCTTGCGCGAGGCGATCTCGGGCACCACGCCGCCAAAGCGGGCGTGAAAATCAATCTGTGTCGACACCTGGTTGGCCAGCATATTGCCATCTGCATCGATTATCGCCACGGCCGTCTCGTCGCAGGAACTCTCGATAGCGAGCACTAGGTGGCGGCGCTCAATTTCGGCACGCTCCTCGACGGTGCGCTCGGGTGCAGGTAGCGGCCATACACGCTGCTCAGCCGCCGTCGGCTCGGGCGAAGCGTTGTCGACCGGGAGCACCAAGGGCAGCGGCGCCGTCATGACGATGGCATCTTTGCCAACACCGTAGTAACCGCGGCGACAGCCCGCCTCGGTAAAGCCCAGGGCGGCATAGAGTGCAATTGCGCCCTCGTTGCCGTCCTCAACCTCAAGCGAAGCCGTGGTGCAGCCGAGCATCTGCGCGTCATAGCTCACGTGCGACAGAAGCTTGCGGGCGATACCCTCACGGCGATGAGTCGGATCGACGGCAACGTCCATAATCTGCACGTCCCCGTCGACGACCATGCCGCCGGCAAGACCCAGCAACTGACCGTCGTCGTGCGCCACCCACCAGCTACGCGGAGCGGCAACGTCCTCGCCCAGCTCGGACAAGAACATGCCCGGCGTCCACGCCTCGTGTCCGGCGCCTTCAAAGCAGGCGGTCTCCAGTGCGCTCGCGCCCTCGGCATCCGCCGCGCCCATGGGGCGGAATTGCAGATGACGCCCAGCGAGCTCGTCGGCAACACCTGTCACCTCACTCTGCGCGCTCTCGGCAAGGCCCAGGCGCTTGCGCTCGTTTTCCTCGGCATCCGAAAGGCGCGTGTAAATCGGCAGGACGCGAGCCGGATCGCCGTCACCCGCAGCGTGCGCGAGCAGCAAGCCCTCGCCCGAAGGCCACCACAGGTCGCGCTCCACGCAGCGGGCGATCTCGTCCTCACCCAGCAGCTTGCCATAGCGCACGAGACCGTCGCCGGTCAGCTGAACCTGGTCCCAGTCCGCCGCTTGGCGCCACTCATCGAGCGCCACGGCGGCCTTGACCACGTGTTCGCGCTCAAATTGACGCTCGGGGCCCTCATCGACCAGCATATACAGCGCCGGATATACCTCACCGCGCATAGCATCGGCCAAGATACCAAGCTTGCCGCGCACGCCAGCCTTCCACGCCGTCCAAGCGCAAGCGTCAAGCGTCGACGCGCCCAGCAGCGGAACATTGGCACCACGTGCGAGGCCCTTGGCAGTGGAGATGCCGATGCGCACACCCGTAAACGACCCCGGGCCGCGGCCGACCACGTAGCAACCAACATCGCTGCGATCCAGACCGGCCTGAGCCAGCACACCATCAACGGTATTCACGAGCTCAACGTTGGCGTGACGGCGACACATGTGGTCGCCACTCACGAGCTTCGTCTCGCCCGTCTGTCTATCAATCCAACTTGCCGCGCAGGCAAGCATGTCGGTCGAGGTATCGAGCGCCACCACCAGCGCGTTGTCGTTATGCAAGCTCATCTTGTACAGCCTTATCAATCAAATGGGAAAGCTCCATTGCGCGGTCACCGTGCGCCTCGAGCGTTATCGTTCGCACATCGCTGTCGCCCTCATCACGCTTGAGCGTCACCGAAAGATACTCATCCGTCAGCTCGTCCTGGAATTGTTCACCCCATTCCAGCAGGCAGGCACCCTCATAGCCCAGCACATCGAAAATGCCCGTATCCTCGAGCTCGTAGGCATGCTCCAGGCGGTATAGATCAAAGTGAAACAGCGGAATACGACCTTGATCGTGAACGGCCATGAGCGCAAACGTAGGACTCGTAACCATATGCCCATCGCCCAGCCCGCGCGAGACGCCCTTGGTAAAGTGAGTTTTGCCCACTCCCAGGCCACCGGTCAGGATGAGCACATCGCCGTCCTCAAGGCACGGTGCAATTAGCTCGCCAAAGTACTCCGTATCGGCAGCGCAAGTCGTTTTGTAAGTACCTACCCCCAGGCGCTCCAGGGACATATATGCTCCTTATTATTCCGAGGCGTCCTCTGGTGCGGGATGTCGCTCCAGATAGTCGCCCAGCATCTTAAAGTCTTCCTCCAGCAGCTCCTGCCACGCCGGATTGCGCAGCGCTGCTGCCGGATGGAACGTGGGCATTACTACAAAATGCCCCATCTGGTGGAACCTGCCACGCAGCTTAGTAATGCCAATCTCGGTCTTAAGCACAAAGTGCGTCGCGGGGTTGCCGAGCGTCACGATAATATCGGGCCAGATGCTTCGAATCTGCTCACGCAAAAACGGCGAGCAAGCCAGCACTTCCTCGGGACGCGGATTGCGGTTTCCCGGCGGGCGGCACTTAAGCACGTTGGCAATGTAGACGTCTTCGCGTTTGAGGCCCGCCAGCGACAAAATGCCGTTGAGGTCCTCGCCTGCCGCCCCCACAAAGGGCTCGCCCTGCAAATCCTCATTGCGGCCCGGCGCCTCACCAATAAACATCACGCGAGCGCGGGGGTTTCCCACGCCAAACACGATATTGTGACGCGACTGGTAGAGCTGGCAGAGGTGACAATCGCCCAGAACGGCCTCAATTTCCTCGAGTGCGACCTCACGTGGTGCCTGATGGGTATGGCCGGGGATGTGCATGACGCCCATAGCGGCTCCTACACGTAGACCTTGTCGAGGCGCATGCCAAAGCCGCAGGCGACCTCGTAGTTAATCGTTCCGCGCAGTCGGGCCATCTCGTCCATAGTGATCTCGGCATCGCCATCGCGGCCGACAATAATCATCTCGTCACCATACTCGGCCTCGGGAATCTCGTGTGCCGGGTTGGACTGAATGGCGACCATAAACTGGTCCATGCAGATATTGCCAACCTGATGCACGCGCTCGCCGCGATACAGCACATCCATACGATTGGAAAGCGTACGCGATAGGCCGTCGGCATAACCGATCGGCAGCGTGCAGATCTGAACGCGCGTGCGCGGTACGCGGTAGGTAAAACCGTAGCCCACGCCCTCACCCATCGCAGGGTGTGCCACGCGCGTCACGCGCGCATGGACGCTCATAACGGGATCAAGCTGCATCACGCGGCCACTCAGCTCGCACGGCTGCATGCCATACAAGCCAACGCCGGCGCGAATCATATCAAAATGCATCGAGGGGTCGAGCATCGAGGACGGCGTGTTGGCGCAGTGCACGATACCGCACTCAAAACCCGCATCCTTAATGGCCTGAACGGCCTCGGTAAAGCGCTGACACTGCAGCTTGTAGTCCCAGCCCGAAGGTTCATCGGCCGTGGCGAAGTGCGTAAATACGCCGTCGCACTGAATACCGCGATGGAAATTAATACCGCGGACAAAGTCGAGCACCTGTGTGTAGTGTACGCCGATACGATTCATACCTGTCTCGATGGCGAGATGATACTTGCCCACCTTGCCCGCCGCGACGGCACATTCGCCATACGCAAGAGCAAAGTCAGACGTATAGACCGAGGGCATGATATCAAACTCGAGCAACGTCGGAATGGCCTCGATAGGCGGCTCGCTTAGGATGAGGATGGGTTTCGTAATCCCGCCCTGTCGGAGCTCAACGCCCTCGTTAACCGTCGCCACGGCAAACATGTCGGCACCGGCCGAATACATGATCTTGGCGCACTCAACAGCTCCATGACCATAAGCATCGGCCTTGACCACGCAGCACAGGCGCTGACGTGGATTCAACAAGTTCTTATAGGCCCTCGTGTTGCGACGGAGCGCCCCGCGGTCGATCTCGACCCAGGACCAGCGCGTCAAATCGGCTTTATTCATGATTAGTCATCCGACCCTTCGTCCATGATTCCCAGATCTTCGAGCGCATCCTTTGCCGCCAGCTCCATGGCAGGACCGATCAAGTCGATAAGATCGGTCGCGATAACGCTCTTCTCACCATACTCCGTCGCCGCGGCAAAACCGGCGTAGCTGTGAAGTGCGACGGCGTACGAATACAGCAACTCCCAACGATCCATCTCGTCGCGCATGGTGGCAAGCGTGCCGGCCAAAATACCCGCGAGAACATCACCCGAACCGGCAGTTGCCAGAGAAGCCGGACCCGAGAGCGGCAACAGAACGCGCTCAACGCCACAGATAGCCGTCGTCGGCCCCTTGGCAATGACCACCAGATTGTCGGAGCCTGCAGCCCAGACAACCTTCTGCGCGGCTGCAATCGCGGTACCAAGGTCGTTCACCTCGTCACCGGCAACCAGACGCGAAAGCTCACGATAGTGCGGCGTCATAACCAACGGCTGCTCGCGACGATACATCTCGGGGTTACTATCAATACCGTCAATGGCAATCTTAGCAAGGCAGTTGAGTGCATCGGCATCCAAAATAAGCGGTACATCAAGCTCGAGCAAGCCCGAAACCACCTGCATAGCGCCGGCAGACGTCGTCATACCGGGACCGCACAGTACGCAGCTGTACTTCTTTGCAATCTCGCACACCGTCATGCGCGCAGCGGCGCCAAAGGAGCCGCGGGAATCAGACGGAATAGCAAAGACGGGAATCGAAGGAAGTGCCATGCGAATAAGATTAGCGCAGGCGTCAGGAGCAGCGACTGCCACGTAACCAGCACCCGCGCGAGCTGCAGACTTGGCCGCCATAATGGCAGCACCAGGATATTGCGCAGATCCGGCGACAATAAGCACAGAGCCACGGGAATACTTATCGATATTCGTAGGAAGTGGAGCAAAGTAATCAACTAAGTCACCGGGCTCGACAATCTCGGCGGCGTGGTCGACATCATCGATGACCTCGTCAAGACGGTCGTAAAGATTGCCACAGATCAAATCGCCAGCATACTCAGGGCCATCAGCGCTATACAGACCAATCTTGGGCGCAATCATCGTCACCGTATGCTCGGCACGAATGCAGTCGTCATCAACAACGCCCGTCTCGGCATTCAGGCCCGAGGGGACATCAATGGATACGACACAATCGGCGCATTCATTGACCGTAGGAATCCAGATGGAGAACGGCGCACGCAGATTCCCATGGAAACCGGTACCAAAAATGGCATCGACAACAACATCGGCCTTATCGATCAAAACCTCGAGTTCGTCGCGCGAGGGGCCGACGCAAACGTGCACATCGCGGCCGGCAGTACGACGAGCAACATGACGTGCCAGAGCAGCAGGAATCTCATCCGGCTCAACCGGAGAAACGATATCGACGTCCACACCCTTATGGCTCAGAATATCGGCGGCAACCCAACCGTCGCCGCCATTATTACCAAAACCGACCAGAACGAGAACCCGATCGGGATTGAGCTTCAAGACCTCGTTGGCGGCAAACTCACCCGCTAGCTCCATAAGCTCGGCCTTCGAAGTCCCTTCGCGTTCGATGATATCCTCGAGACGAACGACTTCTTCGGCACTCAAAACCGGTTTCATCTATGCTCCTAGCGTATCTTGCGAAGCATCGCCCAGGTGCTCCGTCAATGCTGAATTCTGCAGCTGCTCAAGCTCATCTAAAACAGAGCGAGCCTCTTTAAATGTCTGCGCAACGCGTTTCTTGGTGCTCACCTTTTCTTCCTTAGGCTTAGGTCGAGCATCCTCGGTGATTGCAATGGCATTAGCGACAGCCAAGTCACCCGTAAGGGTAATAGAAAGAGCGACCTCGACAACACCCAAATCCTGGGCGATTTCGAGAGCACGACCAGAAAGCAGAGCCTTCGGTTTGCCGAGTTTATCACGCGTTACCGAAACATCCTTGCGACCTACACCTTGACTAAAACCCGTGCCGAGAGCTTTAAGCACCGCCTCGCGCGAAGCAAAGCGGCTCGCATAGTGAGCAGCGGGACGCGATGATGCATCGCAATACGCACGCTCTTCTTCGGTAAACACACGCCGAGCAAACGACGGCGTCTTTTCAAGAATTGATTTCATGCGGGAAATCTCGACGATATCAACGCCGATACCAGCTTCAGCCATGTTCACCTCCATATCGCACAGACTAAGTTATTGTAGCCCGTTCACAGAAGATGCGACAAACGAGGGTTATAAAACACAGCTACTATGTGAGACAAAACCCGTAAACGCAAAAAAGGGGGAGGCCGCGAGGCCTCCCCCTTCTTCAAGTCATC
>DXMA01000023.1 GCA_019414445.1 Collinsella sp.
AGGCCCGATTTTGCCTCTTGACAATGTCCTGCTCATATTAAAAGGAACGTCCCCATCTGCCGGATTAGGAGAGACTCTCCAGCACGCGACGGAGCTCCTGCTGGACGGCGTGGTCGCGGTTACGACCCACCACGCGATCAGCCACCGCCTTGAGCGCGGGACGCGCGTTTTCCATCGCGCAGCCCGTGCCGACAAAGCGAATGATCTCGTAGTCGTTCATCGAGTCGCCAAACGCCATGACCTCGTCGCGTTCGACGCCATAGTGCTCCATGAGCTGCTCGATTCCCGAGGCTTTCGACACACCGGGCTGCATGGCATCGATCCATGCGTTTCCAGAAGGCGCAAAGGTAAAGAGCTGGCCAAGCTCGCGCTGCAGTACGTAGGCACTGTCCATAACGGCACAGTCATCGCAAAAGATACTCGCCTTGAT
Source organism: Collinsella sp. (assembly GCA_019414445.1). GTDB lineage: Bacteria > Actinomycetota > Coriobacteriia > Coriobacteriales > Coriobacteriaceae > Collinsella. Next base: position 431 of record DXMA01000023.1, read on the forward strand.
GATATTTACGCTGGGATCGGGCAGCTCCCAAATGCGCTCGGCATTGGGAAGGTCCTTATCGACCTCGCGCACGAACTTGCACTCGTCATCGAGCAAGAAGGACTTGGTTCGGTCAAAGAGCGCAAGATGCAGATTGGGAAATGTCCTGACGGCCTGGGCGAGCCTTCGAATCGCCAGGTGGGAATACACCTCACGGTCTACCATCTTGCCGTCGGCGTAGACCTGGGCGCCGTTAGCGGCGACAAAGTCCATCTTGTCGCGAACGGGCGCAAAGAACTCGCACAGGCGATCGTAGCGACGACCTGACGATGCGGCGAAATGCACGCCATGCTCGTGTAGCGCCAGAATCAGTTCGTAGGTCTCGGGAGGCACCTGGCCGTTTTCGTCAAGCAGCGTGCCGTCCATATCGGATGCAATCAGTTTAAACATAGGAAAGCTCCCTTCGGGCTTGTTGGAATCGGACGTATATCCAAAATCACCGTACCCAAAGGGAACTCAAATAAGACTCCGCGGGCGCAAACGTTACAAGGACCTAGCAAATAGCTCACACATGCCAGAGGTCCTACGGTCGCGGCGTCAGGCAGCCCGCCAAAGAGTGTCCCCGACGACTAGTCGTTTAAGAACGTCCCCGATGACTAGTCGGCATAGGTGAAGGTTGTAACGTCGAACATGCCCTCGGGGCGGATGCGGAGCGTCGGGATGACCGGCAGGGGCAGGAAGATGATGCCCATGATGGGGTCGAGCGGCGGCTCAATACCCATGGCGCGCGCCTTGACCATAAAGTCGTCGTGCTGCGCAGCAACGTCCTCGGCCGTGCCTTCGCTCATAAGGCCACCGAGCGCCAGCGGAATACGCGCCACGACCTTGCCGTTGCGCACCAGCACGTGGCCGCCCTGGCCCACGGCCTCGACGGCAGCCATCATATCGGCCGCGTTGTCGCCCACCACGCACACGTTGTGCGAGTCGTGGCCGATCGTCGAGGCGATAGCGCCGCCCGTGATGGTAAAACCGCGCACCCAGCCGCGGCCGATATGCTTGCCGACGAGTCCCATGCCGGCGGGACCGTCGCCATCGGCGCCCTTGGCCTGCAGTGACACGCCGCGGCCGTGGCGCTCGATCAGCATAATGCGGCGCAGGCCCCCGGCGTTCTCGGGGCGAGCCATACCCGTGATGGCCTTGCCCGGCACCACGTCGATCACGGCCTCGCCCGGCTTAAAGGCATAGTCGAACACGTCGAGCGATAGCTTCGGCAGCTTAACGGAAACACGCAGCTCATCGGCAAGGGCCGCAACCTCGGCCATCTCGGGTGCGATCTCGCCCACAAAGGTGCCGTCCTGCGCCACCAGAGCACCGGCGGCATATACGCGATGCGGAGCTGCGGCAAACGTCAGGTCGTTGAGTACCAGCAGGTCGGCACGCTTGCCCGGGGCGATGGCGCCACGCAGCTCGTGCGGGTCGCGACAGCCGTGGTCCAGGCCAAACGCCTCGGCCGTGGAAAGGGACGCCATAGAGATGGCGACCACGGGGTCAATACCGGCCTCGATAGCCACTCGGCAGGCGTTGTCGATCATACCGGTCGAAAGCGCATCGGAGGGAGCGCGGTCGTCGGTCGCAAAACAGCAGCGACGGGCGCGGGCGGGGTTTTCCAGCAGCATCGGCGACAGGTTGGCCAGGTCGTGGCTGCACGTGCCCTCACGCAGCATCACATACATGCCGCGGGATAGCTTGTCGAGCGCCTCCTCGGGAATCGTCGACTCGTGGTCGGCGATAATGCCCGCTGCGGCATAGGCGTTGAGGTCCTTACCGGCAACGAGCGGCGCATGGCCGTCGACCTGCTTGGACGGCGTCTGGTTGGCAGCATCGATGCGAGCACAGGTCTCGGGGTCGGCCATAAAGACGCCCGGCAGGTTCATCATTTCGCCCAGTCCAAAGACATCGCCTGGATGCTCGGCAAAAAACGCCTGCATATCGGCAGCCGAAATAACGGCACCGGCCTGCTCGTCGGGCAGCGCGGGCACGCACGAAGGCATCATGTACTTGATGGAGATGGGTGCGCGGCGGCCATCCTCGATCATAAAGCGCAAGCCGTCGAGACCGGCAACATTGGCAATCTCGTGGCTGTCGGCAATGGCGGTGGTAGTACCGCGCGTCGCGGCCATGCGAGCATACTCGGCGGGACGGATGTTCGAAGACTCGATATGCAGATGCCCGTCAATAAAACCGGGAGCGAGATAGCGACCCTGGCAGTCGATGACCTCAGTTGCCCCGTAGGTGCCAGCGGCATCGTCGCGACCATCGTAGAGCACGCCGACGATCACACCGTCCTTGACGGCAACGCTACCGGGCGCCACACGCTGGCCATACACGTCGACGATCTGCGCATTGGTAAACAGCGTGTCGACGGGCACGCGCCCCTCGGCAGCATCGATCACAGACCTCATGACCTCAACGGACATACATACTCCTTTAACTGTAGAAAAAAGCTGCGGAGCGGACAGACCTTCACCGCAGCAAACCAATAGCCATTGTATGCCCAAAAGGAAGCCCCGCTAACACCCCTTCCGCTTAACGGCACCGCCAAATGATCCCTCCGTCCCCAAGGGATCGTCGTAACCAAAAAAGGCCGCAGTCGGGATTCCCGGCTGCGGCCTTATTGCACTTGTGAGGTCAACTCGCTCGTTAGACCAACTTGAAGCCCTTGCGCTTGCCTACGGAGAGGGTGTCGCCCAGCTTGAGGGCGCTGGGGTCGATGTTGTAGCTCTTGGGAGCCACGGCCTTGCCGTTAATCTTGACACCGCCGCCGTCAATGTCGCGACGGGCCTGGCCGGCGCTGGCCGAAAGACCCAGGTCCTTGAGCAGGCCGGCGAGGTAGATTTGGCCCTCGTCGTTGACGGTCAGCTCAACATGCTTCTCGGGGAAGTCGGCGAGCTGGCCCTCCTTGAACACGCGGTCGAACTCGGCCTGAGCCTCGTCGCCGGCACCGGCGCCGTGGTAGGTGTCACACAGGTCACGGCCCAGAGCGCGCTTGAGCTCGTAGGGGTCGGCAGAACCATCGGCCAGGGCGGCATCGATCTTGTCGACCTCTGCCGGGGTGAGCGAGCTGGCCAGACGATAGTACTTGCCGATCATCTCGTCGGGGATGGACATGGTCTTGCCGAACATGTCCTTGGGCGCGTCGGTCAGGCCGATGTAGTTGCCGTAGGACTTGGACATCTTGCGCACGCCATCGGTGCCCTCGAGCAGCGGCATGGTAAGCGCGATCTGCGGCTCCATGCCCATCTTCTCCATGAGCTCACGGCCAGCGAGCAGGTTGAAGAGCTGATCGGTGCCGCCCATCTCGACGTCGGCCTTGATCTGCACGGAGTCGAAAGCCTGCATCACGGGATACAGGAACTCATGCAGGGCGATCGGCGTCTGAGACTGGTAGCGCTTGGTAAAGTCGTCGCGCTCGAGGATGCGGGCGACGGTGAACTTGGAGCACACCTGCAGCAGACCGGCCAGATCCATCGAAAGGATCCAGTCACCGTTGTGCACGATGGTGGTCTTCTCGGGATCCAGGATCTTCATGGCCTGGCTCACGTAGGTCTCGGCATTGGCCTCGATCTGCTCCTGCGAAAGCTGCGGACGGGTGGAATTCTTGCCCGAAGGGTCGCCAATCAACGCGGTACCGTTGCCGATGATGAGGGTGACGTTGTGGCCCAGGTCCTGGAACTGACGCATCTTGCGCAGCGGCACGGCGTGGCCCAGGTGCAGGTCGGGGCTGGTGGGGTCGACGCCGAGCTTGATGTTGAGGGGCTCGCCCTTCTCAAGCTTCTTGCGAAGGTCGGCCTCGGGAACGATCTGCGCGGCGCCCGAGGTGATGATACGCATTTGCTCGTCAACAGACAGCATTGGGTATCCTCCTTTTGCTATAGCACCCTCGCCGAAAACGGCGGTGCTGTAAGTCCATAAACTCTCTTATGATAACAAACTGATGCGACGCAGCACCTACGACAGGAAAATCCTCGTCCTGCCGCATGCGTCGATGGCAACTGGCAGACGTGTACCGTCACGCTCGACCAGATAGCGAGCCTGCCGGCGACGCAAGCAGTCGCGGCAACAGACCCGCCCCGTCGCATCGGTGGCGCAGACGCCCTCGGCGGTCAGCAGGCAGTGCTCGCACACCATGAGCTCGGGGCAATCGGCATCGACGGGGCCCAAAACATCAGGTTCGGCCGTCAGTTCGGCAATACGTTTCGCATCATTGCCGAGCAACTCGGCCGGCAAGTACACCCGCCCCGCACCGAGTCCGCGCAGCCAGGTAAGCGTGGCCCGATTCGCGCAGAACACCGGCGCCGCCACGTCAAACGTCACGCCCAGCTCGCGAGCGATCACCACCTGTCCCAGGTTGCGGCAGACGACGCGCCCGGCACGCTGCATCAGTGAGCGGGTCCAGTCAGCGTCACTCGCGCGGCACACCTCGTCAAGCACCACAACGGCGTCGGACAAATCGAGTTCTCCGCACGGGTCGGCATCCATCAGCTGCCAAGCAAAAACCATGCGAGTGGGAACCGCGCACTCCACCAACTCCGTCGATGCACCGCCATCCACCGCAACGCCCTCAAAGGGCAGCACTTCAACGGCACGCGCAACGGGTGCAATCGCATCCGCCTCGGCCCGCATGCGCCCCAACACCGCCGCCGTCTGATCCAACACGCCGGCGCTGCGAATCAGGTACACCTCGCAGCCCGCGTCCACCTTACGCTTGCAATGCACGACGACGCGCTTCCCCGCTGCGGCATCCACCGGGCAGGGCACCTGCGGCCAGCGTTTGGGCACATCGGGACGCGCGTCGACACCCGGATAGAACCGAATCTCGAGCGTGTCACCCGCCGCCACGGCGGCGTCGAGCTCAACGGTCACCTCTTCGTGGCCCACAGCGACCAAACGCCCCACGCGCACGCCCTGGTTAATTGCGCGCTCAAAGCTCATCAGCTCGGCACCCGAACGCCCTCGCAGGTACGCATCGGTAAACTCACGGTTAAACGACCTCCCCAGCTCGCGTTCAAGCGTCGGCACCGCATCGGCATCCCATGTGCCGTCGCGCAGCATATCAAGCGCCCGACGCCACACCCTCACCACGTTAAAGACGTAGTCGGGATTCTTCATGCGACCCTCGATCTTGAGCGATGCCACGCCGGCATCTACAAGCTCGGGCAGATGCGCAATACCCAGATAGTCACGCGGGCACAGCAGGCGATCTCCCTCGACGGCGACAACGCTCTGTCCCGCCTCGTCCACCAGGTCGTACGCCAGACGGCACGGCTGCGTGCAGTCGCCGCGCATCGCCGAGCGCCCACGCCGCAGGGCCGAAAACTCGCACGCCCCCGAATAGCCGATGCAAATCGCACCGTGGCAGAATACCTCGATGGGCACGCCCGTGGCACATAGCGCCGCAATCTCGTCGACCGCCAGCTCGCGTGCCGTCGTCACGCGCTCGACTCCCAGCTCATCGGCGGCAAGCCGCACGGCGCCTTCGCTGTGAACGCCCGCCTGCGTAGACAGGTGAATCTCGACCCCGGGAATCGCCGCGCGCAGCGCGCAGGCCAACCCGGCATCGGCGACAATCAGAGCATCGGCGCCCAGCTCCAGTGCATGAGCTCCCAACGCCACCGCGTCGGACAACTCATCGTCAAACACGAACACGTTGAGCGTTACGTACACACGCACGCCATGAGCATGCGCCACGGCACAACCGCGCGCAAACTCGTCATCCGTAAAGCCATGCGCGCTCACACGGGCGTTAAAGCCGCCCAACCCCGCATAGATGGCATCGGCACCCGCGGCGATGGCCGCAAGCATCTGGTCGAGCCCGCCCGCCGGCGCCAGCAGCTCGGGCAGCGCCGCACCGGCAGCATCCAATCCAGTCTCGTATTGTCCGCTCGGCCCCATCGTCCGAATCGCCATCGGCAAACTCCTTACCAAGGTATGCATTCACTCTGAAAAATGCCGTCTTCCAGCATACACGAGGCCTCGCGCGCCCCGTTTGGTTTATCGTGTAATAACTTATGTCCATCCTGCCCCGACGGCACATCCGCCGTCCGGCACGACATACCTGGAGGTCAATATATGGGTCCTCGCCAACGACAGGGACGCAGCCGTTCAAAGACGCATGCCCTGCCCATAATCCTGCTCTCGTTTTTGGGCTTTTTGCTTATCGCGGGCGTGGCATTTGGCATCGGCATGGTCGGCAACGTCAACCGCTGGCTGTCCGATCTGCCCGACTACACCGACGCCAACGCGTATCTGGTGAGCGAGCCCACCGAGATCGTCGACTGCAACGGCAACAAGATCGCGAGCTTCTACACGCAAAACCGCAAGTCCATCACCAAGGACGAGGTCTCCCCCTACGTGCTGCAGGGCACCGTTGACGTCGAGGACGAGCGCTTCTACGAGCACGGCGGTATCGACCTGTGGGGTATCGCGCGTGCTGCGGTGGCAACCCTCGGCGGCGGGCACGAAGGCGCCTCGACTATCACCCAGCAGCTGGTGCGCAACACCATCCTGCAGGAGGAGCAGTTCGACTCGACCATCGAGCGTAAGGTGCGCGAGGCCTACATCGCCATCAAGATGGAGGACATGTACTCCAAAGACGAGATCCTCATGATGTACCTCAACACCATCTATTACGGCCACGGCGCCTACGGCATCGAGGCCGCAGCCGAGACCTACCTGTCCAAGAGCGCCGCCGACCTCACCCTGAGCGAAGCCGCGCTGCTCATCGGCCTTCCCAACTCGCCTTCGCAGTACGACCCCACGGTCAATCCCGACCTGGCACTGTCTCGCCGCAACAAGGTCCTCGACAACATGCTGCGCCTGGGCCACATCACCCAGGAGGAGCACGATGCCGCACAGGCCGAGCCCATCACCCTCAACGTGACCGAGATTTCGGGCAGCGGCGTCGACGTATACTCGCAGCCCTACTTTGTCGCCTATGTTAAGCAGCTGCTGGAGCAGGAGTTCTCGACCGACGTGCTCTTTAAGGGCGGCCTGACCGTCAAGACCACCATCGACCCCACGATGCAGCAGGTGGCAGAGAATGCCGTCCGCGAGCAGCTCGACACGCTCTCACTCGACGGCCTGGACATGGGCATGGTCGTCGTCGACCCCAAGACCGGCTACATCAAGTGCATGGTGGGCGGTTATGACTACAACGCCGACGAGAACCACGTAAACCATGCCACGGCCAAGCGTCCCGTCGGCTCCACCTTTAAGGCCTTTACGCTGGCAACTGCCATCCAAAACGGCATGAACCCCAACGTCACCCTCAACTGCAACTCGCCGCTCAAGGCCAAGGGCACCACGACCGAGGTCCAAAACTACGCCAACCATAGCTATGGCAACATCACGCTTAAGCAGGCGACGGCATACTCCTCCAACACCGGCTACATCCAGGTGGCGGAAGCCGTCGGCAACAGCAAGATCATCTCGCTCGTCAAAAAGCTCGGCATCGATCCCGCCAAGGACAACATCGAGGACGTTCCCGTCATGACCCTCGGCACCGGCTCGATCTCGCCGCTCGAGATGGCCGCCGCCTACGCGACGTTTGCCAACGGCGGCTACTATCGCCAGCCGATCGCCATCACCGAGATTGACTCTCGTACCGGTTCGGTGCTGTACCAGCACACCGACAATCCCTCACAGGTGCTTACCGAGGGCGAGGCCGCCGCGGTCACCGATGTTCTGTCCGGCGTCATGCAGGGCGGCGGTACGGGTGCTGCCGGTGCCCTGAGCGTCAACCAGCCCTATGCCGGCAAGACGGGCACCACCGACAACACCACTAACCTGTGGTTCTGCGGCTATACCCCGCAGCTGGCGTGCGCCCTGTGGACCGGCTATTCCGCGGGCGAGATCCCCATCCAAAAATACGGCACGGACCTGCTGGGCGACAGCACCAACCTGCCTGTCTTTAAGCGATTTATGAACACCGTTCTGACCGGTACCGAGCGCGAGGAGTTTGCGACCGGAACGGCGCCCACCTACAAGAACAACAGCGTCTGGAAGTTCTACGGCACCAACAACACCAAGAAGACGGAGAACGACGACAAGGACGAAAACGAGGACGAAGAGGAAACCACCACAACGACTACCACGACGACCACGACCACCGAGACCACGGGCGGCGACACCACCGGCGGCACCGGTACGACCGGTGGCTCGACGGGCGGCTCCACTGGTGGTTCGACCGGCGGCGATGGCGGCACGCCTACGCCTACGCCTACGCCTACACCCACTCCCGACCCCTCGCCCACGCCTGACGATACGGTCGGCTAGAAATCATCCGGCCATAAGCAACAAGGCCCCCGAGCAGCTTATTAAACTGCTCGGGGGCCTTTTTAGTTTAAAGCGATCTGATGTGCGGTCTTTATACCGGCAGACAAAAAAGGGGGCACCGACCAACGTCGATACCCCTTACAAGCCACTATGTCAGCGCGCACGGTGCCGAGCGCACGACCCGCACGCCTACTTGCGAGAATTGCTCAGCTTATTGATCAGCGCCTCGAGACGCTCGCCGTCCTCGGCCGTCTGGGCAATAACCAAAATCGTATCGTTGCCGGCAAGCGAGCCAAGCACATCGGGCAGCTCTGCCGCATCAACGGCGGCGGCGATGCCGGAAGCCGTGCCAGGCTGAGCCTTAATCATAACCAGATTATCGGTGCGCAGAACGCCCGTTACGAGCTCGGAAACCATACGCTGCAGATGCAGGTCCTCTGCCAGAACATAGATGCCCTCAGGGAGCTTACGCAGCCCCATATCGGCAATATCGCGAGAGACAGTCGCCTGCGTGCAATCAAAGCCCATAGCGCGGAGCTCATCGACCAGCACGCGCTGCGTGCGGACGTCCTTATTGCGCACAATATCTCTAATGGCATCCTGGCGCCCATTGCGTTTTTTAGCCATACAAACCCTCTCTCCAAAAGATAGCGGAGACAATCAATTAGTGATTGAATAGTTTAACGCTATTTGAAGGCTTTTGTGTATAAGAACGCATTTCGAAACAATTCTATGCAAATTTGTTTCGAGATGAGCCGTTTAGGCGGTTTTTATGCCCGTCCGGTTAAGAAAAGCTGCCAGATGCGTACACATCACGCAGCGCGCGGGCTTGGCGCTGGCGATCGGCCCAAACAACAGACCGAGCCCCCGATGGTTATCCTTGAGCGCGGCGACCATCTGACGGGTTCGAGGCGCCTCGAGCATATCACGCATGCGGGCGGAACGCTCGATTGACGACACTCCATGCGGGCTAAGACACAAATTCTCGATGCAGGCGACCAGTCCGGCAAAGTAGAACTTTTGGCTTGCCAGCTTGAGCCGACCACCGCTATCTGCTTCCGAGAGTGAGTCCGCAAGCTCGTCGAGCGCTCGAATGTCATCGGATATCCTGGCATACATGGTGGGATCAAAGGCATCTGTAAGCTTAGGTGCCGCGACGTGGAAACAAGCGTCGCCGCAGCCGGAGACGCACTGCGCCCGCGAGAGCGCGCACGCCATAAACCCAACTGTGCGAAACACCTTGTCGCACAAAAGGCATGCCTCAAACAGCGAGCGGCTGTACATCACGCCAGAGGTCTGAGCGACTAGGCCGCCTAAAATCAACTGGGACAGCCCGGTCACCATCGAAGACTTGTCTTCAATGACAATAGGGGCAACATCCAAGACGCGCGAATGGCGCTCTCGATGTGCATCATAGCGGTCGAGCGACACCGTGGGGAACACTATGTCTGCCGCAGTATCGCACGCGATATCGACCATCTTGGAAAGGGACTGCGGAGCAAGCCACTCATCGGCGTTCATAGCGATGATTTGAGAGCCACGCGAGGCAGCAAAACCGGCACGAAGACAAGCACCGCGCTTCGCGTCCTCGACGTCAATCAAATCAATATGGATGTCCCTGTCGGCAGCAACTTGAAGCGAATGGCGCACACCGGGCGCAGCATCGCGGCAGACAACAACAATCTGCAAATCGTAGAGGTCTTGGTTCTGGATACTCTCGAGCGCACGCATCGCATAGCTGGGCGAACCTTCTACCACAAGGATCACCGAAAGTCGCGGATGCGAGCCACGTCGAACCAAGTTATCCGTCCTCTCGACAGCAATGAATCAAACCGTGGTTCATGGTACACCCCGGCAATAAAAGCAATGAGACACCGGTTGTATTGCACGCCAAGAACAGATGTTGAACACGCGCAGCCCACAGATGACGGGTGTCGACGCACGACGCGTCGAGCCCTCCCCTAGTCGAGCACGACGAGCTCGGCGGGATCGTAATCCACGCCCATAAACGTAAGGCCGCAGGCAGGAGCCGTGGGGCCCGCAGCGGTACGGTCGCAAGCATCGATGACCTCACGCATCCACTCGGGTTCACGGCGATGCATGCCAATCTCGACAAGCGTGCCCACGATCGTACGGACCATCGAATGCAGGAACGCATTGCCCTCGATGGTAAACGTCAGGATGTCCTCGCCAAACGCAATCTCATGGCCAAACTCGGCACGCATCACGCAGCGATGCGTGGGCTTGCCAACGGCCGAGGCAACCTTGCAAAAGCTTTTAAAGTCCTGTTCGCCCAGCAGCGCGGGGCAGGCAGCAGACATAGCCTCAACATCCAAGGGATAGCGATGCCACCACACGGCACCGCGGGACAGCACGGGGCGCGCATCTCGATCGGCAATACGGTACGTATACGTACGGGAACGCGCGTCAAAACGTGCAGAAAAGCCTTTACGGGCCCTGTAGACCTCGTTTATGGCGATATCTTTGGGCAGCAGGGCATCCATGGCCCTCAGCCACCTACGGCGCGTCAGGACAAGCTCAGCGTCCGTTACGGGCACGCTGATGTACTGCGCCACCGCATGCACGCCGGCATCGGTGCGCCCTGCGCACGTCAGGTCGATCGGACGGCGCAGGAGCGTCTCGATAGCGCGGCGCAGCTCGCCCGCAACCGTCGTCTGGCCAGGCTGCTCGGCAAAGCCGCTATAGGACGAGCCATCGTAGACCACGCGGAAAACGAGCGTGGCGTCGAGCTCTGGAATCGAATTGAAATCAGACGGCGCGGTCATGGGCGCTCCCAACAAACAGGCAATGGCATTTCGACAAAAAAAGAGGGGTACGCGAACGTACCCCTCGAATATAGCCTATGCAGACGGATTGTCTACTCAGCGGTCTCCTCAGCAGGAGCCTCCTCGGCAGCCTCGACCTTCTTGGGAGCAGCGGCCTTCTTGGGGGCCGGAGCAGCCTTCTTGGCCTTAGGCGTGCAAGGCTCGGTGACGAGCTCCATGATAACGATGGGAGCATTGTCGCCCTTACGGTTACCGAGCTTCATGATGCGGGTGTAACCGCCGTTGCGGTCCTGCCACATACCCTGGGCAGCCTTGTCGAAGATCTCGGCAACGAGCTGCTTATCGCCGAGCTTGGCGATAGCCAGACGACGAGAGTGCAGGTCGCCCTTCTTGGCCCAAGTGATGATCGGATCGACGACCGAACGCAGCGCCTTAGCGCGGGTCTCGGTGGTCTTGATGCGGTCGTTCTCGAAGAGGGCCTTAGCAAGGCTCTTCTTCATGGCCTTGGTGTGGCTCGCATCGGTGCCGAGCTTCAGGCCCTTCTTAACGTTGTGACGCATGGTCTAGTTTCTCCTCAAATATGCGAAGCATTAAGCCTTCAGGCTCAGGCCCATGGACTCAAGCTTGTCCTTCACTTCCTCGATCGACTTAACACCGAAGTTACGGATGTTGAGCAGATCGTTCTCCGAGAACTCAACGAGCTGACGGACCGAGTGAATGCTGGCGCGCTTAAGGCAGTTGTAGGAACGGACGGAAAGGTCCAGATCCTCGATCTGCTTGTCCAGCTCGGCGTTGTCGTTGGTGACCTCGGGAGCGAAGATCGAAGCCTCCTCCTCGACCTCGGGGGTCTCGGCAAGGTTCATAAAGGCGGCCATATGCTGGTTGATGATATTGGCAGCCTGGACCACGGCGTCGCGCGGGGCGATGGAGCCGTTGGTCTCGATCTCGAGGACAAGGCGGTCGTAGTCGGTGTGCTGACCGACACGGCAAGCCTCAACGAGCTTGGCGCAACGGGAAACCGGCGAGTACAGCGAGTCGACGTGGATCACACCGATGGGATCGTTGTCGCGCTTGTTGGCCTCGCCAGAAACATAGCCGCGGCCATAGCCGATGCGCATGCTCATGGTGAGATGGCCACCCTCGGTGAGCGTAGCGATGTGCTGCTCGGGGTTGACCAGCTCAAACTCGGACGGAATAAAGAAGTCCGCACCGGTGACCTCGCAGGGGCCGTCAACCGAAATGGTGGCGGTCGCCTCGTCGGTCGTGCCGAGAGCCCTGAAGACAAGACCCTTGACATTCAGGACGATGTCGGTGACATCCTCGACCATGTTAGGGATGGTCATGAACTCGTGCTGCGCACCATCGATCTGAATAGCCTCGACGGCGGCACCCTCGAGCGAGGACAGAAGAACGCGACGAAGGGAGTTACCCAGAGTATCGCCGTAGCCACGCTCGAGCGGCTCGACGGAGACACGAGCAGACGTCTCGTTGATCTCTTCGACCTGAACCTGAGGCCTAATGAATTCTGACATGTATTACCTCCAGCCTCAGCAGCCCGGATGGACTACTTAGAGTAGAGCTCGACGATGAGCTGCTCGTTGATATCACCGCTGATCTGCTCACGCGTCGGCAGAGCGAGCACGTTACCAGACAGCTTCTCGATATCGACCTCGAGCCAGCCAGGGACCTCAAAGCGCTCGGAGGAAATCAGGGCCTCCTTGATGGGGAGGAGGTCACGGAACTTCTCGCCGACAGCGACGACGTCGCCGGCCTTGACGCGGTAGGACGGGATGTCCACGCGCTTGCCGTTCACGGTGAAGTGACCGTGACGGACGGACTGACGAGCCTCTTTGCGGGTGCGGGCGAAGCCAAGACGGAAGACGACGTTGTCGAGGCGAGACTCAAGGATGATCATGAGGTTCTCACCGGTGACGCCGTTCATCTTGCGGGCCTTGTTGAAGTAGCCGTGGAACTGCTTCTCCAGAACGCCATAGATGAACTTGACCTTCTGCTTCTCGCGCAGCTGCATGCCGTACTCAGATTCCTTGCGACGGCGCTTGGGCTGACGGATAGATTCCTTCTTGCTGCTGTAACCGAGCTCAGCGGGATCGATCCCGAGCTGACGGCAGCGCTTAAGAACAGGAGTCCTGTCAATTGCCATATTGATACGATCCTTTCAGTTACACGCGGCGACGCTTCTTGGGGCGGCAGCCGTTGTGCGGAATGGGGGTCTTGTCCTGGATGCTCGAGACCTCGAGGCCAGCAGCCTGGAGGGAGCGGATGGCGGTCTCACGACCGGAGCCGGGGCCCTTGACGAAGACGGAAACCTTCTTCATACCGTGCTCCATGGCCTGCTTGGCAGCAGCCTCGGCAGCCATCTGGGCAGCGAACGGCGTGGACTTACGGGAGCCCTTGAAGCCCACCTGGCCAGCCGACTTCCAGGAAATGACGTTGCCCTGGGGATCGGTGATCGAAACGATCGTGTTGTTGAACGTAGAACGAATGTGAGCCTGGCCCACGGAAATGTTCTTACGGTCCGCGCGCTTCAGACGGGCAGCGCGAACGTTCTTCTTAGCAGTAGCCATCTATCTAGCGCTCCTTATTTCTTCTTCTTAGCACCGATCTGACGCTTCGGGCCCTTGCGGGTACGAGCGTTAGTGTGGGTGCGCTGGCCGCGGACCGGGAGGCCCTTGCGGTGACGAAGGCCGCGGTTGCAGCCGATGTCCATAAGGCGCTTGACGTTCTGGTTGCGCTCACGGCGGAGGTCGCCCTCAACCATGATCTGGTTCTTATCGATATAATCGCGGATGGCGTTAACCTCATCCTCGGTGAGGTCCTTAACGCGCGTATCCACGTTAACGTTGCACTCGACGCAAATCTTCGTCGCAGTGGTGCGGCCGATGCCGTAAATGTAGGTCAGACCGATCTCAACGCGCTTCTCACGCGGGAGGTCGACACCATTAATACGGGCCAACGTAGTCTCCTCTCTTAACCCTGACGCTGCTTATGACGGGGGTTCTCGCAAATGACGAGGACCTTGCCATGGCGCCTAATGATTTTGCACTTATCGCACATCTTCTTGACCGAAGGACGTACCTTCATCGTTCTTCCTTTCGGTAGCGCTCAAACTACTTCCCTACTATCTACTCGCCCAGCCGCAGGCGTTTAAAACTATGGCTGGTCTTCACACACAATCCGACCGTAGGTTGAGCTAAGCCTGCAGTCGGAAATGGAGTGCGTGTATGCGTGCCGCTATTTGTAGCGATAGGTGATGCGGCCGCGGGTCAGGTCGTACGGGGAAAGCTCCACGACAACCCTGTCACCGGGGAGAATACGGATGTAATTCATTCGGATCTTGCCAGAAATGTTGCACAGAACCGAATGACCGTTCTCGAGCTCGACCTTAAACATGGCATTGGGCAGCGGTTCCTTTACCGTACCCTCGAGCTCAATTGCGTCTTCCTTCTTCACAAGCAATCATCTTTCTCTAGAAAACGACAGCGATTGAGTATTCTACAACACGTATGCACGCATCGTAATAACTTCGTAATGGCTCCACAACTAAGTGGAACTTGTTACATTTCTCCGCCTTGGAGCGAACACCAAGCACCTTGGGCATCCGTGGTCAGAATCACCGGACCGTCATTGGTAATGGCGACGGTGTTCTCGTAGTGCGCGGCGGGCAGGTGGTCGTTGGTCGTAACAATCCAACCGTCGGAACCCGTGCTCACATGGTTGGAACCCATCGTAACCATCGGCTCGATGGCAATGACCATGCCGGCCTGGAGGCGAACGCCCCTCCCCTTCTTTCCATAGTTAGGAACGTTGGGGTCCTCGTGCATCACGCGTCCAATGCCATGGCCAACATAATCACGAAGCACGCCGTAACCGTGAGACTCGGCGAGGGACTGAACGGCATAACCGACGTCCCCGATATGGTTACCGGGAACAGCCTGCTCGATGGCAGCCTTAAGGCAATCGCGCGTGACCTCACACAAAGCCTTGGCTTCGGGCGTGGGGGTGCCGACGAAAAACGTCCAAGCGTTATCGCCGACCCAACCGTCGACAACGGCTCCCGTATCGATGGAGATGATATCGCCATCGCGCAGGATCATGTCGGGGTTGGGAATACCGTGTACCACGGCATCGTTAATCGATGCGCAAATGGTTCCGGGAAACCCGCCGTAACCCTTAAAGGCTGGGGTGCCACCATGCATGCGGATAATCTGCTCCGCGAGCTGATCGAGCTCAAAAGTCGAAACGCCGGGGCGCACCATGGCTCCAACGTGGCGGAGCGCCATCTTAGATAGCGCTCCTGCCTTCTTCATCTGCTCGATTTGCGTTGCAGACTTAATCTTGATCATAGACCGAGAGCCTCTTTGACATCCCCGTACACGGTCTCGCGAGCCAGGTCACCGTTGACCGACTTGAGCAGACCCTGGCCACGATAGTAGTCGACGAGCGGGCTCGTGGACTTCTCGTAGACGTCGAGACGGTTCTTGATGGTCTCGGGCTTGTCGTCGTCGCGCTGATACATCTCACCGCCACACTTGGGGCAGGTAGCATCGGCAGCGGTGCCGGTGTAACCGCAGGCGCGGCAGGTGCGACGCGAAGACAGACGATCGATAATGACCTCGGGGGCCACATCGACCAGAAGGGCGCAGTCGATCTCGCGACCCATGGCGGAGAGCTCGGAATCGAGCGTCACGGCCTGGGCGGTGTTGCGCGGGAAGCCGTCGAGGATGAAGCCCTGCTGGGCGTCATCGGCGGCAAGGCGCTCCTTGACAAGGTCGATCACGAGCTGATCGGGAACGAGCTCGCCAGCGTCCATGTACTTCTTAGCCTGAATACCAAGCTCGGTGCCACCCTTGACGGCAGCACGCAGCAGGTCGCCCGTGGAAATGTGAGCGACGCCAAACTCGGCGACGAGCTCCTGTGCGACGGTACCCTTACCGGCACCCGGAGCTCCGAGCAATACGAGGTTCATGAGCAATCCTCCTCTAGCCTATTTAAAGAATCCATCGTAATCATACATCTTGATCTGGCCTTCGAGCTTATCGACCGTGTCGAGCACGACGCCGACCATGATGAGGATGGACGTGCCGCCAAATGCCTGGATTAGCTGGTTACCCGTAAAGGAGAAGATGATCGAAGGCACGATGGCGATGAGCGCCAAAAAGACAGCGCTGGGAAGCGTAATCTTGTTGAGCGCGTTCTTGATGTAGGCCGCGGTAGCCCTACCCGGACGCACGCCCGGAATAAAGCCGCCCTGCTTCTTAAGGTTATCGGCCGTGTCATCGGGGTTGAACACCATGGACGTGTAGAAGTACGCGAAAAACACGATGAGGACAACGTTAAGCACCCAGTTGAGCCAGCCGCGCGAAAGCGCAGAGGCAACTGCCTGGATCCAGCCGATGCCGGGGAAGAACACGGCAATCTGAGCCGGGAAGTACAGCAGCGCCGAAGCGAAGATGATCGGCACGACACCCGCGGTGTTGACCTTGATGGGCAGGTAGGTGGTCTGGCCACCCATCATGCGACGGCCCACGACGCGCTTAGCGTAGGAGACCGGGATGCGGCGCTGGCCGCGCTCAAGGAAAACAATCAACGGGATAACCAGCAGGATGATGGCGCAGATGATCACCATGGTGATGATGCCACCGGCATTGCCCTCGGTGCTGGAGAAGATAGCCTGCGGCAGACCGGCCATGATGTTCGCGAAGATGATCAGCGACATGCCATTGCCGATACCGCGCTGGGTGATGAGCTCACCAATCCACATGATCAGCATGGCGCCCGCAGTGAGCGTGCCGACGATCATGAGGTCGAAGATGATCTCGGGAGCGCCGGCGCCATTGAAGCTGATGCCGAAGCTCTTAAAGAGGAAGAGGTAACCAACGGAGTTGAGGATTGCCAGAGCCAGGGTGAGGTAACGCGAATACTGCGTAATCTTGGTCTGACCGACCTCGCCCTCGCGAGCAAGCTCATGCAGGGAAGGCACGACGGCCTGGAGCATCTGGAGGATGATCGAGCTGGTGATGTAAGGCATGATGCCCAGCGAAAACACCGACACATAGCTCAACGCGCCGCCAGAGAAAAGATTCAGGAGGGCCATAGCACCTGCGGCGACCGAATTGTTATCGGTCGAGAAAAGGCCCAGCATCCCCTGGAAGGGAATGCCGGGCACAGGAACGTGCGCACCAATGCGGTACACGACGAGCATAGCTATGGTAAAAAGAATCTTTTCGCGCAATTCTTTGATGCGGAAAGCATTCTTAAGACCATTTAGCACGGCAGCTCGACCTTTCCGCCGGCGGCCTCGATCTTGGCCTGCGCAGAAGCGCTGACCTTGTCGACCTTGACCGTGAACTTCTTGGTGAGCTCACCATTGCCGAGCACCTTGACGGGCTCGAACTCGCTCTTGGTGATGCGAGCGGCCTTAAGAGCGGCACCGTCGATCACAGCGCCGTCCTCGAACTTACGCTCGAGACGCTCAACGTTAACGGCGGTGTACTCGATACGACGGGGGTTGCGGAAGCCCGGAAGCTTGGGCAGGCGCATGGCCAGCGGAGTCTGGCCACCCTCGAAGCCGGCACCCTTGGTGCCGCCAGAGCGGGAACCCTGGCCCTTCTGGCCGCGGCCAGAAGTGGTGCCGTGACCCGAAGAATTGCCACGGCCGACGCGCTTGCGGTTCTTGGTGGAACCGGGCGCGGGAGTAAGATCGTGAAGCTGCATTTGCTACTCCTCTACAATCTCGACAAGGTGCTTGACCTTGAAGATCATGCCGCGGACGGACTCGTTGTCAGCAATCTCGCGAACCTCGCGGATCCTGTGGAGACCGAGGGCACGGACAGTACGGACCTGGTCCTGCTTGCAACCGTTGGTGCTGCGGACCTGCTTGATCTTGATGGTGTCAGCCATGCTTAGTTCTCCTTACCGACGAACATCTCGGAGACCGTCAGGCCACGGCGAGCCGCGACGTCCTCAGGGCTGGAGAGCTCCTTGAGGCCCTCGACGGCAGCCTTGATGATGTTGAGGCCGTTGTCGGTACCGAGGGACTTGGACAGGACGTTCTTGATGCCAGCAAGCTCGAAGAGGGGACGCACAGCGCCGCCGGCGATAACGCCGGTACCCTCGACAGCGGGCTTGATGATGATGCGGCCGGCACCAAAGTGGCCGAGAACCTCGTGCGGGATGGTGCCCTGCTCGGTCACCGGCACGTGGAACATGTTCTTCTTGGCATCGAGAGATGCCTTGGAGATGGCCATGGGCACCTCAGCGGACTTGCCCATGCCAACGCCGACGTTGCCCTTGCCGTCGCCAACGACGACGAGAGCGACGAGGCTCATGCGACGACCACCCTTGACGGTCTTCGACACGCGGTTGATGTAAACGACGCGCTCCTCGAACTCGGAGGCCTCGCGCTGCTGCTTCTGATTACGAGCCATGTGCTACATACCTCCTAGAACTCGAGACCGGCGGCACGAGCACCGTCGGCGAGGGCCTTGACGCGGCCATGGTAGATACGGCCACCGCGATCGAAGGCGACCTTGGTGATGCCGGCCTCGATGGCGCGCTTGCCAACGAGCTGACCGACCTTCTCCGCAGCCTCCTTGTTCGAGGTGTGGGTGCCCTTGAACTCGGCCTCGAGGGTCGAGGCAGAGACGAGCGTCAGGCTGGAGCCCTTGCTGTCGTCGATGATCTGGGCATAGATGTTGGCGTTAGTACGGGTCACGCGAAGACGCGGACGCTCGGAGGTACCCGAGACCTTGCCGCGAACACGACGCTGACGACGCTTGAGGCCTTCCAGCTTCGCCTTATGCTTGTTCATACGTAAACTCCTAAAAAGGTTGATCTTGCCAGCACCTGACGGGGTGCTGGTCTTATGCGAGTGAGTCGGTTACGACTACTTGGCGGCCTTACCCAGCTTGCGGCGGATGTGCTCGCCAACGTAGTGGATACCCTTGCCCTTGTAAGGCTCGGGAGGACGATGGCCGCGGATCTCAGCGGCGATCTGACCGACCTGCTGCTTGTTGATACCCTTGACGTTCACGTGGGTGTTGTCGGGAACCTCGAAGGTGATGCCCTCGGGAGCCTCGACAATCACGGGGTGCGAGAAGCCCAGGGAGAACTCGAGGTTCTTGCCCTTCTGCTGCACGCGGTAACCGACGCCGGCGAGCTCGAGCTTCTTCTCGAAGCCCTCGGAAACGCCAACAACCATGTTGTGGATGAGGGCGCGGGTGAGGCCGTGGCGGGCACGGGTCTCACGCTCGTCGTCGGGACGGGAAACGGTGAGGACATTGTCCTCGACGTTGATAGCGAGCTTCTCAAAGACATCGAGCTCGAGCTGGCCCTTGGGGCCCTTGACGACAACGTTGTTGCCGTTGACTGCCACTTCGACTCCGGCGGGAATCTGGACAGGCTTATTACCGATACGAGACACGGTGATCTCCTTTCCTTCTACCTACCGAGCGAATTACCAGACGTAAGCGATGATCTCGCCGCCGACGTTGTGCTTGCGAGCATCGCGGTCGGTCATGACGCCATGGCTGGTGGAAATAATGGCGGTACCAAGGCCACCGCGGACGCGGGGCATGTCGGCAACGCCGGTGTACTTACGCAGGCCCGGCTTGGAAATGCGGCGGATGCCGTTGATGACCTTAGCCTTCTTGGGACCATACTTAAGCGTGATGTGCAGAGTCTTCTGGGGAACGGTGTCCTCGACATCGTAGCCCTCGATGTAGCCCTCCTCGTGCAGAACACGAGCGATCTCGACGAGCTTCTTGCTGCTCGGCATGGAGACCGTGGCCTTGTTCACAGAGTTAGCGTTACGGATGCGCGTAAGCATATCTGCGATCGGGTCTGTAAGGTTCATACAGATTCTCCTTCGTTCTTGATGAACACGTGCTCTTGGTTCTTCACCGCCCTTAACGGCAAAGCCTTTTTAGCGCGTTTTCCCTGTTCCAAACGGATGCTTGAAACGCTGGTAGTGACTTACCAGCTGGCCTTCTTAACGCCGGGAAGCTCGCCCTTGAGTGCAAGCTCACGGAAGCAGACACGGCACAGGCCGAACTTGCGGTACACAGAGTGCGGACGGCCGCAGCGCTGGCAGCGCGTGTACTCACGAGTAGAGAACTTCTGCTTGCGATTGCACTTGACGATCATCGATGTCTTAGCCACTTATATCCTCCTCACATAGAGTATTGTTCGCCCCAAGCGCCGCCCCCTTGTGGGAACGGCGCTTATAGGGCAGGTGAACCTATTTCTTGAACGGGAAACCGAAGGCGTCCAGAAGGGCCTTGGCCTCCTCATCGGTGTTGGCGGTGGTCACGAAAGTGATGTCCATACCACGCTGGTGATCGACGGAGTCGAAGTCGATCTCGGGGAAGATGAGCTGCTCGGTGACGCCCATGGAGAAGTTACCACGGCCGTCGAAGCTCTTGGCGGAAATGCCGCGGAAGTCGCGGATACGGGGGATCGCGACGGAGGTCAGACGATCGAAGAACTCCCACATACGGTCGCCACGCAGGGTAACCTTGCAGCCGATCGGCATACCAGCGCGCAGGCGGAAGGTAGCGATGGACTTACGGGCACGGGTGATCATCGGCTGCTGTCCGGTGATGGCGCGCAGGTCGCGCACGGCACCGTCGATGGCCTTGGAATCGGTAGCGGCCTCGCCGACACCCATGTTCACGACGATCTTCTCAAACTTGGGGATCATCATGACGTTCTCGTACTGGAACTTGTCCTGAAGCTGCTGCTTGACCTCGTTGTTGTACTTGGTCTTCAGACGCGGCACATACTTCTCTTCTGCCATTGTTCACTCCTTCTTGGGGTTTTAAGCACGGGGCGTGGCCACGATGGGTTGTCCTCGTACCTCCTGGCTGCATCCGCGCCGCTCATGGCATTTTGCGGTTTGGACTCGACGCAGCAGGAGCCGACAAAACAATCGGTACTATACGCGCATCGTGAGCGTATTTCCAGAAAAACCTCGTCTGCCTGCACAACTCCACAACTCCCCCGCACAAATGGGTCCCAAGAAGCAGTTGCGGTGAAATAGGGACTGTTTGGCGGCCTAACAGGCTTAAACAGTCCGTATTTCACCGCAACTTATTGGTGGGGATGCGATTAGCGCTTGCGGGGGACGAGCTTGGTGCGGCGCAGGTGGATCATCTCGGCGGCGATGGAGATGGCGATCTCCTCGGGGTCCTCGGCCTCGATGGCAACGCCGATCGGAAGGTGCAGCTCGCCGATCTGGTCCTGCGTAAAGCCTTCCTGCTCCAGGCGGGCACGCACAAAGGCCGTCTTGCGGCGCGAGCCCAGACAGCCCAGGTAGGCAGGCTTGGCGCGCATGGCCTGAATCACCACGTCGATATCGGACTTGTGACCCGCCGTGGCGACGACCACCAGGTCGCGCGGACCGATGGGGCACAGCTCGCTCAGGTTCTTGTAATCGACCAAGCGACGATCGTAGACACCGGGCACCCAATCGGGGGTCAGCGTGCCGGGGCGGTCGTCGCACGCCACGACGGCAAAGCCCGCCGCCGTGAGCACCCGCGCCGTCGCGGCGCCCACGTGGCCGCAGCCAAAGATATAGGTCAGGCCCTCGGGGCAGAGCGTCTCGATGTGCGCCGCGGGAATTTCGGAGGCGGCGTTGGTGTAGGTGACCTTACTCCCCTCCTCCACCAGCGAAAGCTCGGGGCAGCCGGCAATGGTATGGCGCGATGCCTCGCCATGGTACTCGACCACATCGCCCTCCAGGGCCTGAATGACAAACGGTTCAAAGTCGATGACGAAGTCGCCGATACGTCGATACGTCAAGACGTCGGCAATTTCCTGGAACAACGGTGCCTGGATCGCATCCAGATGCAGATAGCACAGGCAGATGGCTCCGCCGCAGATCATACCGGTATCGGAGTTCTCGCCGCCCATGGTGTAGCGGACCAGACGCGATTGCCCCGCGGCCAGCAGCTCTCGCGCCTCGTCCAGCGCAAAAAGCTCGATCTTGCCGCCGCCGATGGTGCCCGCCTGGCTACCGTCGGCAAAGACGGCCATCCAGGCGCCCACGCCGCGCGGCGACGACCCCGCCGTGCCGGCCACGACCACGAGCTCGCACGTCTCGCCAGCACGCAGGGCGACAAGCGCCGCATTCACAGCATCGAGCTTTTCCATTGCCGCCTTCTATCCTCTAAAGATATCGGTAAGCATAGCGAGTGCCTCGAGCACGCCGCCGCCGACCGACGTCGCCTTGTCCGAAATGTAGTTGATATAGCTGGCATCGCCGCGCGGATCGACATCGGCGCATTTAAAGCCCTCAGTCACCTGCACGCCGTTCGCCAAAAGCCCGCGCAGACAGCCATCGATCTGCGTGCACATGGGCGAATCGCCCGCGTAGCCAATCACGTCTCCGGCGCTCACGATGTCGCCGATCGCGCGGTCGGACCGAAACACGCCGGCGGCGGGGCTGTGGATAACGCGCTCTCTGCCATAGCCAGCGATAATGCCCGGCACGCCCGTGTTGGGTTGGGGCGAACCCTGGGTAATGACACGGCCCAGGAAATGCCCGCGCATGGTCTCGACCACGGCGTCGCAATCGACCGGCGCGGTAAAGCCCGGCCCCACGGCGATGACGGTAGGCGCCATGTCGCGCGTGGTGCCCAGGTTGCGCTTGGCCAGAATCGCGTCGACCACAGCCGCGGGTTTAAGCTCATCGAGCATCTTGGCCTGAGGGTCCACCACGACGGCAACATCCCCCGCTTGGGTAATCTCGAGCGCCTCTGCCGGCGTCTGCGCCAAGCGAGCGCGAATGCCCTCGACCTGGACCTCGCCCAGGCGAATAGCCTCGCAAAAACTGATTGTGCGGCGGATGCACGTGGGAACCGCGATATCGGCCATAACGACCGACACGCCGGCGCGCACCAAGCGAGCGGCGACACCCGTGGCGATATCGCCGGCGCCGCGAACATAAACGAGCATTCCCGGGGCACCTCCCTGTGCTACGGTTTGAGCAGAGCAAAAGCGGTTCGACCGCTACTCTGATGATTATTTATTATCACAGTATTATACGGCGGTGAACAGATGGAAACGGTTAGCGGCAATCTTGCCTCGGCGCTCAGGATCGAGCCGGGCATTACCGCGATTATCGGCAGCGGCGGCAAGTCGACGTTGCTCAAAACGCTGGGTCTTGAGCTCATGCGCGCTGGCGGCCGCGTGCTCCTCTGCACCACCACGCATATGCTTCCCGTTGCCGGCGTGCCATGGGACGGGTCGAATCGTCGCCTGGACGCCGCGCCTTGGAAGCCAGGTGCCCCACACGCCCCAGGCTGCACCTGCGAGGCCTGCGCGGGGCTTGCACGCGGAGGCATCTGCCAGGCAGGCATCTTGGACCCGGAGACAGGCAAGCTCTCCGCCCCCGCCGAGCCACTCGGCGAGCTGGCACAGCGCTTTGACTATGTGTTGGCCGAGGCAGACGGTAGCAAGCGACTCCCGCTCAAGGCGCATGCCGCCTGGGAGCCGGTAATTCCCGCCGCCACGGCAAACGTTGTCTGGGTCGTCGGCGCCTCGGGACTGGGCAAACCCGTCGCCGAGGTTGTCCACCGCCCCGAGCTCTTTTGCGAGCGTTGCGGCTGCGAGCTCACCGACACTGCCACCCCAGAGCGCGTCGCCCAGGTGCTCAATGCCGAGCTGCGGATGCTGAACCTCAACAATGCCCGCATCATGCTCAACCAAGTCGACACGCTCAGCGACCCCACGATGGCCGACCGCTTCGAGGCAGCTCTCGACCACCCCGTCGTCGCCAGCAGCCTCAAGTAGCCGGCCCCATCTCCTCAGTTGCGGT
The DNA here is from genome assembly GCA_019414445.1 of Collinsella sp. Taxonomy (GTDB): domain Bacteria; phylum Actinomycetota; class Coriobacteriia; order Coriobacteriales; family Coriobacteriaceae; genus Collinsella. Next base: position 24,368 of record DXMA01000023.1, read on the forward strand.
GAAATACGGACTGTTTGGCCGCCCGACGGCCGCAAACAGTCCGTATTTCACCGCAACTGAGGAGGGGACACGGCATCTTTGCTGCTAGCGGGGGACGTAGCGGCCGGGTTGGGCTCCAGTGGGCTCGCCGTCGCGCGCGGCCAGCACGCCGTTCACAAACACAGCCTTGGCGCGGCCGTGCGCCTCAAAGCCCTCGAGCGGCGTGTAGTCCACGGCCTGATGCTGCGTCGCCGCGCTAATGGTCCAGCGCGCCCGGGGATCCCACACGCACACGTCGGCATCGGAGCCCTCGGCAAGACAGCCCTTGCGCGGATACATGCCAAAGACGCGCGCCGGGTTCTCGCTCATCAAGCGGCACAGATCCTCGGGACCCAGCTGTCCCTCAAAGCTCGTAGCGATCGCGACGGGGCGATGCTCCACACCGGGCCCGCCGTTGGGAATCGCGCGGAAGTCGTCGCGCCCGCGGTCCTTTTGCCCGTGCAGGTTAAAGCTGCAGTGGTCGGTCGCAATCGTATCGATCTCGCCGGCCACAAGTGCCTCGCGCAGCGCCGCACGGTCACCCGCATGGCGCAGCGGCGGGCTCATCACATATTTGGCACCCGCAAAGCCGTCCTCACCCTGCTCCAAGTAGCAAGTATCGTCGAGCATCAGATACTGAGGGCAGGTCTCGACATAGATATTCTTCTGCCCGCGCGCCTTGGCGGCACGGATGGCCTCGAGCCCCAGCTTGGTCGAAAGGTGCACCACGTTGACCGGCGCGTCGCCGGCCAGGTGCGCCAGATATAGCAGACGGCTCACTGCCTCGGCCTCACACACGTCCGGACGGCTGAGCGCATGCCCCTCGGGCCCGTGTATACCCTGCTCGTACACGCGCTTCTGCAGTTCATTCACCAGCGTGCCGTTCTCGCAATGCACGCACAGTATGCCGCCAATACGCTTGAGCTCCTCGAGCACCTCGAGCGTCTCGGCATCGTCCAAGCGCAGGTGGTCGTAGGCAAAGTAAGTCTTAAACGACGAAACGCCTGCTTCACGCATAGCCGCGAGATCGGTGCGGTTGCGCTCGTTCCACTCGGCGAGTGCCATATGAAAAGCGTAGTTGGCCGTGCAGGTTCCGTCGGCGCGGCGATGCCACTCGGCCAAGGCATCGGGCATGGTCACGCCGCGATCGGCCGTCGCGTAGTCCACAATGGTCGTCGTGCCGCCGCAGGCAGCCGCGCGCGTGCCGGTCTCAAAGCTATCGGCTGTCCAATCCATGCCAGTCCAGCACTGCATGTGCGTGTGGCCGTCGATAAAGCCGGGAAACACCCAGCAGCCCGCGGCGTCCTCGACGGTATCGTCGGCGCCCGGCTCAATCGCTGCGGCGATCCGCACGATCTTATCGCCCTCCATGGCAAGATCGGCGCGGCGAAGCCCCTGGGGCGTCACGAGCGCGCCGTTTTTGATGATGATCATAATTGCTCCTTATTGATTGATGCAGTTGGCCACGTGATCAAAATACGAGCAGGCGGCAATATGCTCCGTTATGCGTCGCTGTCCCTTGACGGTATCGACGTCCCACAGCTCGTAGGCACGCGCTTCGACCAGCGCAACGTCGACGCGACCTTTGAGAATCGAGCCCCCGCCGTCTTTGCCCTCAAGACACATAAGTGCATCGAACAGTTCCGCCGGAAAGAGCACCGGGCTCGAAGGCTCACCGTTGCACGCAAGACGCACCGGATGTTTGCGGCCACGCTCGTCAAATGCACGAACCATAGCCTCAAAAGAATCCGAACTCACGAGCGGCTGGTCGCCCGGCAAAAAGAGGCAACCTTTCCAGTTGCGTTCGACTCCCCACGAAAGGCCCGCACGGACGCTTTCGCTGCGCAGCTCGCCATCGTGCAGCACGCACGGGCAATGCTTGTCCTCGCAAATCTGAGCGACCTCGGGCCAACGCGTCGAAACCACGACGTCAAAGCCCCGGGGAACCGAATCGATGGTCCGGGCAATCAGCGGCTCGCCATAGATATCGGCAAGCATCTTGTTAGAGCCAAACCGCTTGCCCTCGCCCGAAGCCATAATGACGCATCCAAGTTTCATGGTGATACCTCCCCTGAAACCATCGTACCCATAACTCGCGCCGCGGGCATCTACATCGAAAGCGCTTATCCCGCACGCCCGCGATGCAAAAAGGGGCACCCCGCCGGTTGGCAGAGCGCCCCCTTTACATGGCTTACCTCAACCCGGCTTTAGGCCTGGAACCAACGGGCGGTGTTGCGCTCGTCGAGGGCCTTGAGGGTAGCGGCGGGATCGGCAACCTTCTGCAGGAACATCATGGCAGCGATGGCGTACGGCTTGTAGCTGGCCTCCTTGTACATGCCCACGCGGTGCATGTCGAAGACGTCGGCGTTAACCTCGCCGTGCTCGCAGGAGACACCGGAGATGTCGGCGGGCAGCGGGTGCATAAAGATGGTGTCCTGGCCGTTGGCAGTCTTCTCCATGAGCTCGGTCGTGGAGCACCAGTCCTGGTGGGTGGCGTTCTGGGCGAGCAGCTCCTTCTCGAGCGCAGCGATGCCGGCGTCGTCGCCCTCGGCGTACAGATTGGTACGCTTCTCCATGGCGGCAAACGGAGCCCAGCTCTTGGGGATCACGATGTCGGCGCCCTCGAAGGCCTCGGCCATGGTGTTGACCTGCTTAAAGGTGGTGCCGGACTCGGCGGCATAGCCCTTGGCGCGCTCGACGACCTCGGGCATGAGGTCGTAGCCCTCGGGGTGAGCCAGGGTGACGTCCATGCCAAAGCGGGGCAGCAGGCTGATCAGCGACTGCGGGCAGGACAGCGGCTTGCCGTAAGAGGGCGAATAGGCCCAGGTGACGGCAACCTTCTTGCCCTTGAGGTTCTCGAGGCCACCAAACTCGTTGATGAGGTAGAGCATGTCGGCAGAGGACTGCGTGGGGTGGTCGGAATCGGACTGCAGGGAGATGAGCGTGGGACGGTGATCCAGAACGCCGTCCTCGTAAGCCTGCTGCACGGACTCGGAGACCTCGGCCATGTAGGCGTCGCCCTTGCCGATGTACATGTCGTCGCGGATGCCGATGACGTCGGCCATGAAGGAGATCATGGTAGCGGTCTCGCGGACGGTCTCGCCGTGAGCGATCTGGGACTTCTTCTCGTCCAGGTCCTGCAGCTCAAGGCCGAGCAGGTTGGCGGCCTTAGAGAAGGAGAAACGCGTACGGGTGGAGTTGTCGCGGAACAGGGAGACGGCCAGACCCGAGTCGAAGATCTTGGACGAGACGTTGTTCTCGCGCAGCTCGCGCAGGGCGTCGGCAACGATGTAGAGAGCCTTGAGCTCATCGGTGGTCTTGTCCCAGGTGTGCAGGAAGTCGCTGCCGTACATACCCTTAAAATCGAGGCCGTTCAGCTGCTCGACGAGCTCGGTAAACTTAGCGTCCATGGAAATGTCCTTTCTAAAGATGAAACGATCGCAATGAGTAGATGTGCTCCGGCATGCGCGTGTGGCTAGAACATGCAGAGCACCATGACGAGGACCCGCCACCGTTGAGGAAGCATGGGAGATAACGACCGCGGGCCCCAAGTCAACAGGGAGCGCCGGGGACACGAGCGGCCCCCGGCTCAACAAAATCGAGGAATGGGACTAATCGATCTTGTTGTTGGTCAGACCGGCGCGGAACACGGTGGCATCGCCATCGGCCTGGCTCGGATCGTAGAGGTTCAGGGCAGCCACGTACATGGCGGCAGCGGTGACCAGGTCGTCCTTGTAGGTGACCTCGTTGGGAGCGTGAGCCTGAGACTCGGCACCCGGGCCAAAGCCGACGCAGGGGATGCCATAGCGACCCTGGATGGAAACGCAGTTCGTGGAGAAGGTCCACTTGTCGCACAGCGGGCGACCGGTACGCTTGTCCATGCTGGGCTCGCAGCCGATGCGCTCGTCACCAAACATGGCCTTGTGGGCGTCGACGAGGGCCTTGACGTGCGGAGCGGTCTCCTTGTTGATCCACGTGGGGAAGTAAGCCTCGGTCTCGTAGACCTCGCCGGTCCAGGACGGACGGTCGTACATGTACATGGAGACCTTCACGTCGTCGCCGTACTTCTTGGCGGCCGGCAGGTTACGGATCTCGTCCAGGCAGGACTCCCAGGTCTCACCGGCGGTCATGCGACGGTCGATGGAGATGGCGCAGGAGTCAGCGACAGCGCAGCGGCTGGGGCTGGTGTAGAAGATCTGGCTGACGGTGCAGGTGCCGCGGCCCAGGAAGCGGGCGTCCTCGAAGTGCTCGGGGTTGTACTTGGGGTCGAGCATCTTGACGAGGCCCTTGATGTCGGTCGACTCGTCGCAGCCGTTGTTGTTGAGAGCGCGGACGTCGGCGATGATGTCGGCCATCTTGTAGATGGCGTTGTCGCCGCGGTCGGGAGCGGAGCCGTGGCAGGAGGTGCCGTGAACGTCGACGCGGATCTCCATGCGGCCGCGGTGACCGCGATAGATGCCACCGTCGGTGGGCTCGGTGGAAATGACGAACTCGGGCTTAATGCCGTCCTTGTTGTAGATGTACTGCCAGCACATGCCGTCGCAGTCCTCTTCCTGGACGGTACCGACGACCATGATCTTGTAGCCCTCGGGGATGAGGCCCATGTCTTTCATCATCTTGGCAGCGTAGGTAGCAGAAGCCATGCCACCCTCCTGGTCGGAGCCGCCGCGGCCGTAGATAATCTCGTCGGTCTCGTAGCCCTCATAGGGATCGGCATCCCAGTTCTCGATGTTGCCGATGCCGACGGTGTCGATGTGGGAGTCGATGGCGATGATCTTGTCGCCCTCGCCCATAAAGCCCATGACGTTGCCCAGGCCATCGACCTTGACCTCGTCATAGCCAAGGTTCTCCATCTCGGCCTTGATGCAGGCGACAACCTCACCCTCCTCGCAAGACTCAGAGGGATGGGAGATCATAGCGCGCAGGAAGCGAGTCATATCAGCACGATGGGACTCAGCAGCAGCCTTGATAGCGTCGAAATCGAGTTCTTTAGCCATTGTTCTTAACCTTTCAAACGAAGGAATCTACCTGTGAGGTGGCGGAGCGATACCTATTTATTCCGCCCAGTATTAGCAAGTGGGGTATTCGCCTTCCCAGACGATGCGGCGGTACTGGTCGGGATCGGTGTCGCCCTCGGTGGAGAAGCAGAGCACGGAGCTCGTCTTATCCAGACCGATGAGTTCCTTGAGCTCGGCGTACTCGGGATCGAGCATGAGGGTCTCGACCAGGCCGGTGGTCACAGCGCCGGACTCGCCGGAGATGACGCGCGGGTCGCCCTTCTCGGGAGCGCCCAGGGTGCGCATGCCGCGAGCGGTGACCCAGTCGGGGCAGGACACGAAGGCGGTGGCGTGGTTGCGCAGGATATCCCAGCCCAGGATGTTGGGTTCGCCGCAGCACAGACCGGCCATGATGGAGGGCATGTCGCCGTCCACGATGCGCGGATCGCCGTCGCCGGCGGCAGCGCCCTTGTACAGGCAGGCGGCAGGTGCGCACTCGACCACGACGAAGGTGGGCGGGTTATCGGGATACAGGTTGGTGAAGTAGCCCACCACGGCGCCGGCGAGCGAACCCACGCCAGCCTGGACAAACACGTGAGTCGGGCGGTTGATGGCCATCTCGCGCAGCTGCTCGGCAGCCTCGGAAGCCATGGTGCCGTAGCCCTCCATGATCCAGGACGGGATCTTCTCGTAGCCCTCCCAGGCGGTGTCCTGAACGATGACGCCGCGCTCGCAGGCGTCGGCCTCGGCGGCGGCCATGCGCACGCACTCGTCGTAGTTGACCTCTTCGATGGTCACCGTGGCGCCCTCGGCGGCGATGTTATCGAAGCGGGGCTTGGTAGAACCCTTGGGCATGTGCACGACGGCCTTCTGGCCCAGCTTGTTGGCAGCCCATGCCACGCCGCGGCCATGGTTGCCATCGGTGGCGGTAAAGAAGGTGGCCTGGCCAAAGTCCTTGGCAAGCTGATCGGAGGTCAGGTAATCGAAGGTGCAGTCGGCAACGTCCTTGCCGGTCTCGTCGGCAATGTAGTTGGCCATGGCAAACGAGCCGCCCAGAACCTTAAAGGCGTTGAGGCCAAAGCGATAGCTCTCGTCCTTAACGCACAGGTTGGACAGACCCAAGCGCGCAGCCTGACCGTCCAGGCGGGCAAGCGGGGTGACGGTATATTGAGGGAACGACTGGTGGAAGGCGCGGGCCTTCTTCACGTGGTCGAGGCTCATGATTCCCAAGTGCTTGTCATCGCTCTTGGGCATCGTGTTGCCCGCCCACTGGATCTTATCGGCCATACGGTGAACTCCTTAAGTCCTCTCTTGCCGGCCCCCGCATACGCGTTTCAGCCCATTCCCATTCATGCGACTGAACTTTTATGTGGATGCCAAACAAAAAGTTTGTTAGCACTGTTCTATCACACTTTTTGATTGGCAAACCTAACAAATTGTTTGTTGCCGTAATCGGTACTTTTTCGCCGCCGAACGGTCATGAATTGCCTTGTTGATGGATTTGTTTGCGAACAGATGTGGTTTATGGCAAAGTGTGCCCAAACTAATTTTTAGGAAGGCACCCATGACCCCCGCACAGATTGAGTTTTACAAGCGCCTCGCACACGGCCTGGCGCTCCAATTTGGCCCCAACTGCGAAGTCGTCGTCCACGATCTGGAGACCGAGGACGTGGACCACTCCATCGTAGTGATCGAAAACGGTCACGTCAGCGGGCGCAAACTGGGTGACGGCCCCAGCCATATTGTGTTTGAGTCCATGCACGAGGGCAGCACCGACGTACACGACCGCGAGCCGTACCTCACTAAAACCACCGATGGCAAGCTGCTCAAGTCCTCGACCATCTTTATCCGCAACGACGAAGGCAAGCCCGTCGGCATTTTGGGCATCAACTTTGACATTACGCTTATGAAGGCTTTTGAGCGCTCGCTCGACGCTTTCACCGGCACCGGCGGCACGGGCTATACCGAGCCCGAGCCCATTACCAAGAACATCGGCGACCTGCTCGAGGACCTGCTGCACGAGTGCGAGCAGTTTGTGGGCAAGCCCGCGGCACTCATGACCAAAGACGAGCGCATTCGTGCCATTGGCTACCTCGACCGTCGCGGTGCCTTCCTCATTTCCAAGTCGAGCGAGCGCGCCTGCGAGTTCTTTGGCATCTCCAAGTACAGCTTCTATAGCTACCTCAATGAGGCCAAGGCGGCGGCCGGCGACAAGTAGGCACTCGCCTGGATTGCCCCTCCCCTTTTGGGCGCGAGTTCTGGAAAGCACGAATCCAAGACCGAGCAGCTTGGGAAGTTCCATATAATCGATGTCATTAGTATTTCGAAAGGATGGAACAGAATGGCGTTGAGCAAGGCATCATGCACCGGTCGCGGATTGATTCCGGCAATTGGTGGACATGTGCACCGCATGTTCGATGAGAGTGAAGACGACCTGTTTTCGCTGAGCCTTGACGATGTGATGGATGATCGCCCGTGGACCGCCGACGAACTCATGGGCGGCGGCGCTCGCCCGTCAAGCCCCAATCCCGCACTTGCGCCCAAGTCCGCGACTGCGCCGACTCCTGCGCAGTCGCCTGTTTCGACGCCCGCACCCACTTCGGCGCCCACGACCGCTCCCCGCCCCGCAAACGACCCGTCCGAGACGGCGGCATTTCTCGCTGCGGCGACGCAGGGCAAATCGGCCGACAGCACCGTTATGTACAGCGCCCAGCAGTTGCCCGTTCCTGCGGCACGCAAGCCTCCGGTCACAAGGCTCGATGAGCCCGTCGCCCATCAGGTTGCCCACGATTCCTGGGCTGCAGCCGATCTGGATGAGACCTCTACCGGCATGCCGGCGCTCGATGTTCCAGTTAACCCGCTTTTTGCCGCCAACACGAGCGCCGCGGACTATGAGGGCGGTGCGGCATATTCCGATTATTCCGATGGCTATGCTGGCACCGGTCGCATCGAGACCGAGGATTATGGCACCGCATCGAGCGATTATCTCAACGATCAGTACGCTGCCACGCCTGCACCGGAATATGGCCCGGAGGCCGCGTCCGCGCCGGCATATACCAAAAGCACGGGCGAAGAGCGCTTCGCCGATTATTACGCCGAGGAAAAGGCACTGCGTCTCTCGGAATTTCCGCAGGCAGTCAAGATTGCCTTTCTCGCCATTGTCATTGCCCTGTTCGGCGTCATTGCGTTTGAGGGATTCCAGCTGTTCCGCGGCCCCACCCAAGCGGAGTCGGAGACCCAGCAAAAAGAGGACGATAACCAGTACCTGGACATCAACACCCTCAAGGGCGACCCCAACGACGGAGACGATGAGTAGCGGGAGCTGAAGGCGGCCGCAGGATCCCGCATCCAGCGCCGGCTTCTAAGTGCTGTTTTGTCATCCAGCCACACTTTTCCGAAGTTTTAAGGTGCCTATTTCGACACTTTTCCGTACTTTTACACGGCTGATTTCGACACTTTTCCGGATGAAAGCCGAATAATCACTTGGGAAACCAACGCCATCCGCGCGTCATTTCGCGGATGGCGCTTGATTTCTGTCCGTACACGTTGAGTCCGTACACGTTGATAGACTTCCTCTTGCCCGCAAGGAGCGGGCACGTTTTATCCAGAGTCGGGGTAGAGAGTTGGCTCCACGATCCCGACGCCAACCGGCCAAAAGGCACGGTGGCCCTGCCATCATCGATGAAAGGAGTCCGTATGGACAATTTCTCTGTGCGCAGCGAGCGCAACTTCCACAACCTGGCAGCCAAGCCAAAACGAATGCATCTTCTGGACAAGCAGAACGGCTACGCCTCGGCCATGGTCAAGAGCAGCCTCTCCCACCAGATGCGCTTCACGGTGCAAAAGCTCGAGAAAGAGTTCTGCGTTGCCGGCGACCCGCATGTGTTGCAGATCAAACTGTCCGGAGACGATTCGCGTGAGCCGTCTAGCTGGGAGCGGTTTGCCGATGGCGCGTGCGTTGCGGGCGGGTCGGGCATCTTTGCCCGCGAGTGCTTCTGCGAGGGAGCTGAGGTGTTTCTGGACCTGTGTCGCGACGCCGTACGCACAGCCGAGCTGCGGCAGTGGAGCGAAAGGGAGTATGAGCTGTTGAGTGCGGCCCGCGGGATTGCGATGGTGTAGGCAGACAGACCAGACAGCTCGTCATACTGGTTGACGCTTCGATTCAAACAGCAGTGCGAAGTCGCGCTTACAGCCCTGCCATGCCAAACCGAATGGCGTTCTCAAAAGGCCTACCTCCCCTCCGCCTTCAGCCTCAGCAGCAGGTCGCCCAGCTCGGGGCACTTGCTGGAAAGGCGCGTCTGGGCTCGCTCGCCCATCCCCCACCGCTGGCGGACTTCCTGGACGTGCGGGCTCACGCGGTAGTCCCCATCCATCACCTGCTTGAGCAGCTTGGCGGTCACGCGCGCATCGGCTAAGGCGCTGTGGGCGTGACCCGTCGACTCGTCGAACTCGATGCCAAACCACGTTGCCGCGTCACTCAAAGAGACGCACCCGTGGCTGCCCACGTCCATGATCGAAGTGTAAAACGCCTGCAGGTCGGCCCAGTCCGTAGGAAATGCGGAAAGGTCCATGTGCTTTGCCTGGCACTCGGTCATAAGCTGTCGATGATCCGCCCCGCTCCAGCAAACTATCTGGGCGGAGTAGCGACCGATCCAATCGCTGAGTCTTTTGATCACCACATAGAGCGGATCAGCCATCGCGGTGTCCACGGCCGATATCCCCGTAAGCTCGCGGACGGGAAACGCAACGCCTTCGGTAAATTCTGTCTGCACAAACTGCGAGAACTCGCCCATAACGTTGCCGCGGTTATCGAGCTTAACCGCGCCGACCTCGATAATCTCGTTGCGCAACCCGCGGCGCTGGCGCTGCCTTGGCACCGGCGCAAACTCAAAGTCCAGCACGATCTGGCGCGCAAAGTTCGTCGTATCGATAGCCGAGATACACGGCGTCTTTTTGTCTGGCACGGCGAGGGCCTTTCTCCGTCAGCTGCCGCCTGTTTCACAGGCAGCTACATTGCCGTAAGGATAGGCGCCCGTGCGGACATGAAGGCGGGACGCAATGCCACGCGCGCCAGGCACGCGCCACGCAGACAGCCCCAAAAGAGTCGCCCGCCTATTCGAATGTGTGAAAAAGATTGGCTCTGTTAGACCAAGGTTGACATAAAAACGATGTCACCGCGAGGCGGTAC
>DXMA01000024.1 GCA_019414445.1 Collinsella sp.
GTCTTTCATGCAGCAGGGGCTCTCAATGTTTTTATGTCCTGCTCATATCGTCTCTCCCACTTTGAGCGTTCAAGTGCGCTCTAAACGGGAGAAAATCCACGCTCATTTTCTCGGCGGGAGATAATCCACGCTCAACTACTCGTCGACGATCTCGGCAAGCCAGACATTCAGCGTATCGACCTCGGGGCAGCAGAACTTTGCCGTACCAGGCTCGTTGCCAGGCACGGTTCCGCCATAGCGCAGGATATCGATATAGAGAAAGCCCACATGGCAAGCCATGGCGCACATCTTGCCGCGATCGCGGTCGAAGTCAAAAACGTCGCCCGGCTTGTGACCATGGTGGCAACGGCACGTTCCCAGCTGGTCCACGCAGCTCACGCGGATACGCGGACGCTTGCCACGCGGCGCGCCGAGCGGCTTGCTCTCGCCTGCAGGCTTGATGCCGCCCTCGCCAGCGTTACTCATGGTCGATCACGTCCAAGCAGGCCTCGATGGGAAGGCCGGCCGACTTGTCCTCTTGGTCGGCATTGCGCTCGATAAGCTCAGCCACCACACGCATGGCATCGGACGTCGCGCGCTGCAGACTCCAACCTGCCATAACGCGGCCGACGAGCACCGCCGAGAACGTGTCGCCCGTGCCCGGGAAATACACCGGAATGAGCTCAAAGGGAATCGTGAAGTACTCCCCCGCTACATGGTCGTAACCGATAACCGCGTTCGTGCCATTGACCACGGCGCTCGTAATGACCACCGACTTGGCACCCAGGGCACGCACGGCGTCCACAAGAACGCGGCCCTCATCGGGCGTGATTTGCTCGGCAATAGGCGTATCGGTGAGCAGACAGGCCTCGGTGTAGTTAGGCACCGCGTAGTCGGCGCACTCGAGCAGGTGCCTCATGAGACCGATCGTGGACTCGGGCACGCCGGCGTAGAGCTTGCCGTTGTCGCCCATGATGGGGTCGACGAACACCTTGGTGCCCTTTTGCGCGCGACGGTGGCAGAAGTCCGAAATAATGCGCGTCTCTTCCTCGGTCACGATAAAGCCAGTCGAGATGGCGTCGAACTCAAAGCCGAGCTCCTCCCAGATAGCGAGGCTCCGGCGGACATACTCCGTGGTGTCGTGGATGTAGAACTTGGGGTAGTTGAGCGTATCGGAAACGAGGGCCGTCGGCAGGTTGTGAATGCGATAGCCCATGTGCGACAGCACCGGCAGCATTGCAGAAAGCGCGACCTTGCCGTAACCGCACATATCGTTGATCAGCAGCAGCTGGGTATTCTTCATGAGGGTCTCCCTTGTTTCGGGCGCGGCGCGGCAGCGCCACAGTGCGACTAAGTGTAGCGCAGGGGACGTTGCGAGCGGAGGCGAGCGGTGCGAAGTGCAAATTGTTGCGGAAAGGTTTCGGAAATGGGAGGCAAATCGCGGCGGTAGCGGCACAGTAGCTGCCATCTATTTACTACCATTCCAAAACTATGCCGGATTACTACGATAAACCGCCAGTCTCCAACCACAACGAATTGCACTCCAGCAAAAACCGCAGGTAGACAGCTTGTGATTTTCCGAAAAACAATGCCGAGGTCTGAGATTTCGAATTCATCGTAGTAATCCGGCATAGTTTTGGGCAAAGCAACTTCGGAAGGGTGTCACCGCAGCCCAAAATGATCCCTTTTCCTCCGTCCCCAAGGGATCAACATGCACCGAAGCGGACCGTGGCGGAATCACAGGTTGAGGACGGACAGCGAAAGCGTTCCTAAGCGAGCAAGGTGGCGTGAAAGAGGAGGGCATAGGCCTTGTGGCCATGCCCGACGATTGAACGCCAGATTGCCGCTTAGGAACGCTTGCAGCGTCGAGCGGTTACGGCGTTTGGCAAAACGCCGTAACTTAATAAGTTTGGTACCTTGACATTTATTTACCATGCTCCTAGATTAGTTAGGCACAAAACAATTCCACTACCTAACTAAAGAAAGGAGCGAAGCTTAGATATGTGTGTTGAACCACTCGTCCTTCCACATGAGCCCGGCGGTGACCCGTCGCAACCGGTAGACATACCCGAAGCGGTCAGCGCCGAAGACAAACTCGCCAAGCGCATCCTGAGCGGCCTGGGCTTTTGCGGCCATTACATGCACTTTCATGGCGGGGGCGTGTCCGGCAAGGCGCCCATCGTCTGCCTGCTCGCCAAGCAGCCCACCGGCGAGCTTTCCCAGCAAGAACTCGGCATGCACTTCGACCTCAAGCCGGGATCCCTTTCCGAGATCCTGTCCAAGCTCGAAATGGGCGGCATCATCGAACGCAGTCGCAATCCCAAAGACCGCCGGCAGCTCACCATACGCCTAACCGAAGCGGGGTGGGAAAAGGCCCGCGTTGAGCAGGCCGCCCGCATTCGCTTTAGAGAGCAGGCCTTTAGCGCCCTCACCCACGACGAGCGCGAGCAACTCGCCGAAATGCTCGAGAAAATCCGTGTAACCTGGGAGGAACTGGATGATTAAAACCCTCATGGGCAGCATCCGCGACTATATGAAAGTCACCGTTGCCACGCCGTTGCTCGTGCTTGGCGAGGTGCTCTGCGAGATGCTGATTCCATTTATCACCGCCAACCTGATCGACGCCATCAAAGACGGCGCCACCGTAGCCGAGATGCTTCCCACCGCAGGCCTTTTGGTGCTCATCGCGCTGACATCGCTTGCTTTTGGCGCCGCTGCCGGCGTCACCTGCAGCCATGCGAGCTGCGGCTTCGCCAAGAACCTGCGTCACGACCTGTTCTACAAGATCCAGACGTTCAGCTTTGCCAACATCGATGAGTTCTCGAGCTCCTCGCTCGTCACGCGCCTGACCACCGACATCAACAACGTGCAGCAGGCCTTTATGATGATCATCCGTATCGCCGTGCGCGCGCCGTTGGTATTGGTCTTCGCCTTTACCATGGCATTTATCATGGGCGGCAGCGTCGCCATGGTCTACCTGATCATCATTCCGCTGCTGGGCTTTGGACTGTTCTTTATCATCTTTAAGGTGCGCCCCATCTTCTCGCGCGTGTTCCACAAGTACGACGCCCTTAACGAGTCCGTCGAGGAAAACGTCACCGGCATGCGCGTGGTCAAGAGCTACGTGCGCGAAGACTTTGAGAAGGAGAAGTTCGCGACCGCCGCACGCGACGTCCAGATGGACTTCACCCGCGCCGAGAAGCTGCTGGCCTTTAACAACCCCATGATGAACATCTGCGTCAACGGCGCATTTGTCGTCATCATCTACCTGGGCTCCAAGCTCATCATCACGAGCCAGGGCACGCTGTTCGACGTGGGCCAGCTCTCCTCGATCTTTACCTATGGCTTCCAGATCCTTATGAGCCTGATGCAGCTGTCGATGATCTTTGCCATGGTGACCATGGCCGACGAATCGGCACACCGCATTACCGAGGTGCTGGCCGCCGAGCCCACGATCGCCAATCCCGCCGAGCCCGTACTCGAGGTTGCCGACGGCTCCATCGACTTTGACCACGTGAGCTTTAAGTATTCCGCGCACGCGAAGCGCCAGGCGCTCGACGATATTGACCTGCACATTAAGAGCGGCGAGACCATCGGCATCATCGGCGGCACCGGCTCGGCCAAGTCCACGCTCGTCAACCTCATCGCCCGCCTGTACGACGCCACCGAAGGCACTGTACGCGTGGGCGGCATGGACGTGCGCGACTACGACCTGGACGCCCTGCGCCACCAGGTGGCCATGGTGCTGCAGAAAAACGTGCTGTTTAGCGGCACCATCGCCGAGAATCTGCGCTGGGGCGACCCGAACGCCACCGACGAGGAAGTCCGCGAGGCGGCACATCTGGCCTGCGCCGACGAGTTTGTCGATGGCTTCCCCAAGGGCTATGACACCTGGATCGAACAGGGCGGCTCCAATGTTTCCGGCGGCCAGAAGCAGCGCCTGTGCATTGCGCGCGCCCTGCTGCGTCGCCCCAAGATCTTGATCCTGGACGACTCCACCAGCGCCGTCGACACCAAGACCGACGCCAAGATCCGCGCAGGGTTGGCAAGCTATCTGCCCAACACGACCAAGCTCATCATCGCCCAACGCATCAGCTCCGTGCAGGACGCAGACCGCATCATCGTCATGGAGGGCGGCCGCATCGCGCAGATCGGTAACCACGATGAGCTGCTCAAGACGAGCGAGATCTACCGCGAGACCTTCACCTCGCAAAACAAGATGTCTGCCGAGGGCGAAGGGGCCGTCGAGGCCGACACTGAGGCATCCGTAACGCAAGCTCAGACCCAGGAAGGAGGCGAGGCACATGAGTAAGGCAACGACCGCCGAGCGCGCGCTCAACCGCAAAGGCGGCACCATGTCGCGCCTCATCAAGACGCTCTTTGGCTTCTACCCCGTGCTTTTGCCCCTCGTCGTCGTCGGCGTGGTGCTCTGCGCCATCATCAACTCCATCGGCGCGACCTTCCTTCAGAGCGCCCTGCAGATAATTAGCGAATCGTGGCAATCGGGCGATTGGGAAGCTGCACAGCCCAAGATCGCACAGCTCGTGACCACCCTCGCCTGCATCTACGGCGTCGGCATCCTGTCCTCGCTCTTCTGGAACCGTGCCATGGCCATCGTCACGCAGGGCTCGTTGGAGAAGCTGCGCGAGAAGATGTTCAACCGCATGCAGGACCTGCCGATTCGCTACTTCGACACGCACCAGCGCGGCGACATCATGAGCCACTACACCAACGACATCGACACGCTGCGCCAGATGATCAGCCAGTCGCTGCCCAACCTGCTCATGACGACCATCGTCATCGTCACGGTGTTCTTTATCATGCTGTACTACAGCGTGTGGATGTGCCTGGTCATTGTGGCAGGCGTCGCCTTTATGACCTTTATGACCAAGCTGCTCGGCTCCAACTCCGCGCGCTTCTTTATTGCGCAGCAGACCGAGCTCGGCGTGGTCGAGGGCCATATCGAGGAAGTCATGAATGGCCAGAAGGTCGTCAAGGCATTCTGCCACGAGTCTGCCGCCGAGGCCGATTTTGACGAGCGCAACGAAAAGCTCTTCGAGGTCTCGCAGAAGGCCAACATGTATGCCAACATCCTCATGCCCATCCTTATGAACCTGGGAAACCTGCTCTACGTGCTGGTCGCACTGGCGGGCGGCATTTTCCTGGCGCTGGGCGTGCCCAACCTGAGCATCTCGGGCATGGCACTGTCCATCACCGTCGTGGTGCCGTTTCTCAACATGACCAAGCAGTTCTGCGGACAGATCGGCCAGATCTCGCAGCAGATCAACGCCGTGGTCATGGGCCTCGCCGGCGCCGACCGTATCTTTGAGCTCATCGACGAGGAGCCCGAAGCCGACGAAGGCTATGTGACGCTCGTCAACGCTCAGGTGAACCCCGACACCTGGCAGCTCGAGGAGGCCGACCACCACACCGGCATGTGGGCGTGGAAACATCCGCACCGCGCAACCGGCGAGATCGAGTACGTGCCGCTGCGTGGCGACCTGGTCATGGACAACGTCGACTTTGGCTACACGCCCGACCACGAGGTGCTGCACGGCGTGTCTGTGTACGCCAAGCCGGGCCAGAAGGTCGCGTTTGTCGGCGCCACCGGTGCCGGCAAGACGACCATCACCAACCTCATCAACCGCTTCTATGACATCGCCGATGGCAAGATCCGCTACGACGGCATCAACGTCAACAAAATCCGCAAGGCCGATCTGCGCCGCTCGCTGGGCGTCGTGCTGCAGGACGTGAACCTGTTCACTGGCACCGTGATGGATAACATCCGCTACGGCAACCTGGACGCCACCGACGAGGAGTGCATCGCGGCGGCAAAGCTCGCCGGCGCGGACGACTTTATCACCCGCCTGCCCGACGGCTACGACACCATGCTCACCGGCAACGGCGCGCAGCTGTCGCAGGGCCAGCGCCAGCTGATCTCAATCGCACGCGCCGCCGTCGCCGATCCGCCGGCGATGATTCTGGACGAGGCTACGTCGAGTATCGACACCCGCACCGAGGCCATCGTGCAGGAGGGCATGGATAAGCTCATGGAGGGCCGCACGACGTTTGTCATCGCGCACCGCCTGTCCACCGTGCGCAACTCCGACGCGATCATCTGTCTGGATCACGGCCGCATCATCGAGCGCGGCAACCACGACGAGCTGATCGCCAAGCGCGGGTATTACTACCAGCTGTACACGGGTGCATTTGAGCTGGAGTAGGAACGGTTACTGACGGAGGGTGCCCCGGGGCGTCGGGGTAATTCCTCCGTGCTCAAACATTCTCGCTTCGCTGCGAAACTGCGCGCGGAGGAAATACCCCGCCGCTCCGGGGCACCCTCCTGCGCGCAATCAGCCCGTTGTTTAAAACGGAATAAAGGTTAGTGAGGCCCTGGCCGTTTGGCCAGGGCCTCGTTTTGTTAGTCTTTTTGGGACGGGGCTTTTTGACTACTTTGAGGGTGCGCAGGCAGGGCGGCAAAAGTAGCTAAAAAAGCCCCGTCCCAAAAAGACTACCCGCGCCAAATGAGCTAGTTGAGGAGTTGGGCCATGGCGTTGACGAATTTTTGGACTTGGAGGGTGGGCTCGAGCGGGTAGTGCAAATAGACCGGCACCTCGCGACCGCATAGAAACGGTACGCCCACAAAGGCCGGGTGCACGCCCGACCATGCGCCGCAGGTAAGCACCGCGTCGCCCTTTTCCTCGGCTTCGTTAAAGAGCGCAAAGTCAAAGCTATCCACATCGATCACGTCCACGCCGCCGTCGGCCAAAAGGTCGATGCGCAGGCTGTCCATGGCGTCGTTGCCGTGGCGCAGTACGCGCAGACGCATCCCCTCCAAGTCGGCGACCGTAATGCGATTCTTGCGCGCCAGCGGGCTCGTGCGCGGCAGGTCGATATAAAACGGCACGTTGACAATGCGGAGCTTTTGGCAGGCATCACCCCAGCGTGGGGTAGAAAAACTCGACTGCACCACATCGACCTCGCGGCCCAAGCTGCGCATGACGGTCTCGCGCTCGTCGTAGAGGTCGCTTACCGGCACGATCTCAAATCGCAGCGACGGTTCCAGATCGTGAATGCCCGACCACATCGACAGCGTTTGGCGCCCCGGGCACATCATCGACACGCCCAGGCGCACGGCACCGCCATCGCCCGCGGCGCGTCGGGCACGGCGCAGCGCGTCCTCGGACTGCCGCATGATCGAGCGCGCGTCGTCCACCAGCAGAGCACCCGCCGGTGTCACCTTGACGCCCGAGTGCGAGCGTTCGAACAGCGTGATGCCAAACTCGGCCTCGAAACCCGACACCTGCTTGACGAGCGCCGGAGTCGATACGCGCAATTTTGCCGCCGCACGCGAGAAGCTTCCCAGCTCCGCGGCGGCCGATATGGCCTCAAGTCGTCGATCGTACACGTCAATCTCCCGTTTTCGCGCCCGTGGCCACATGGCGCCACAGGGGGTTGTTTTCGCAGGTCACGCGCTCGGCTAAGCATAAACTGCATCACACAGTGTAAACCTACGGTTAACACTATTCTAACAAATATGCAATTCACCTGCGCAAATGCAGAGCATACGATAACCAGCGAAAACCACGTGGGTCGATTAATGTGAGCGGCCCACCGGGAGGCACAAGAAGGGAAGTTCCTATGAGCAATTGGCTTAAGCTCGAGGGCGATGTCTGCGCCGTGACTGGCGCGCTCGGCGGTATGGGCGTCGAGATTTGCCGCGAGTTCGCCCGCAACGGCGCCAACGTCGTCCTGCTCGACCTGGACGAGGAGAAGGTCAAGGCCGCTGCCGCCGACCTCGCTGCCGAGTTTGGCATCCACGCCGAGGGTTACAAGATGAACGCCACCGACGAGGCCGAGGTTCAGGCCGCCGTCGACGCCACCATCGCCAACTTCGGCCGCGTCGACGTCCTCGTCAACACCGCCGGCATCCTGCGCTTCGCAGCTATGGAAGACCTGCCGCTGAGCGACTGGGAGCAGGTGCTCAACGTCAACCTCACCGGTCACTTCATCACCTCGCAGCGCTTTGGTCGCGAGATGATCAAGGCCGGCCAGGGCCGCCTGGTGCACATCTCGACCGTCGCCAGCCACTCCCCCGAGACGTTCTCGGGCGTGTACAGCTCCACCAAGGCCGGCGTCAACATGATGTCCAAGATGCTCGCCGCCGAGTGGGGCCCCTACGGCGTCCGCTCCAACTGCGTCGAGCCCTGCTTCGTTAAGACCCCGATGTCGGCCAACTTCTACGCCGACCCCGAGGTCGAAAAGAGCCGCAGCCGTCTCATCGCCACGCGCCGCATCGGCGAGGTCAGCGATATCGCCAACGCCGTCATGTTCCTGGCGTCCAAGCGCTCGGACTTTACCACCGGCGACGCCATCAAGGTCGACGGCGGCTTCTCCAACATGATGGGCGACCTCACCGCCAAGCCCGGCGGCCGTCGCGCCTATGCCGACAACTACCTCAAGAACAAGGGTGTCGAGCTCTGGTCCGATGAGTCCGGCGTCGCAAAGCCAACTGACCAGTAAACCAACCTGACAGGGAGGCCCCGCGGACACGCCCGCTCCTCCCCCGTATCGATGAGAAAGAATCCAATGGCTTCCACCAACTCCAACAAGGGTCGCGCCGTCGTGCTTTCCGCCGCGTGCGTCACCATGTTCTTCATCAGCTCCATCGCGCTGTATTCCGTCGTGAGCAAGAATCTGCTCGCCGTCTATCCCGAGTGGTCGAGCGCCCTTACCTGGGCCTTCCCGGTCTTTCAGACCATCATGGCCGTGACGGGCATCTTCGCCGGCCGCATCTCCGACAAGATCGGTCCGCGCAACGTCGTGATCGCCGCCGCCGTGTGCTACGGCGTGGGCTGGTTCATGTCCGGCACCGTCACCGAGCCATGGCAGTTCTACCTGTGGTTCTCGCTCGTCGCCGCCATCGGCAACGGCTTGGGCTACAACCCGGCGCTCACCACCGGCCAAAAGTGGTTCATCGACAAGAAGGGTCTCGCCTCCGGCATCACCCTGGCCGCTTCGACCGCCGGCCCCGCCGTGCTGTCCCCGGTGCTCGCCTCGCTGCTCATCCCGAACCTGGGCATCTTTGGCGCCCTCAAGGCGCTCGGCGTCATCTTCTTTGTGACGATCGCCGCCTCCGCCCTGTTCCTGAAGGCCCCCGAGGCCGGTTGGCTGCCCGAGGGCTTCGAGGCCCCCAAGGGCGGCGCGCACGCCGGCACCTTCGGTGACCTCACCCCGGGCGAGATGGTCAAGACCCCGCGCTTCTGGGTCCTCATCGTCACCTTCGCCTTTGCCGCCACCGCGGGCACCCTGCTCGTGGGCAAGGTTGCCTCCATCGCCGCCGTTCAGCTCTTCGCCGACCCCACGAGCGCCGCGGCCGTCGCCCTCGGCGGTGTGGTGGTCTCCGTCAACACCTGCGCCAACCTGGTTGGCCGTCTGTCCTTTGGCCAGATCATCGACAAGCTCGGCGCCTACAAGTCGCTGCTCATCAGCCTTGTCGTCACCATCGTCGCCCTCGTCATCATGTCGATGAGCTTTACGCAGAGCATGTTCTTTGTGGCGCTCGCCCTGCTCGGCTTTAGCTTTGGCGCCCTGCTCGTCATCTACCCGCCGCTCACCGGTGGTGCCTTCGGTACCAGCAACATCGGTGTCAACTACGGCATCATGTTTTTAGGCTATGCCGCTTCCACCTGGATCAGCCAGCCCATCACCGCCGTGCTGTATCACGCCGAGGCCGGCAGCGCCGCCTACCAGCAGTCCTTCTACGGCGCCATTGTGATCGCCGCCATCGCCGTCGTGCTCACCGTCTACATGATGGTCTCCGACAGCAAGAAGAAGTCCGCCTAGTTTTACCGCTGCGACAAAGGGACAGCCCCTTTGTCGCATTCCACCGGTCACCAGTATTAAGGAGTCGAAATGTCTGAGCTCAACCCCGTCCGCATTGCCGTTATCGGCGCCGGCGCCATGGGCCGCAACCACATCCGCTTTGTCACCGAGGAGCCCGAGGCCGAGCTCGTCGCCATCGCCGACGCCTTTGAGGGCGCCCGCGCCACGGCAGAGGCCGCCGGCGTACCGTTTTACACCGATCCCGCCCAGATGATGGACGAGGTCAAACCCGAGGCCGTCATTATCGCCACCCCCAACGACCTGCACCTGGGCGTTGCCCGCGAGGCTGTGAAGCGCAATATCGTGCCGTTGGTCGAAAAGCCGATCTCCAACGACCTGGAAGATGCCCAGGCCTTCGCCGCCGAGGCCGAGACCGCCGGCGTGCCCGTACTCGTGGGCCAGCACCGTCGCCACAACCCCTTCGTCAACAAGGCCAAAGAGATCATCGAGTCCGGCGAGCTGGGCAAGCTCACCGTGTCGAGCTTCCACTACATGATCTATAAGAATGACGAGTACTTCGATGTCGAGTGGCGCCGCAAGAAGGGTGCCGGTCCGATCCTTGTCAACCTGGTGCACGACGTCGACCTACTCCGTTACCTGCTGGGCGAGCCCGTTGCCGTCCAGGGCATGCAGTCCAGCGCCGCCCGCGGTTTTGAGACTGAGGACTCCGCCGTGGTCAACGTCCGTTTTGCCGATGGCGCGCTTGCGAGCATGACCATCTCCGACGCCACCGCCAGCCCCTGGAACTGGGAGGCAACCGCTCGCGAGGATCCGCAGTATCGCCCCTTCGACGCCGACGCCTACTTTATCGGCGGTACCCTGGGCGCCCTGTCGCTGCCCCGCCTGCACCAGTTCTCCTACGACGGCGCCTCCAACTGGCACAAGCCGCTGCAGATGGAGATTCCGGCCGTCGACCCAGCGCTGCCGCACAAGATGCAGCTCAAGCACTTTGTGAAGGTTGTCCGCCGTGAGGTCGAGCCCGTCGTGACCCCCGCCGACAACGTCAAGACGCTCACGCTTCTCAACGCCATCAAGGAGGCCGCCGAAACCGGCCAGCTCGTCGAGCTGTAACGCCTTAAGAGCGGCCGCGGCAAAACCCCATGCCGAGCCCCTCGGTCCGCCACCAACAAGCCCCTCTTCTTTGCCCCGCGAGCAGCCTCCTGTCCGCGGGGCATTTTGCTACCTTGCCGACGATTTTTCTGGGGCGGGGGCCTTTTTGCACCTCGGCTTGATTCGTCCGCTACGAAATGGGGCTATCTACTACGTTTAACCGATCGCCCTCAACCGTGCCAAATTTCGCGAAGTAAAAACCGCAGGTAGACAGCTTGCGTATTCTCGGAAAACCGGGGGATGGTCGACCCATACGGTTCAAACGTAGTAGATAGGTCGTTTTCGTGGCGCGGGCCCAAAACAGTCTTTTGGGACGGGTGGTATCCTTGGTAGCCCTGTGCTGCAAACGCACCTCAAACGCAAGGAGTTTCATGGATCTTATCGGTCAGCTCGCCCGCGAGCTCAACCTTAAAGCCGCCAACATCGAGGCGGCCGTCAAGCTCATCGACGAGGGCAACACCATTCCCTTTATCTCGCGCTACCGCAAGGAGGCCACAGGCGGCATGGACGACGTCGCCCTGCGCGCGCTCGACGAGCGCCTGTCCTACCTGCGCAATCTTGAGCAGCGTAAAGAGGACGTCATCCTGCTTATCGACGCCCTGGGCAAACTCACGCCCGAACTCGAGCAGCAGATTCGCGAGGCCACGCAGCTGCAGCGTGTCGAGGACCTCTACAAGCCCTACCGCAAAAAGCGCATGACCCGCGCGCAGAAGGCCCGCGAGGCGGGTCTGGAGCCGCTCGCCAACATGATCATTATGCAGGCCTCGGCCAAGGGCAGCGCGCTCGACGCCGCTGCGGCATACGTCAACGAGGAGGCCGGCTTCGACACGCCCGAGAAGGCGCTCGCCGGCGCCGCCGACATCGTGGCCGAGACGGTGGCCGAAGACCCCGAGAACGTCGCCGACCTGCGCGCCTTTACGCAAAACACCGCCGATATCGTCGTCGAGGCCACCGACCCCGCCGAGAAGACCCCCTACGAGCCGTACTACAGCTATGACGAGCCACTGCGCCGTATACCCAACCACCGCGTGCTGGCTATCGACCGCGGTGAGCGCGAGGGCAAGCTCCGCGTGCGCGTGAACGTCGACGGCGCTGCCGCCACGGCACGCCTCGGCAGCCGTTGGCCCCGACGCCAGGGCGTCTTCGCGCCTGTTTTTGATGCCGCCATCGCCGACGGCTACAAGCGCCTGATGGCCCCCTCGCTGGAGCGCGAGGCCCGCGCCAAACTCACCGTTCGCGCCCAGACCGAGGCCATCAACGTCTTTGCCAAGAATCTCGAGGGGCTGCTCTCGGCACGCCCCGTGCGCGGTGCCCGCGTGCTCGCGCTCGATCCGGGCTACCGTACCGGCTGCAAGGTCGCCGTCATGGACGAGACCGGCAAGCTACTCGACCACGGCGTGGTCTACCCCACCAAGCCGCGCCACGACGTCGCCGGCACCAAGCGCGAGCTCGCCCGCCTCGTCAAGAAGGACGGCGTCAACACCATCGTCATCGGCAACGGCACTGCCAGCCGCGAGACCGAGGAAGTCGTCTCGGAGTTCATCGCCGAGCAGGCGCCCAGCCTTCGCTACACCATCGTCAACGAAGCCGGCGCGTCGGTGTACTCCGCCTCCGAGCTCGCCAGTCAGGAATACCCCGACCTGGACGTCACCGTTCGTGGCGCCATGAGCCTGGGTCGCCGCCTGCAGGACCCGCTGGCAGAGCTCGTTAAGATTCCGCCCCAGTCCATCGGCGTGGGCCAGTACCAGCACGACCTTGACCAGACCGAGCTTTCGCGCACCCTGGGCCACGTGGTGGAAGACGTCGTCAACCGTGTGGGCGTCGACGTCAACACCGCGAGCGCGAGCCTGCTGGGATACGTATCGGGCATCACGCCAAGCGTGGCCAAGAACATCGTGGCCTACCGCGAGGAAAACGGTGCCTTTACCGATCGCCGCCAGCTTAAGAAGGTCCCCAAACTGGGACCCAAGGCATATCTCAACGCCGCGGGCTTCCTGCGCATCAGCGGCGGCAAGAACCCACTCGACGCGACGAGCGTCCACCCCGAGAGCTACGAGGTGGCCACGTCCGTCCTGGAACGCGCAGGCGTTAAAGCCAGCGAGCTCAGCCGCGGCGGCGTGCCCGACATTGAGCGCCGTCTGGGCAGCATCTCGGCGCTGGCAAGCGACCTGGACTGCGGCACCCTGACGCTCATCGACATTGTCAACGAGCTCAAGAAGCCCGGTCGCGACCCACGCGACGACGCGCCCGAGGTGGTCTTTAGCCGCTCGGCACTTTCCATCGACGACCTGGAGCCCGGCATGGAACTCAAGGGCACGGTGCGCAACGTCGTCGACTTTGGTGCCTTCGTCGACGTGGGCGTGCACCAAGACGGCCTCGTACACATCTCCAAGCTGGCCAACCGCTTTGTCAAGCACCCGAGCGACGTGGTACGCGTCGGCGACACGGTAAAGGTGTGGGTGGAAAAGGTCGATCGCGACCGCAAGAAGATCTCGCTCACCATGGTGCAGGGGAAGTAGACCACCTAAAGCAAGGGTACCCCCTACAGCGGCGTGCAAAATCGCGAGTATTCTGCAATTTCTGCCGCTCCGAACGCCCCTCAGAGGCAATATAGTCAAAAACAGCCCCCGTTTTAGCATCATCAGAGCCAAAACGGGGGCTGTTCCGTGCTTCAACCAGTTGGTAAAAACCTTTACCTTGCTGAATATTCTCAATTTTGCACGGCGCAGGCGGGGGTACCTTTGTCCACGGCAGGATATGGAAGCCAATCACCAACCTACTTGTAAGCTCGTGTCGGCAGCCCCGGCCTTTCCTTTGCCTAGCGCGACCCTCGCGAAGCGCGTGAGCGATAGGGAAAGGAAAGGCCGGGGCGAACAACCCGCGGCGCAGCCAGTGTTCGCGTTACGGCAGGATATGGAAACCGAGCGAGGCGATATCCTTGGCAAAGCCGCGCACGGTGTCGAGCGAGACCTCGTACGGATCACGGCCGATGTTCTTGCGCTTGGCCAGGATGCTGTTGGGCACCGTGATGACCTGGCAACCGCAGGCTTCGGCCTGGTAGATGTTGATGAGCTCACGCGTGGACGCCCACAGGACCTCGCAGTTGGGCTTGGCGGCGGCCTTCTTGACCGACTCCGTCATAAACGGAATGGGGTCGACGCCGGTATCGGCGATACGGCCGGCAAAGAGCGAGATGATGGACGGCGTCTCGGCGTCAACGGCCTCGACCATCTCGTCGACCTGCTCGGGCGTAAAGATGGTGGTGACGTTAACCTTGATGCCGTCGGCCGAAAGCTTGCGGACCAGCTCGGCGGTGGACTCGCCCTTGGTGGTCACGCACGGAATCTTGACGTAGACGTTCTCGGCCCAGGTGGCGATCTCGCGAGCCTCGACCTCCATGGTCTCGACGTCGTCGGCAAAGACCTCAAACGACACAGACACATCGGTGATGTGGGCCAGGACCTCCTTGGCAAACGCGCGGTAATCCGTCACGCCGCCCTTCTTCATAAGGGACGGGTTGGTCGTGAAACCCTGAACGTTGCCGTTCTCGTACATGTCGAGCATGCCCTCGAGGTTTGCACCGTCAGCGAACACCTTGATTGCCATCTGCCTGATTCCTTTCGTTTGCACGCGGGCGTTGAACTGCTAAACACTTTACCTATGTTTATCAAGGCGTGAGCTGCGGGTTTTTATCTTCTCGGCGAACGGTATAAACGCTTTAGCGTTTTTGAGCACACCCTCCAGCGGCAAAACGATTTTGCAGGGCGGGCCGATTTGAACCGCCCGCCGCGGGTGAACGGTAATTGGCGGTTCCCGCTAGATCAACCCAAAGTGACGCATCGCTGTGACGGTACCGTCGTGTGCGACATCGTCGGTCACGTAGTCGGCGAGTGCCTTGACCTCGGGCATGGCGTTGCCCATGGCCACGGCCGTCTCGACCGCAGCGAGCATGCCCAGGTCGTTACCCGAATCGCCAAAGCCAAAGGTGCGCGCATTTCCCTCGCGGCCCAGATACGCCAGTGCTCGCGCCACGCCCACGCCCTTGTCAATGCCCTTGGGGCTCAGCTCGCGATTTTGACCACCGGTGTTGCACAGCTCAAACTCGCGATCGATAAAGCCGTCATCGCCGGCTACGCGAGCCAAACTGGGCACACTGAGGCATACCTTGCCCACGCGCAGACTGCCGTCGACGCGCATCTCCTCGGCGCTGTGCACCACAGAAGTGCCGATCAGAGACGACTGCTCAACGCCCACAGGCTCCAGCGCAAAGGTCGCAGCATTGGACTCGAAAAAAACCTCGATGCCGGCATCCACAACGCGACGCGCGAGCTCCGCGATAACGTCTTCGTCAAAGCAGTCCTCGTGTACCACACGGCCCTCGACCTCGAGCGTGGCACCCGCCATGGCAACGATGCCCGCGGGGTCAAGCGCACGCAGGCTATCGGCGATAAGCCACAGGGGGCGGCCCGTGCAGATAAATGCCTTGTGCCCCGCATCACGCAGTGCATGAAACGCCTCAACCACCGTCTGCGAGGGGCGAACCGCCGAAAAGTCCTTATCGGTCATATCGTCGGGATCGAACGACGTCAGCGTGCCGTCCACGTCAAAAAAGAGCACAGCGGGTTCGGGACACGCATCAATCATATGGGTTCCTTTCGAGGATAAGGGCAAACGAAGCATCCATCATATAATGGAGCGACGCAACCAGAGAGGTCACCCATGGAATTTTACGCAAGCTGCCCCGAGGGCTTTGAGTCCGCACTCGCCGATGAGCTTAAACGCCTCGGGCTTTCGCATGTTCGCCGGCTGAGGGGCCGCGCCACGTTTGAGGGCGAGCTCGAGCAAGGCTACCGAGCATGCCTGTGGTCGCGCCTGGCGAGCCGCGTGTTCGTGGTGCTCGGGCGCTTTGAGGCGCAGGATGCCGATGAACTGTACGATAGCGTTTACGGCATCGCCTGGGAGAGCATCGTCCGCCCCGGCGCCACCATCGCCATCACCGCCCGCGGCGTGACCGAGCAGCTGCGCAACACGCGCTTCTCGGCCCTGCGCGCCAAGGACGCGCTGTGCGACCGCCTGGCCGAGACCACGGGCCGTCGCGCCGACGTCGATGCCGCCGACCCCGATGTTCACCTACTGCTTTCGCTGCGCCAGCGCCGCGCGAGCATCAGCCTGGACCTTTCGGGCGACCCGCTGTTCAAACGCCTGCCGCCCGCAGCGACCCGCGCCGGCGAGGGCGCGCACGTGCTGCGCCCCGACTACGCCGCCCTGGTGCTGGCGCAGGTCGGCTGGACCGCGCTATGCGAGCGCGAGCTGACGGCCGACGATTACGAAAACGAAGCCCTGCCCACGCTGGTCGACGCCTCGTGCGCCGGCGGCGGTCTGCTGCTGGAAGCCGTGAACATTCTGACTGACCGCGCCCCGGGTTTTGCACGCGAGCACTGGGGTTTTGAGGGCTGGCAGCTGCATGATGCCGCCCTGTGGGAGCAGCTGCTTGCCGAGGCGCGCGAGCGCAAGACGGCGGCACGCGGGCGCCAGGCGCGCATCGTTGCCGTGGATGTTGACCCCGCCGCCCGCAAGACCGCTGAGCGCATGGTCAAGTGTGCCGGCTACAAGCGTTTTGTCGACTTTTGCGCCGCCAAGTCCGCCACCGTGCTGGACCACGCGGGCGCCGTCGCCGGTGCCGCCGTGGTCGCAGATACCACCGAGACCCCGCTTTCGCTCATGCACGACGCCATGACACTCATCGGCGAGCTGCGCCGCGCGCCCGAGCTTACCGCCGCGCCGGTCGCCGCGCTCACCCGCGATGGACTTATGGCCCGCGCGCTCCATGCCGAGCCTGCGCGCTCCATCGCCGTCATGCCCAATAACGAGGAGGCGGCTCTTGATGTTTGGCCCTCGCTCGACCACGCCGCCGCGACATTCGAAGCTGCGACCAGCGCAGATGCCGAGAAACAGACCGCGGACGCCGTGGACGAAGCCGCCAACACCCCCATGCCCGAACCTGCCGCCACGCTCGACCTGGGCGACGGCAAGCCGCTGCCCGTGCTCATCCCGGAGTCCGAGCAGTTCGCCAACCGCCTGCGCAAGAATGCCCGTCTGCGCCGCAAGTGGGCCAAGCGCGAGGGCGTGAGCTGCTACCGCGTCTACGATGCCGACCTGCCCGACTACTCCGCCGCCATCGACCTGTACGAGGGCTGCCCGCAGACGCCGGGCCGCTGGCTCGTCATCGCCGAATACGCCGCGCCCAAGACCATCGATCCCGCACTGGCCCAGGCCCGTATGCTCGACATTCTGGCCATCGCGCCGCGTATCCTGGATGTCCCGGCCGAGCACGTGCACGCCAAGGCCCGCATGCGTTCGCGCGGCGGCTCGCAGTACGGCAAGCAGGGCGCCGGCAAGGGCGCATCGGGCGAGCGCGCCAACATCGCGCGCCGTCGCCTGCCGCTCATCGAAGAGGGCGGACTCACCTTTGCCGTCAACTTTGACGACTACCTGGATGTGGGCATCTTCCTGGACCACCGCGTCACCCGCAACCTGGTACGCGAGCACGCCAAGCAGGCGCGCCGCTTCCTCAACCTGTTTGCCTACACCGGCACCGCCACCTGCTATGCGGCAGACGGCGGCGTCGAGGAAACTGTGACGGTCGACCTTTCCAACACCTATCTGGACTGGGCCGAGCGCAACATGCGACAGAACGGCTTTGTGGGGCCGCAGTATCACTTTGTGCGCGATGACGTGCTCGCCTGGATTCGCGACCAGCGCCAGACGCGCAACCGCTGGGATCTGATCTTTGTCGACCCGCCCACGTTTTCGAACTCGTCCAAGATGGGCCGCCGCACCTGGGATGTCCAGCGCGACCATGTTGAGCTTTTGGCCGGCGTATCTCGCCTGCTCGCACAGGGCGGGCACGCCATCTTTAGCTGCAACCTGCGCGGTTTCCGCCCCGAAACGCGCAAGCTCGCGCACGCGGGCGTCGTGCTGGAGGACATTACGGCGCAGACCATCCCCGAGGACTTTGCGCGCAACCAGAAGGTGCACCATTGCTATATCGTGCGCCGCCTGCCCATCGAGGACGCCATGGCCGAGGCCGGCTTTAGCGCTGAGGAAATTGCCGAGCGAACCGAGGAGCTGCGCAACCCCGAAGCCCGCAAGCCTCGCGCAACGGCGCCCGCGCACGCGCAGACCGGCGACCGAGGGCCGCGCGGCGACGGCAAGCCTGTCTGCGCCGGCAAGCCCAAAAAGAAGAAGTTCTACGCCAGCAAGCCCAAGGGCAAATAAACAAAGTTGCGGTGGAATAGTTCCTAAAAATGCCTGGCAAAGGCCCAAACAGGAACTATTTCACCGCAACTCATAGTGGGATGGCGGACGCCGTTCTAGCCTTGGGTGACCAATCGGTAACCGATACCCACATGCGTCTGGATATAGCGCGGGTGCGCGGGGTCGGACTCGATCTTCTTGCGCAACGTGCCCATAAAGACGCGCAGGCTCGCCAGATCGCTCTTAGTTGCCGTGCCCCAAATCTCGTGCAGGATAAACTGGTGCGTCAGCACCTTGTCGGCGTTATGCGCCAGCAGGCACAGGAGCTTGTACTCGATCGGCGTCAGATGCAGCTCCTCGCCATCCATCGTGGCGATGCCGGCATCAAAATCGATATGCAGCTCACCGGTATCGAACGAGCCCTCGGAGGCAACGCCGCCCGTTTGCGCATACGAAAGGCGCCTGAGCGTCGTGCGAATGCGCGCGAGCAGCTCCTCGACCGAAAACGGCTTGGTCAGGTAGTCGTCGGCGCCAGCATCGAGCGCGCGAATCTTGTCCGCGTCCTCGCTGCGTGCCGAGACCACAATAATCGGCATACCCGACCATGCGCGCACCGATTCCACCACCTTGACGCCGTCCATATCGGGCAGACCCAGGTCGAGCAGCACAATGCTCGGTGCCTGCGATGAGGCAGCAGCGATGGCGGCATGGGCGGTCTCCACGGCCATATGGCGCAAGCCGTGCGCCTCGAGCGCGGCAACAATAAGATTGCGAACGGCGGGGTCGTCCTCAACGACCAAGATGAGCGGTTTTACGGCAGAGTTCGGCACGGCGCTACTCCTTATCAAACGAAACGTCGGCGGCGGGAAGCTCAATCGTAAAGACCGAGCCGTGCGGGTCCGCCGCGGCAACCTCTATGCTACCGCCATGCGCCAACGCAATGGAGCGGCAGAGCGAAAGACCCAGGCCAACGCTGCGGTGGCTGTCGGCAAGACCGTGGTTGGCGGTATAGAACGACTCAAAGATCCGCTCGCGGTCCTCGGGTGCGATGCCCGGACCATCATCGGCCACCGAGCACGCCACGCGTCCATCGTCGACGCTAATCGAAATCATGATATGCGAGCCTGCGGGCGTATAGGTGATGGCGTTGTTCACCAGATTGACCACCAGCTGCACCATCAAGCGCGCATCGACATTGACGAGCGCCGGCTCATCGCACGCCACCACCTTAAGGTCGTGCTCGCGCACGGCAGGGTTCACGTGGCGCAGCGCCTCCTCGACGATATCGTCCATGAGCTCGAGCGTGGTCGACAGCCGCATACCGCCGCCCTCGAGCTTGGTAATGGCGAGCAGGTTCTCGACGGTGGCGTTGAGCCACAGCGCATCCGAGCGAATGGATAGAAGCAGGCAGCGGCGCGTCTGGGCATCGAGCACCGCGGTGCCGGTCGAGCCCTGGTCGAGCAGCACGTCGGCATTGCCCGAAATACTGGTGAGCGGCGTGCGCAGGTCGTGCGAGATGGAGCGCAGCAGGTTGGCGCGCAGCTGCTCGTTTTTGGCGAGCACCGCCGCCTCCTCGCGGGCCTCCATGGCGCGGGCGCGATCGAGTGCCAGCTCGCCTTCGCTCACGATGGCATCGGCAAGTGTCCGCTCCTCGTGCGTCAGCACGTCGGGCTCGGCAACGATAGCCAGCACGCCCACCACCGAGGCGGGGTCGCCCGAGTGCACGAAGCCGTCGCCCGTGCGAACCGTCAGGTAGATGCCATAAAACGCCGAGCCGCCAAACGTGGCGTCGAGCGGCGTTCCCACATAGGCGGACGCCGAGAGCCGCGGCGGCATCTGAGGCGCCAGTTCGTGCACCGGCGCGGCATCGCCCACGGCCGTGTACGTCGCACGCGGCAGCAGGTCATCGCCCTCGTCGTCGGCGCTGTACCACACGACCGGACAGCCCGAAAGACGCGCCAGCTGCGTTGCCATGGCATGGACAATCTGATGCTGATCGGCGCACCGTTGCAGCATGCGGTTGGTCTCGAGCACCATATGCGTGCGGCGGTCGCTAGCGGCAGCCTGTGCCAAGGCGCGGCGCAGGGCCAACGCAATCGAGCTCGACACAAGCGAGACCACGAACATGATGAAGAACATGCCGGGATAGAAGCGGTCGATAAGCGACAGCGAGTAGCGCGGGTCGACAAACAAGAAGTTGTAGAGCGCCACGGCGGCAGCCGAGCTCAGCAAGCAATACAGGCGACTCCAGGTAAAGAATGCGCACAGCTGAACGGCGAATACATAGACGATCATGATGCTCGGCGCGAGACCCGGATGGTCGAGCAGCGCGCCCACAATCGTCGCCGCGACCAGCAGCCCCACCGATACGCAGGCGTCATACAGAGGAGTGCGGCGCGTCAGCGTTGTGCGCCGCCACCAAAAGCTATCGGCAATATCGCCGTCCGTACGGACGTCCATCAGCGCCCCGCCCCTCTCTCAAAAACAAAAACCACCACAAAGGGGACAGTGAACTGCGCCCCGAAACTTGGACTGAATAAATAGCGACTACGCCGCAAGGGCCCGGTTCCGGAACTCCTCCGGCGTCAGGCCCTTCAATCTTACCTGCCTGCGCCGCGTGCTCCAATGGGCTATGTACCCCTCCAGGTCGCGCTTGAAGTCCCCGAAGCTGCCCCACTCCCTGCCGCGGTAGAACTCGTCCTTCACGTGGCCGAAGAGCTGCTCGGTGGCGGCGTTGTCGATGCAGTTCCCCTTGCGCGACATGCTCTGGGTGATGCCCGCCCCCTCCAGCCTGGAGGTGTAGGACTCGTGCTGGTACTGCCAGCCCATGTCCGAATGCATGGTCGGCGCCGCCCCGTCGGGCAGGGCCTCGAGGAGCCGGTCGAGCATCCTGTGCTGCTGGGCGAGGTCCGGCGAGGTCGATATGTCGCTCGCCACGATCTCCTTCGTGCAGAAGTCGAGCACCGGGGCCCAGTAGGCCTTGGCGCCCGCCACCTTGAACTCGGTGACGTCGGTGCCGAGCTTCTGCCACGGCCCCTCGGCGCCGAAGTCCCTCGCGATGACGTTCTCGAACGTGCTCCCCACGAGCCCCCTGTAGGAGCTGTACCGGCGGCGGGAGCCCCGGCGGCGTATCCCGCACCGGATGCCCATCTCGCGCATCATCTTGAGCACGGTCTTGTCGGCCACGACCGCGCCCAGCTCGGCGCGCAGGCACATGGCTATCTGCCGGTGCCCGCAGCCGTTGGCGGTGCGCGAGAATATCTCGGCCGCGGCGTCGCGCAGCTCGGGCCGGGTCGGCCTCCGCGGGTGCGCCAGCGCGTAGTAGTAGGTCGACCTCCTGAGCCCCGAGCACTCCAGCAGGTGGCGCAGGGAGTGCCCCTCCGCGCGCAGCGCCCTCACCGCCTCGGCCGCCGCCCTGGTCAGAGCCCGTCCCGCTCGACCAGGGCGCGCAATTTTTTTAGGTAGGCGACCTCGGCCTCGAGCCTGCGGCAGCGCTCCTCGAGCTCCTGCTCGCGGGTGCGGGCCCGGGGTTTCGACCTCGACCCCCTCGGTCTGCCCTTCGGGCGGGGCCGCAGCGCCTCGGCGCCGCCCTCGCGGTAGAGCCTGCACCAGCGCTCCAGCGGGGATTTCGACCTGATCCCGAACTCGGCCATGGCGTCGGCCTTCGCCATCCCGTCGTCGACCACGGCCGACGCCGCGGCGACCCTCTGCTCGAATGTGTAACTGGATTGTTTCCCGTCCATGGACAGCAGCGCCTCGCTTCCGAACGCCCGGTATACCCACTGCCATTCTCTCACGGTCTCGCGGGGGACGGACAGGGCCTCGGCCGCCGGCTTGCAGCCGACGCCGGCGTCGAAGAGCTCGACGGCCCGCCTCCTGGACTCCAGATCGTGCTTCGACCTGAGATCTATACTCATGGAAAACCTCCCATTTCCCGATGTCCAAGAAATGGGAGGCAGTTCACAGGCACCTTTGTGGTGGTTTCCCCTTGTGGTGGTTCCAAGTGTATAGCCTTGCAGTCTACGGGCGCTCGTCGGGAGCCAGGCGCTGCATCTTGCTCACGGCCTTAAACTTGGTGAACAGCGGCACGTACTCAAAGCTCACGTTGGAGTTCTCCAGGCCGTACCAGCGCGCGGGGGTGCCGGCAGCGCGGCGGATGATGTACTTGAGCGTGATGGCCGTACGCTCGCTGGGCTCCACGTCGCTTTCGGGCGCCAGCAGCTTGCGGATCATGACGAACTTAAACGTACCGATGTTGCCCGGATCCTTGTAGACCGAGTAGTCGTGCGTCTGCGCCGGCAGCTCGCCGCTGGCAGCCAGGTCCTGAACAACCTGGCGCAGGTAAGCATTG
Source organism: Collinsella sp. (assembly GCA_019414445.1). Classification (GTDB taxonomy): domain Bacteria; phylum Actinomycetota; class Coriobacteriia; order Coriobacteriales; family Coriobacteriaceae; genus Collinsella. Next base: position 22,583 of record DXMA01000024.1, read on the forward strand.
ACGCGCTGGTTGATCTTATAGCCCAGGTACAGATGCACGCGGAATACGTAGTCGGTGCCGAACGTCTCGACCGAGTAGGCAAAGGTATGCGGCTCGTCCATGGTCTCGACGTTCACGAACCACCAGGCACGAGCGCGCTTGGGGTGCTTGTCCAAAATCGAGTAGACGATATCGCGGTCGATATAGTCGGTGTTGGTGTCCTTGGTCAGGTACACGATGTTGTCGCTCACGAGCTCGTAGCGATCGTCGTCGCGCAGGCGCTTGAGCTGCGGCAGATAGCTGCGCAGCGGCAGCAGCGTAAACTGGCGCTGCTCAACCGCCGTGCCGTTGTACCAGCACACCATGATGCCCATGATGAGCGCGGCCATAAGGATGGTGAAATAGCCGCCGTGGAAGAACTTGGTGAGCGAGCTCACAAAGAAGAAGCCCTCGAGCATAAGGAAGAAGGCGGCAAAGATCCACGGCGCGACCTTGAGATTGCGCTCCACGTGCAGATAGAAGAAGAGCAGCATTGTCGTGCACATCATGGTCAGGGTAATGGCCAGGCCGTACGCGGCCTCCATGTGCGCCGAGTTCTGGAACAGCAGCACCACGACGACGCAGCCCACGAGCATGACGTTGTTGACCATGGGGATGTAGAGCTGGCCCTTGGTCTCGGCAGGATAGAAGACCTGCATATGCGGCATGAGGTCCAGGCGGCTGGCCTCGGACACCAGCGAGAATGCGCCGGTGATGAGCGCCTGCGAGGCGATGATGGCCGCGACGGTGGAAAGGCCGACGGCAAAGGGGCGCAGACCCGGGGCGAGCATCTGGTAGAAGGGGTTGAGGTCGGCGATACCCATGAGCTCCGGGTTGCCGGCGTTGTTGATAAGCCACGCGCCCTGGCCCATGTAGGACAGCAGCAGGCAGCACTTAACGAACGGCCAGGTGGCGTAGATGTTGCCGCGGCCCACATGGCCCATGTCGGAGTAGAGCGCCTCGGCACCGGTGGTAGCGAGGAAGCAGCTGCCCAAAATCATGATGCCCGCATGGTTGTTGGGGCTCAGCAGAAAAGCGATGCCACGCAACGGGTTGAGGCACAGCAGCACCGCGGGATACTGGCAGACAAAGAACAGGCCCGTGCCGCCCAGGAACAAAAACCACAGCGTCATGATGGGACCGAAGGCGTGACCGATCTTGGCCGTGCCGATGCGCTGCACCAAGAAGAGCGCGATGATGATGGCAAGCGTGATGGCGACGACACGACCCTGGTCGTCACCGAGCACGGCATGGACCGCCGGGATGGTGCGCAGGCCCTCGATGGCCGTGGTGACGGTAACGGCAGGCGTCAGGATGCCGTCGGCGAGGAGCGCCGCGCCGCCCAGCATGGCGGGGATGATGAGCCACTTGCCGCAGCGCTTGACTAGGCTGTACAGGGCAAAGATGCCGCCCTCGCCGTGGTTGTCGGCGCGCAGCGAGATCAGCACGTACTTGACGGTCGTCAGCAGCGTGACCGTCCACACGACAAGGGAGAGCGCGCCGAGCACGAACTCCTGCGTGACGCTTCCGATGCCGCCGTTGCCGGCAACGAGCGCCTTGGTTACATACATGGGGCTGGTGCCGATATCGCCATACACCACGCCCAGCGTGACGAGCATCGCCGAGATGCTCACAGGAATCGCAGCGTGCGAGGCTGCCTCCTTGGCCTTTTGTTCCATAAGCCGGTTTCCTCCCAACTTTAACGTTCGAAAGGATTATAGGTAATCGGCCATGTTTTAATGCACTGTTTTCCCAGCTAGATAAACATTTATACAGTCTTTAGGCTACCGCGGCGATATGGAATGTGACAAAGGGACGCCCCCTTTGTCACATTCGTCATTTTCCGAGCCAGTTTTTGAACCACCACTCCATGGAGCGGCTCATCTCGGCTATAAAGGGGCTCGTGTGTTTGCGGGTGTAGATGTCGACGACGCGCTCCCCCACCTCGCGGGCGTGCGGGCGAAACATCGCATCCATCTCGGCCACCTGCGCGTCCATAGTCGTAGCATCGGCGCGGCAGTAGCGCTCCTCGTGCACCAGGTTCACCACGGGGTGCGCAATGGCCGGACGCTCCTTGCGAGGCGTGCCGATAATAAGCATCGATAGCGGCATGGTATAGGGCGGCAGATCGAGCAGCTCGGCGACTTCCTCGGCATTCTCGACGATATCACCGATGTAGCAGCTCCCCAGCCCCAGGGCCTCGGCGGCAACCACGGCGTTTTGCGCGGCGATCACGGCATCCTGAGCCGCGATGGCAAAGTCGCCCAGACCCGGTGCACGACGGGGCGCCTTGCCCGTGCGCTCGACAAACTCGGGTTCAAAGCAGCCCACGTGCTCAAACAGATCGATCCACTTGGCATAATCGACCACAAATATTAGTGCCCAGGGCGCCTTGGCGATCATGGGCTGGTGGTCGCACAGGTCAGCCAGACGGTCCAGCGTAGCCTGCTCGCAGATGCTCACGATGGAATACATCATCATGGCGCCTGCCGACGGCGCACGGCTCGCCGCATGCAGAATCGCCGCCCGCTGCTCGTCGGTCACCGCCACAGGACGGTCGTCGTCATCACGCGCGAAGGCACGCGTAGACGAGCGATGCTCCAACGTGTCCAGCGCCGCATTGCCCGTGGTCTCGACCGGATAGCCACCCGCGTCCATGCCGGCACCCACGTCGCCCGCACTCGTCATACAAACCCGCTCGTTCATCGCCTCATCCTCGCCAATTCTTTAAGAAGCCTTTACGTTTCCGTGTAATTCCCGTCCATTATCGCGCAGGTCGCCACTACATTGCGCTACATCGCCACACGCGCGCGTTAATATGGCTGGTTGTTGTGCGCAGCCACCAATTGCTGCGCATATCTTGGTAACAATCGGGTAAATCCCCGCTTTCGTAGGTTTTGCATTTGTGAGGAGTTTCAGCATGTTCGCTGCCGCCATCTCGCTCGTCGGTCTTGCGGCGACCGTCTACCTTGTCTTGCGCGAGGCCAAGGCCATTCGCACCCAGTCGGGCACCGTTGCCAAAAGCGCTCTTGGGTGGAGCGCCGCCTTCGGCCTGTTCCAGCTCTTTTTGACCATTTGGGGTGCCATTGGCCTCGTCGCTCAAAACGAGCCGCTCGCCTTTGTGATGCTCATCCTGACCAATGCCATTCTCACCGGTTGCGCCTGGGCCAGCATCGCCCGCGACCGCATCGCCCCGCGCGTCTTTGCGTTCGCCTCCGCCGATGCCCCCGCCCCCACCGGCAAGTTCGCCCGCCTGCGTGGCGCCTTTGTGGGCCGCCCGCTCGTCGCCGCCGTCTTGTGCCTGCTGCTCGCCGGCGTCTTTGCGCTGCTGGGCATGGAGGTCTCGTCCAACCACGACTTTACCTGGGTCTATCCCCTGTGCATCCTGCTCGAGTGGGCCATCATCACCACGCTCATGGTCGGCCTGTTCTTCCTGTTCCAGCGCCACGGCGCAGCTCCCGCGGTCCTGGCCTTTGCCCTCTTTGTCCTAGGCATTGCCGAGTTCTTCGTCATCACGTTTAAATCCATGCCCATCCAGCCGGGCGACCTTTCGGCCATCTCCACCGCCGCCGCGGTCGCCGGCAACGGCTACACCTTCTCGATCTCACTGTTCTGCGTGCTGTCCATGGGCTTTACCGCCATCGCCATACTGCTGTGCGAGTACGCCGGTCTGGTGGCGCCGCACCGTCAGAAGGGTGCCGCCAACGCCAAGCGCATGCTGCTCACCAACCTGCTCGTCGCTGTGCTGTGCCTGGGCGGCGTGACCGCGCACGTCACGCTTATCGACTACTACAACACCCTCGGCATCACCGTCTACACCTGGCGCCCGCTCGAGAGCTACTGGCGCGAGGGCTACCTGCCCGCTTTCATTAGCGCAGCGCAGTCCATCAAGCCGCCCAAACCCGCCGACTACTCCGTCGACGATGCCAAGGCCACGCTCAAAAAGTACGCCAAGGCCTACGACAAGTCCGACGCGGCCAAGAGCGACGAGCGCACCGCCGCAAAGGAGCAGTTCGACAGCGAGAAGCCCACGGTCATCGCCATCATGAACGAGACCTTCTCGGATCTGTCGATCTACCAGAACATGCGCGCCGGCTACGAGGGCCCGCAGTACTTTAAGAGCCTGTCCAACTGCCTCAGCCGCGGCAAGCTCTACGTGAGCGCCTACGGCGGCGGCACCGCCAATACCGAGTTTGAGTTTATGACCGGCAACTCCATGGCCAACCTGGGCTCAGGCGTGTACCCCTACACCATCTACAACATGGAAACGACCGGGAATCTGGCAGAGCAGTTCAAATCGCTCGGCTATTCCACCACAGCCATGCACCCCAACCACGCGACCAACTGGAACCGCGAGAACGTCTACAAGGACTTTGGCTTTGACCAGTTCCTGTCTATCAACGATTTCCAGGGAGCCGGCACCCTGCGCGGCATGGTGACCGACCAGGCTACCTACGACAAGATTCTTGAGCTGCTCGACCAGAACGCCGATCCGCAGTTTATCTTCGACGTGACCATGCAGAACCACTCGGGCTACGATACGGGTCTGCTGCCGGTCGACAAGCAAATGCACCTGAACATCGACACGACCGACCTGGACACCAAGACCGTCGAGGACGGCACGCTGTCCGATGTCGACGAGTATGTCTCGTGCATCGAGCAGTCCGACCAGGCACTGCGCTACTTCCTCAACGCCTTGAGCAAGCTCGACCGCAAGGTGGTCGTGGTGTTCTGGGGCGACCACCAGCCGTTCTTCCCGTCCAAGTTCAACGATAAGTGGTTTACCGGCGAGGACGACGCCACGCACCAGGAACGTCTGTGGCAGACCGACTACATCATCTGGGCCAACTACGACGTTGCCGGTTGCGACCAGACGAGCGAGGTCGACGACCTGTCCACCAACTGCCTGTCCACCCAGCTGATGCAGCTGATCGGCGCACCGCTTTCCGACTATCAGAAGGCGCACATGACGCTGCGTAAGTCGCTGCCTGCCATCAACTCCGTTGGCTACGAGGACGCCAGCCTGCGCTGGGCGCTTTCCTCCAACGTCACCGGTGACGACGCCGCTGCCGCAGCCGCCACCAAGGCGCGTGAGGATTACGCCAAAATGCAGTACTACGAGATGTTCCGCGACGGCAAGAACGTCTATACCGAGCATTTCCAGACCGAGGCCAACGAGACCGACCCCAACCTGGCACCGGGTACGACCAAGATCAAGTAACGGGGTCGGGGGCCCGAATCGGCGGCAGGCGGAGGTACGGGAAAGGTCTGCTGCTCAAACAGTCCTGCGCAAGACGGGGGCCACATTAAGTGGCCCCCTTTGCGTGCGGAACTCGCGACAGACCTTTCCCGTACCTCCGCCTGCCGCCGCCCCTCACCCGTTGCGGGTTGAGTGGGCTGATGAGAAACTGCACTCGCCTCGTAGCAGAAGCGTGGCCTGGCATGCGCATCGCGGAAAGCTTGTCCCGGAATTCACGTCCGGAATGGGATGCGGTTTCCGTTTGTGGCCCCGTTGGGAAACCGCATCCCATTCCGATCACAAATTCCGGGTCACATTTTCCGCCAAGGCTTCAACCGGAAACCGTGTCCCATTTCTCAGCCGAATACTGGGATGCATTTTCCGCTGAGTCCCTCAATCGGAAAGTGCATCCCATTCCAAAGGCGAATTCCGGGATGAGCTTTCCGAGACCCCGCCCATCCGGAAAGCCCGTCCCACTCCGAATACATCCGAGCATGAAATCATCAGCTTATTAGGCCTTCCATCAATAAAGAGGCGCCCTCCCGAACGGCGGGCACGAAGTTTATCGCGAGTTCCGCATGCAAAGAAGGCCACTTAATGTGGCCTTCGTCTTGCGCAGAACTGTAGAGCAGGGAACTTCGTGCCCGCCGCCCGGGAGGGCATTGCGTTTAGAAGATGGACCTAGCGCTTATTCCTCCGGGACAAAAGCAGCGCAGCAATAAAAGCGATGATTGCAAGTGTCAGCAACATCAAAAGCAACGTGAGCGTGCTGTCGCCGGTTGCCGCCAAACCAAGCACGCCGGCCCCTTTGCTGCCAGCAGGCCGCACGGGAATCTTCTCGCCATCGTCCTCGGCGGTGATTTCCCAGCGGATGGTCTTGCCTGCGTCGGCAAGCTCGTTGCCCACCGACGTCGGGACACTTAGTTGCAAATTGAGCACCGTGCTGCCATCGCTCGTAAACGTTGCGACCTGCGTGGGGTAAGCAAACACACTGCCCGGCGTTCCCGTCTGAAGCCAACCGGCAGACGCATCGCCCGCCGACGCCGTTAAGGTGATGGGCGACAGCAGGTGTGCCGTCTCGTGATCGACAACGGCCCGCACAAACACGCGTACCTGGGACTTTACACCCGTGGCACGAACCTCAATCTGTTGCTCGCGCACATCGCCGGGCATTAGATCTTTAAAGGCGGGAAACGGGTCGGGCTCCCCCGAGGCGCCCGTCTCCCCCGAGACCGTCAGCTGACGCGCATTTCCGTCATAGACAATCGCGGGAGTATCAGCAAATGCACGGGCAGGAACGGCGATCGCGACCATGCAGAAAATGACCGCGACCATGCAACGCAAGGAGTGCGCAACACCTTTGCGAATTGGGAACGCCATACTTACGCACCTCCATGCGGCGGCACCAGCACGCCATTCTTGACCGTGCAACCCCATGCATCGTGCACGGCCTCATCGGGCGTCGCCTGGACCGCCTGAGTGGAGATATCCACGACAAGATCGCGACCTTCGGTTGTCTTGAGCTCGGTTACTCTATTAATGAGCATGCCGGTTTCATCGCCGGGAGCAACGGGCGACGTCCAGTAATAGAACCCGTCGCTCGACTTAACCCAGCTAGAAGCCGAGTTCGCGCCCGAGGCATCAGCCACGCTCCACATAATCTCGTAGTTCGAGCCAGCTTGCGGCTCATCCCACAGGCGAGCGCCGCTCGTCGCATCTTGCCAGTAGATATCCACTGCAGCACGAATATAGGCGGGCGCAGTACCCGTGTTCTTCGCCTTGACATCGCTTTTCACTTTGCCGTTGAGCGTTTCCTGAACCGATGGCGTCACCGATCCGATGCCGAACTGGTTGACCAGCACGCCCGTAACCGAAAGCCAGGCCAGCGTGCCTGCCGTACCGGCCAGGAGGATAACCCCCACCAGCAAGGCGATGATGCGCTTGCGCTTGGACATGCTAATCCTCCTTCTTTGCTACGTTGCCGTTGCTCCAAACGTTATGGGCACGATCGCTGCCGTCGATCCATTTGTCGTTCACACGCGTGTTCGTGCAGGTGAACGTGGCATCGTTCGCGCTCGATGCAGCGGAGATAGTCGCCTGCGCCTTATCGCCCGGCTGCTTGCCAGGGACGCCGATTTGGCTGCTGTAGCGCCATGCCCACGCTGAGTCCTCCTCGACGGTGTAGATACCCGCCGGGACCGCAAGCTCGATAGCGCCGGAGTACCAGGCGGAACCGTCCTTCAGCTGCGCATCCGATGACACCGTTACCTCAACCGTGCGCTCATCCAAGGCGTTGCCGTCCATGTCGGCCCGGGAAACCTTGAAGCGGAACGTCTTGCCCTTCGCCCAGCTATCCTGGGTTTGCTTGACGATCTTGAGCGTATGCGTAGCGGCGAAATCGAACACCGCATTTCCATCGCCCTGAGTGTCGTCGCCCGTGAGCTTGTAGTCCAAACGGTTCGTCAGCTCAAACGAGCCCTCGCCCGAACCCGAGCTGTAAAGCGATACATACTTCCCGTTGACAGGCGTAGGAGTCTGGCCAGAAAGGCCATAGCCAACGCGGTCAACGTGCACCGTCAGTTGCGTGCCCACGAATGGCTTTGCAAAGCAAGCCTTGAACGGCGCCTTATCGCTCTTGTCGTCCACCGTGTTCGCGTCATTTGGATTAAACAGCAACTTGAGCTGACCGGTCACATTCTTAGGGCTCGCAGCGTCCGACGTGTCGTTAGCGACGACCTTATACGTCACCGGGTACAAATCCATGTTGGTCTTAACCGGATTACCCTTGAAGTCGCTCCACGCTACAGCTTTGTCGCCATTAACCCACTGCCACTCCAAGAACAGCTCCTTCAAGCTGCTATCCGCTCGCTCGCCCAGGGACACGTTGATTGCGGAGTAGGCTCCATCATCGATGGCCACTTCCTTTGACTCCGTGACGGGTTCACCCTTTTCGTTATAGACTGGGTTGCCGCTCTCGTCCATTTTGGGAACATCGACCGTGTAGACAAAGCCAGGCTTGCCGTCCTGTGCACGCTCGTCGCCCGAGTCAACCGTCGCCGTAAAGAGGATCGACCCATCGACACCGTGATAGCGCACCTTATACGGCGCAATCTTGTACACCGCAGTATACGTCTCGCCCTTAAAGGGTTCACTACCCTCGAGGAGATACTTATCGTCTTCGGTCATCAGAGTGTATTTACTATCGGATTCATAGTCACGCGACCAGCCGACAAAGTCGTACTTGGTGCCATCCTTGCCGACAACCTCAGCTGTAGCTCTTACTTCCAGCGATATTTGATCGCCCGAGTCGGTGCGCGAAAGAGAACGCACGGAATCGGGGTTATCCAGATTGTTATCGATATTCGATTGGACCTTTACCGCGCTCGCACAGTAGACCGGGTACAGCTCCATGGGGGCGTTGACCACCGTGTTTTTATTCACCATGGAAACGCCGTCCGACCAAACGATATAACCGCTGCCAGTTACCGGCTTAACTTCCGTCCAGCCCACGAAGGTATTGTATGCACCCGTTGCAGCATCGATATCGCCGACGTTATACGTAGGCAGTGGCATGCCGCCCTTAAGACTGCCGAGCGTATCGTCCTCCTGCGCGAGTTTGCCATCGATATCGGTATCGTTCAGGTGATACACCACCGCGATGGGCGTGTAGTAGGCCACAAACGTATAGGGCTTGCCGGGCTCCACGGGATAGGTATACGAGTTATTGCCGTCAGATTCGAGCTCCTTAACCTCACCGTTCGGGAGTTCGATTTCGACCTTATTCAGCTTGTATAACTCGCCGCCGGACTTGTATACCGTCGTTTCGATATCAGGAATCACCGTTGCCGTGGCAGGATTGGTGTCCGCATTGAGAGTGGGAGTGATGTCACACTTAGGGACATTTACCTCGGAAGTACCCTCAAAACCGGCGCGATGCAGATTCGTTGTGTAGTTGACGTCGTACTTTACGTACACGGGATACGCATCCTGACACCGCGTGACCACGGACTCTTTTGTCGCTAGATACGGCTTGGCCTTGTCCGGATCAGACGTAGTAAAGGAATCGCCCTTGACATCGTAGATATAGTCCCAGACGGCAGAGTCTTTCTGGACCTCGGCGGTCGAAATCCAGCCCAGGAACTTATAACCCGGCACCGCCATCTCGGCATCAGTCGGCGAAGACTCAAGGGTCAAGGGACTTTCGTAAGAACCAGCTGGCTCATCCTGCGGGTCCCCTGTTGCCTCAACCGAAGTGTTCACGTGCGGGTAGTAATACGTGTACGTAGGGTCTGATCCATTCACCTTATTTTGCAGCAGGTTGCTTTCGTAACGACGCGTAGCGGCCTTCAGGATTGTGTTGTCCTTGTTGTAGAAGTTAACATCCGTGGTAATCATCGCGCGAACGTAATACTTCGTATTGAGATACAGCATCGTGCTTTCGATGGGATTATTCACATACGTCCAGCAGCTATTGCCGCGCTCAAGCGTCCAGAAATTCAAATGATACCGATCGCTTACCGGAGAAATCGAAACGTTCAGCGAAACGGAAGTCCATTCATCGCTCAACGTCGCGGCGCCTGGAAAATCGGTATCGGCAAATAGGTCTTTCTTGGTATCAGAGCCTGTATCGTTTTTAACATTATGTGAATAAGCATTGAAGGGCCCTACGACAAGGGTCTCTGACGAATAGCGCGAATCGCATTTTTTGTCGTACCTATCCCTTATACCGTGGTCAACATGCTCCGGACCCCAGTGAACGACGTTTTCACGCACGAAGGTACTACCGACGTTTTCCTCAAAGGGCGTTTGATACCGATTCCAAACGGAACAAAGTTTCGTGCTTTCCGTAAACTCTTGGTTGGTATAAGCCCGGACGTAATAATCCACGCGGTACTCAAAGCGCGCCGTATAGGTATGCTGGACGGTCAGATCGACGCTGGCGGGAAGCTTATAGCTGGGGTCGCGGCTTACGCGGACCTCAACCGTGGACCCATCGGCGGCCTGCTTGTTTTCATACCAACCCAGGAAGCGGTAGCCGTCGGGCAGCGCACCGCCCTCAGATAAAGGCTTGTTGTCCACGCCCCACACCTGCACCGTGTACACACCGGTGCCGTCCTCGGCAGTCTCAACCTTAACGACAGTTTTGCCCACACCGTCGCGCCGAGTCTTATCGTCGGTTGCGTCCCGCTCGTGGCCTTCGAACTCCGTCATGATGTTCGACACATAGTCGCTGTACACCGGATAAAAATCGGTAGGGCCAAGCACAGTGATCTCGGTGCCGGCAGGATAGAACGCACCGGCGTTTTTTAGCTCGGCAAGCCCAGGCGAGGTAATGGCCGCATAGGCGCCGTTCATCCCAGCCTCGTCGCTCGGCTGCGTCGTCCAGCCGATAAAGGTGGCGCTAGCAGACAGAGTACCGCGGTCCGCAGGGGCAGCCGGCGTTAAACCGACACCATAACGGTACCAATCCGTCGACTTGTCGTGCGCAGCACCGGTTTTCCAATCAAGCGTCTCGCCCTTAACGTTATAGAACAGCACCTGCGCCTCGTACGAAGCGATAAACAGGTCGTTGCCCTTAAAACCGTCGACCCCCTTGGCATTATCGGCGGTATAGGTCGACGTATGCTCGTGCGCCTCACTCTTCTTGACCTGTTTGCCGGCAGTCACGGCATCGGCATCGGTCTTGCCGTCAAACCAGCTGTTATCGGCCTCGATGTGGTTCACGTTGACCTTGGGCTCGCGGAACCAGCCCATAAAGCGGTATCCACCGTTCGCCTCGGTCAGGCCTTCAGGCTTTGCGGAGGTTTCTTGCTTAAACGTTACCGACGTATCGCCCTGGGCCAGGCCCTGAGCCGTTCCCGCCAGCACAGCGCTCACGGCAAAGGTGTAGGGGTCCGAGGTCGCCTGATCAATACCAAGCTTGGTTGCCTCGATGGTCGCGGTGCCCGCACCGGGAAAATCAGTCGTCGCCTTGACGCTCTGTCCATGCACGGGAATATTCAGCTTGTAGTCCATCGCCCACTCATTGGCGTGCGTGCCACCCAGAGCTTCGTCGTTAGCAGTCGAGCGCATGGTGCCGGCACAAAAATCGTAGTCGTGCTCTTCCCACAGCTCACGCGTGATATAACGCTCATCGTCCCACGGACCATAGCCATCGCCCTTGGTGGTGCCGTCGCCGCCAAACGAGGGGATTTTCTTTGGCTCTGTTAGACCAAATTTGACACGATCGGCTGTTCGTCGAACCGG
>DXMA01000025.1 GCA_019414445.1 Collinsella sp.
CCGGTTCGACGAACAGCCGATCGTGTCAAATTTGGTCTAACAGAGCCAAAGAAAAAGTGCCGTCCGCAAATGAAGCGGGCGGCACCAATCGGCGAACGATCGATTATGGGTGCAGGCTTATCGATAAGACACGGACTGCTGAGAATCCTTTACGACAACGTCGTGGGCTCCGCCTTCGACGATGGAGGTGGAGCTGACCAGGGTCAGGCGTGCCTTTTCCTGAAGCTCGGGGATCGAGAGGGCGCCGCAGTTGCACATCGTGGACTTGACCTTGTAGAGCGTGCCGCCCACGCCGTCCTTGAGGGAACCGGCGTAGGGAACGTAGGAGTCAACGCCCTCGACGAAGCTGAGCTTCGCGGCGCCGCCCAGGTCGTAGCGCTGCCAGTTGCGGGCACGTGCAGAACCCTCGCCCCAGTACTCCTTCATATACTGGCCGTTCACATTGACGCGCTCGGTCGGGCTCTCGTCAAAGCGGGCGAAGTAGCGACCCAGCATCATAAAGTCGGCGCCCATGGCAAGGGCGAGCGTCATGTGGTAGTCGTAGACGATACCGCCGTCGGAGCACACGGGCACGTAGACGCCGGTCTCCTCGTAGTACTCGTCGCGAGCGCGGCAGACGTCGATCAGCGCGGTGGCCTGGCCGCGACCGATACCCTTGGTCTCGCGGGTAATGCAGATGGAACCGCCGCCGATACCGACCTTGATGAAGTCGGCACCGCAGTCGGCCAGAAAGCGGAAGCCCTCGGCGTCGACGACGTTACCGGCACCGACCTTGACGTCCTCGCCGTAGTTGGCGCGGATCCACTCGATGGTGCGCTTCTGCCACTCGCTGAAGCCCTCGGAAGAGTCGATGCACAGGACATCGGCGCCGGCCTCGATGAGCAGCGGCACACGCTCGGCATAGTCGCGGGTGTTGATACCGGCGCCGACCATGTAGCGCTTGTCGTTATCGAGCAGCTCGTTGGGGTTGGTCTTGTGGCTGTCGTAGTCCTTGCGGAAGACGATGCCCATGAGGTGATCGTTGTCGTCGACGATGGGCAGGGCGTTGAGCTTGTTGTCCCAAATGACGTCGTTGGCAACCTTGAGGCTGATGTTCTTGTCGCCCACGATGAGCTGCTCACGCGGGGTCATGAACTCGGAGACCTTCTTCTGGTGGTCATCGCGGCTGGGGCGATAGTCACGGCTGGTGACGATACCCAGGAGCTTGCCCTTGGGGGTGCCGTCATCGGTAACCGGCATGGTGGAGTGACCGGTCTTCTCCTTGAGCTCGATGACCTGCTCCATGGTCATGTCGGGGGTCAGCGTGGAATCGGACTGAACGAAGCCAGCCTTGTGATCCTTGACGGCCTTGACCATAGCGGCCTCGGACTCGGGGGTCTGGGAACCGTAGATGAAGGACAGGCCACCCTCGGTAGCGAGCGCGACACCCATGTCGACGCCCGAGACGGACTGCATGATGGCGGAAACCATGGGGATGTTCAGGGTGATTGCCGGCTTCTCACCGCGCTTAAAGCGGGTTAGCGGCGTCTTGAGAGAGACGTTGTTGGGGATGCACTGCGAGGACGAGTAACCAGGAACCAGCAGATACTCCGAAAACGTGTGGGACTCACCGGGAAAGAACGTAGCCATGTTTCTCCTTTTTCCATGCGACCGGTCGGCTGCAGGCCTCGTAGGACCCAGCCCAACCTTGGGCGCCCAATACTGGGGAAGTATCTTAACGCACTTTGACTGCTACAATGCTTGATTTAAGAAGAGCACACGAGGGTTTGACGCAGGCTTTGCGTTTGCCCAGCAAACACTTTAGCGGGGAGACGTGGGCGTATGAAGTACAAGACGACGGCAAAGTTGGTCATTCAAGCGTGCGACAAAGACCTGCCGGGCGTGTTCGGCCACGGCTGCGTCTTGCTGCTGCAGGGTATTGCCCACGAACACTCGCTCAACCGTGCCGCCAAGAGCATGGGCATGGCGTATTCCAAGGCCTGGCGCATCGTAAACGAGGCCGAAGGCCAGCTGGGCTGCAAGCTCATCGAGCGCGACGGCGCCCGCGGATCCACCCTCACCCCCGCCGGCGAGCGAGCCATCGAAGTCTACGAGGAGCTGCAGGCCGACATCAACGATATCATCGCCACCAAAGCAGACGCCCTCATCGCTAGCATCAAAGAGTAGCTAATTTGCGGAGGGCGTTATCTAGGGTGGACGCTACAACCAGGGGGTTGTCGGTGCCGGCGAAAAGGCGGATGGTGCTTGCCTGCTTGCCGCGTGGGACCGAAAGGCGCGTCGTTACGCCGGGGGACGATATACGAAACTCCCCCGGCAAAGCATCGAACAAATCACCCGCACTACGCTCGATAAGGTCAAATTCAACTGCCGGTCCAAAGCCATGCTCCAGGATTCCCGTTGCAACCGCATGGTCGGGGTGCGTGCTCAGCCCGGAGTAGCGCACGTTGCGCACCATCTCGTTCGCAGCCAAATATTCTGCCAGCGCACGGGCGCGGTCGAAGTGTGCCTGCATGCGAGCGTCGAGCGTTTCGAACCCGTACTCCAGCACGCCGGCTTCATCAGCAGACAGATCAAGCACAGGCGCACCGCAGCCCGCAAGCAACACATGCGCGCACTCGGCAGCGGCGTCCACACGATGCCGCTTGAGCTGCGAGCGCGCCACCGAAACGGCGACGAGCTTGCGCGGTGCTCTACCGGCACACACGCGGTCGAGCGCCTCGAGCGACAGCACGGCGCCTAAGCGCAGCGGATCGCATCCAAAGACGCTTGCCACAGTGTTATCAACCACGAGCAGCCCATGGGCCTCGCGAGCCGCGCGACCCAGAGCACGAAGATCGGGGACGCGCAGACCAAACCCGCCGATGGAGTTGACGAACCACCACAGGTGCGGCCCCTCGACATCAAACGAAGCATCAAAGCCCTCGGACGCAGCAGCAAACGCTGCAACCGACGGCTCGCCCACCATAGCCACGTCGCAGGCATCAAAGCCGCGCGCAAACGCATCGGCAAACGCAACCAGGCGGTCACCGGGGCGCACAATCCCCAATTGCGACAACGCTGCTGGCACATGCGAGGCCGCGAGCAACCGCGCTTCACGCGCGCCGGTCCTCAAAGCCCAGGCCTCTTCTAGCTGCTGTACGCCCATGCGGTACCGTCCCTTCAAAACAAAAACCCACGATGCGGGTGTTCCCCGCATCGTGGGCAACGGCTGCAGTATAGCGCCGATAGGCGACTGAACGCCTAAATGTTGAGCGCGCGGTAGATCACGTAAGCCTAGACATTCATCAGCTGATGGCCGAGCTTGAGCGTCTTTAAACCGCTCTCCCCCTCCACGCCATCGAGCGTATTGAGCAACATATTAGTCGCCTCGACGCCACTGGTCAGGTAGCCGTAATGCACGGTGGGAATGCCGCCCGTCAGCGCGCGCAAAAATGCGTTGTCGCCAAAACCGCTCACGCGACGCACACCCTCGCCCATGCCGCGAACCTCGTCAAGAGCGCGCAGGGCGCCGGCCGCCATAGTATCGGTCGCGCACGCGATAAGCGAAACATCGGGATCGACGGAGAGCAGTTCGCGTGCAGCGCGATAGCCCGAGTCGAGCGTAAAGGACCCCTGGCAAATCAGGCTCGAATCAAGTGCCACGCCCGCGGCGCGCAAGCCGGCCTCAAAACCACGACGACGGTCATAACCGGCGGCACGGTCTTCCTCGGCAACTCCGATGTAGGCGATCTTGCCCTCAGCACGCTTCGCGAGTGCCTGACCCAGCTCGAAAGCGGCCTCGTAATCGTCGTGATAGACGCACGCCGCGCCCTCGACATGTTGGCCGATCAACACAATGGGCACACGGCACGACTCAATCGCCCGGCGATGCTCGCCGGTAATCATAGTTGCCACCAGCACAATGCCATCGACCGGATGGTTTTGGAATAAATCGAGGTATTCGAGCTCGCGATCGGGGACGTTATCGGTATTGGCAAGAAGCATCTGGTAGCCGCGGCGGCCAAGCACCTGCCCGATGCCCGCCGTAATGCGGCTCACCGACTCGGAATTAATCTTAGGCACGATGACGCCGATGAGCTTGGTGGAACCGGTTCGCAGCGCGCGAGCCTGGCTGGATCGCACGTATCCGGTCAGCTCAATCGCCTGCTTAATGCGCTCGGCCTTGTCCGCCGAGATATACCCACCATTGAGGTAGCGCGAGACGGCGGCGCTCGAAACGCCCGCCAGCTCGGCCACATCTTTCATCTTTACCACGAGCACCCCTGTCGTTGAAATCGCTTTCACCATGATACCCGTGCGGAGCTACATGCGTGTCGCAAGACGGGACGTCACGGTCAATTTAGCTGTCGCAGCACGGGCATCGCAGGGCTTCAACTAGAAACTTCGAAATATAAATGCCGAATCAGTCAGACTACCGATTCGGCACCCCGTTACATTTGCACACAGCGGCAGGCAAAATCCAACTCGAGAACAACTTACTCACTTTGGAAAGATGCATCGCTGTCCGCTGCCAATTCCGAAGGAAGAATTGCCGGCAGCGTCAAAGCCCCCATGGGCGAAAGTCCAGTAACGACCATCAGATAGCTCTTAGCGTGACCATACGCCATGGAAATCGCATTAGAGAGAAGATAACGGCGCGCTTCATCGTCTGAAATGTCGAACGGCATTTTTGTTGACACCGAAATAGCAACCGTCACATCAGCGCGCATTTTTTCCTTTGCATCGTCCCTATCAATCAGACTGCCACACACATACAGCTTTAAGTCTGCACGCTCGCCCGCCTTGTTCCTCAATAGATGGACGTCCTGATAGCTAACGTCAACTTTTAAATCCATATTCTGGGAGGGCTCATTCTCGATATGAAAAGTTGAGTCGACAACAAACAAATGAACAACCTGAATAGGCGCAATGAAATCCTTGCTCATGCAGCCAAACCTCCCGGAATCATCTCAAAGTTCAATCGTTTCGCCGAGCAGTCGCTGTTAAATGAAGACCATTGTTCTCGGACAGAGTTATTAGACGAAGAAAACGGCGCCTCATTCGAATAACTGGAAATGACCTGAGGAATGATTTTGATACCCAACGCAAGCTCAAACTTTGCGATTGTTTTCAGCGTCATGTTGGGCTGAGAATTCAACAATTTCGAAAGCGACTGAAGACTCACGCCCATACGCTTTGCCAGCTCACTTTTACTCAAGCCCGAGCGCTGCATCTCGCGATGAACAATAAACTCAATATCTAGTGCGTGCTCATAGGCACGGGTTTCGCTCGTTTCCGTTTCCGCGTAAAAGTCTGATAAATCGACCTTAACCATTACAAGTCTCCGTTTCGTAAGCGGGCAAAAAAGCCGACGCTATGACTCCAAAAGCTGCTTTGCTATCGGGGCCAACTGTTTTGCGCGTTTAATTTCTTTGGAAATATTTCCCGAGCCTTGATGGCCCTTAAACCAAAAAAGCAAAACAATCTTGTCCACGCCTTGGCAAATCGCGTAGACCATTTCTCGATTAACCCCATCAAAACCCTTGAGTTCGTATAGTCCAATCTTAGGCTCGATACATCGAAGCTTTGACGTTCCACTGACATCCTTTAGCCCGTAGTCATAGACTTTTGAAATCTGATTGATCATTTTACGGGCGGTAAACTTCGTTTTAGGATCAGACATCATCTTCTGAAATTGAGAGTTCTCAGGGGAGGTGGTTAGTTCCCAAAAAGGTCGTCCCTCGGGATCAGCATATTCGACAAGTCCATAGTCACTAACCAAAGGCCACCCCCTCCGCCTCAGATAAAACCAAATGTGGTTAACTTATAGGTTAAGTTTAGCCAAATTCAAATACATGGCAAGCCCCAAGCCGAGTTCAAGCAATCTGCATTATTGACTCAGAGAAATGCGGGAAAGAGGCAGTAGAAACTACATTGGCACATAAGGCCCCCAGCGAAGAGCCCGAACTTTTATGGTGACCAATAACATACCTAGGAAGACGAAGGCAAGGCACGCAACCGCCCAGTCGCCGTGGCCGGTCTTAGGGAGCGCGGCGGCTTGCGTTGTTGTGGGCTTGGTCTTTTTGGTGGTCTTGGTCGCAGGCGTCTTGATGGACGCGGACGCGGGCCTGGCGTCCGACTTGGGCGACGAATCAGGCGTGGGGGCGGAATCTTCGCTGGGCTTGTTCTCGTCGCTATGCTTTCCTTCGCTTCCGGGCTTTGTATCCCCCGCGGGATTGCCACCGGCAGGTTCATCGGTACCGGGCTGGGTCTTCCCCGCCGGCGGCAGGGCGCCCGCGGGTTCAATTACCACACGCAGCGCTACGGCCCCGCTGGCGTCCATCACGCAGGCGGTACCAAAGGCCCCGCCCGCCGGCGTCACAAACTGCGCGGACGTAAGTGAGCCACTCTCGCAGACAACATCGGCTATGGCGCCGGTCGCGTACACCCAGGAGGCGTCCATGGCAAACTGGCCATCGGAGGCGTACACACCAAAGAAGCGACAATCATCGACCGATCCGTCGCCAGCAGCAACAACGTGCGCGCCACCCAGCCGGGGCCCGAGACACCCGGCTCGTCGAAGGTCTGCCCCACAATGGTAAGGCTATCCACACCCGCGGCATAAGAAGGCCCGCCTAGCAAAACGCATAGGCAGGCCAGGCGAGTCTCGAAGAAGCGCGAGACGGCCTCATGCTGGAGCTGCCGCATCACGTATAGCCAACGAAGCGCGGGCGGGACGCCACCAATGGGCAACGTCCCGCCCGCTCTGCGCAATCTCATGCGCATCCAACTTGTAGAGTAAATTCATCGCTCGCGTCGATTACGACCCCAATATTTCCCTAGGAAACACACTCGATAAATCGTTAACACCCATAGCGAAAAGCACCTTTGCGCTGGCATCGTTGCTGAGCTCGTCGCTCAACTTAAGTGCATCAAGCAGTATATTTCGTCGTAACATCTTATAGTCATCCTCAGTCAGCACTAGCTCAAGATCGCTTAAAACCCCTACTAGATTGACATCGTGAGACGGAGACACCCTGGCGCAGAATAGACGTTCGTCATGCGCACAGATATTTCGAAAATCTTTAATGTGATCGTATGCAAGTCTTAGCCTACGCGGGCTGATGCGCTTATCGACTTCATGCGTCTCGGAATAAAGATCAGAAAACGACTTGGCAATGGAATTTCTCATGCTTTCTGGCTGAAACTCATAGAACTTGAATGCCTGACCAAGCATCAAATAATTCATAAGAATCCATACCGGCGTATTGTCGTGATTATTCTCATAATGCCGAATGTAGTCCCTTTTATAATCGCTTTTCCATTTTTGAGACCTACACAGCACCTTCTCGAAATCACCAATAAGCATGTCGATCTTTTTTCGATAACCAGCATCGGCACGGTAGGATCTTCTATCCAGGTATGCCTCCGGGCTATCTTTATGGGCCATTGCGAAACGATAAGAACAGACGGTTTTAAGCACTGCTTCCGCCTTGTTAAAGTATTCAAACATGAGCAGACGCAATGAACGGTCAAATTCGAATAAACGATATATATCAGAAAACTTCGTACCTTTTACGAATAGCTCGTGGCAAGAATCTCCACGCTGGTCGAGAAACAAATCCTTGTAGCCGTTAATAACCGGATAGTATCCCTCGCGTTCCAAAACTAAACGAGTATTGTTATCGCATTCGAGTCCACGGCTTTCAAGAATAGCAATCTGCTCATCAATAGATTTAAATGGTTTATCCATTAGGACCCCTTAAACGCGAAAACCGCCTTTCGGCGGTTCCCACGGACCAAGCCGGACGTACCGTCGCAAGGCCTCATCACAACGATTACTTTAAGGGAGAACTCGGGGTCCGTCAATCCAATACCACGAATCCCCCAAATCAACCCTTTGAAGAGACCAAACAACCAATTCAGGTAAAATAGCCCCAAGCTCGTATTTCGCCACAATGAAGAAGTCATTTAGCGACAACGGACGCGATATAACGGGCCGTTGTCGGCATGGAGCCGACCCCTTATCCCCTCGGTGGGAAGGGGTCGTGGCCATGGGAATCCCTTGCGCGGATTCTGCCGTCACGACGATGGATGATCAACTCCGACTCTTGATTGGAGCAGATGCGTCGACCGAGCTTTATTGCCTCGCTCTGCGTTGTCGTAACGAAAGAAACGCGACATGCCCCTTCGCCCTTAACCTGCCAATTGCCATCCGAACGCTTCGTAATGTGCTGATTTCTACCTTTCATAATCACCTCGCCTTCAACTCTGAACTTGCCGATGTGTCTACAGCATGAGATATGTGACAGAAGCCCTCGTGCCGTTTTTTCAAAAGTGTAAGCACTGGCGCGGACAAAAAACGAAGCGCACACAGCAGGACCGTTGACCCACCATGATCTACCCGGCGAGCAGGGTGATTCATTGGAAGCGTCTTTAGCGTACGGGACGGGTATCTACGCCAGCTGGCTCTTGCCGTTTTCCGCATGTTCACGGTGCGAGAGAGCGACATCGTTGACAGCACATAACATTCCCCGCACGGTAACGTCTTTTACGGTGCCTCAAATCTAAGCTCAACCGCCGAGGCATTCCAGGGCATCCCGCGTAACCCTATTAACAAAACGCCTAAATACACATCATTACACTCATGAAAAAAGGGCAACACTCTCTTGTCGAAAGCGTCACCCTTAAAGCTCCCGTAGAGCTTTTGTATCACAGGACAATATCCTACACCATCTCAATGAGATGAAAGGACACATCTAGGCCTGTCGGGTAAAAGCGTGGGCAGGCCACGAATGAACGAGGCAACAGCAGGACTAGCGATCACCGCAATCAAAAGAGCCCAAATAATACAGCGAACCCTTCACAACCGAAGCATTAGGGTCTCGGTCTAAGAAATTGACGCTGTAAGAAGGAGATCCAACGTAAACGTGAGTCTTACCGCCCTCGCAACAGAACAAAATATCGCCAGCGCTGTTCTGTGTCAGAGTGTTGTAATTCGAGTAATACTCAAGCTCTTCTGACGGAGCTTTTCCCACAACGATCAACCGAGGGTCCAGCTTATCCAGCCATGTCTTAGGAACGCGACCGGACTTCCGTCCATGATGCGGCGCAAAAAGAATGTCCACAGGCGAAAGCGCAATGTCACCTTCGATCGCCTCCATGTAGTCATTCTCCATGTCACCAAGCCAAAGCGCACGGACCCCTTCATCAAGAGAGTAGACAATCGCAGGACTAATATTATTGGGTTTATCAGAGCTTTCGGCATCCCGCAAAGCATCCCGGAAGGTCTCATTATTCACATCGGGCCAGAGGACGCTAATCCCAGCAGAACCGCGCTCACCATCAGAAACGTTCATCCATTTACGCTTACACCCCTTGTATATTTTGTAAGCGCACGACGACTCCTTCAGATCTTTATACTTTTTGAAACTCTCAGTCTCCGTGGACTTGGAGACATTATTGTCAACGTAATAGAAATTCTTAATAAGCCCGAGCTCATCAAGATACTCAATACCCTGAATATGATCTTGGTCCGGATGCGTACTGATAAAACGAACGACGCCCTTTTTCCCTGCAAGGTTTTTGACCTCATCAAGGATTTCCGACTTACGCTCATCGGTAATATTACAGTCAATCATGCTGAAGTTATCAGTATTGTGATTGATATAAAACATGTCGCCGTTATCAACGGACAGAGACTTAATCTCGCTCATGGTTATCACACTCCTCAAGATTGAAGTTGATTCGTTTTTCTACATACCGTTCCTGCTTGATCCAGGAGGCAACAAATAAGGCGATAAAAGAGCACAGCGCCGCTGGAAGCCGATGAGATTCCGGCAACAATGATGCAAGCAGAATAATTACGAGCAGGACACCGGCCCCCGCCAGGCTGCGATACATATTTGAAATCATTAAGAGCTGCTCGACCTTTGGATCGCGTTTCTGAGCATATGCAAAGGCAGAATAGTCCCGCTTTCCGGTCGGTTGTAGTTTGCGGACCAACGGTTCAATGCAAAGAGAGCCAATCCGCGACGCAATAAGACCGAGAACATAACTCATCACAAATAGTGCCAGCCAGTTAGAGCAGTCGATACAACTGCCCAACGGCATCTGACTGACGGAATATGTTACGAGTGCACCCGGTAAGAGCACATTGAACAGATCGTAAGCAGAGATTTTTCCAAGCAAATCATCTAGATAGTTATTGGCCAATAATTACGCACCTCCAATAATCCAAAAGCCATCCTTCGC
The DNA here is from genome assembly GCA_019414445.1 of Collinsella sp. Lineage (GTDB taxonomy): Bacteria > Actinomycetota > Coriobacteriia > Coriobacteriales > Coriobacteriaceae > Collinsella. The sequence continues at coordinate 10,234 of DXMA01000025.1, forward strand.
ATTTTTTACAAACTAACCCACCCCGCCACGCAAGTGTCAGGTTCTTGAAGAAGAGCTATTTGGAAATGATTTGAACAAACGGGGGCGCATACTGCTGTTGACCAATAAGCGCACACGCCCCTAAAGAAATTTAATGGACCATCAATATGGCCTCGATTTTGACAACTATTCCATCCGACTCCTTCCGAACAATTAGGTTGTAATGGGGAAACGACGCTTCTCGTTGTTTCAATTGTAGCCCTTCGCCAGTTCCATATCCTGTTTTCTTTTTTGATGATGAGCACAAGATGTTGTGTTTTAACAGGTAAACGCAGCTAAAATAATGCGGAACTTATTCACGCGAAATTACGAGTCAGCTCATCCCCTTGTAGACAGCACCCTTGACCTGCATGAAAACATAATTAGACTCAATCGCTTTCGCCCGGTACAAAGTCATCCACATCGAATACCTGTTCGAAATTAACAAAAGATTTGGCTCTGTTAGACCAAGGTTGACATAAAAACGATGTCACCGCGAGGCGGTAC
>DXMA01000026.1:0-5553 GCA_019414445.1 Collinsella sp.
GCGGGCGTGGCGGAATTGGCAGACGCGTACGGTTCAGGTCCGTATGGGGGCAACCCCATGAAGGTTCAAGTCCTTTCGCCCGCACCATTAAATGAAAGAGCTCCCAGCAATGGGAGCTTTTTTGTTATGTGCTCATCGCAGGGACTTGAACCTGTGAAGGAGCGAGCGTCAAGAAAACGCGGAGCGTTTTTAGCGAGCTGGCGAGTCCGCCGGCAGGCGGGCGAAGCCGGTGCGGATCCGCGAAGCGGATACGCGGACGTCCTTTCGCCCGCACCATTGATTGAAAGAGCTCCCAGCAATGGGAGCTCTTTTTGTTATGCACGATCTCCTTGGACGGGTATCCTAGTACCAACGTGTGCCTATCAGAGGAGAGACCATGCTGTTTTCCGGTATCATCGCCGCCCTTACCAGCCTTTTGATTCCCATCATCATCCTGTTGCTGCTGCTCCCCAACGCCTGTTATGTCGTTGAACAGCAGCACGCCGTAATCATCGAGCGCTTGGGTAAGTTCAACCGTATCGTCAACGCGGGCTTCCACGTGAAGGTGCCCGTGATCGACCGCAAGGCCGCCACGGTGAGCCTGCGCACCATGAAAAACGGTTTTGGCATCGACGTTAAGACCCAGGACAACGTGACCATCGGTCTTGAGGTCTCCGCTCAGTACCACGTGAGCTACGACATGGGCGCCGGCCCGGCAGATTCGGGCATCTACAAGAGCTACTACATGCTGCAGGAGCCCGTCGACCAGATGCGCGACTTCATCACCGACGCCCTGCGCTCCTCCATCCCCGTCTACACACTCGATGAGGTCTTTGCCAAGAAGGATGACATCGCCAAGGATGTCAACGCTACCGTTTCCGAGCAGATGGCCGCCTACGGCTTCACCCTCGTGTCGACGCTCATCACCAAAATCGCACTGCCGACCGAGGTTGAGAACTCCATGAACGACATCAACGCTGCCCAGCGCAAGCGCGCTGCCGCGCAGGAGCTCGCCGAGGCCGACCGCATCAAGCGCGTCACCGAGGCGACCGCCGAGGCCGAGGCTATGGAAAAGGCGGGTGAGGGCATCGCCAACCAGCGCAAGGCCATCGCGCTGGGTATCAAAGATTCGCTCGAGATCATCCAGGAGACGGGTGTCGGCAATGACGAGGCCAACCAACTGTTCATGTTTACGCAGTGGTCCGAGATGATGACGGAGTTCGCTCGCACGGGTAAAACCTCGACGGTCGTGCTGCCGAGCGACTTTTCGCAGTCGGCCTCGATGTTCGAGCAGATGCTGGCCGCCGGCAAAGTTCAAAACGATTCGAAGGAGTAGACGCGCGTGAAATACACCGTCGTTTGCGTCGGTAAGCTCAAGGAGCGCTTTTGGAAGGACGCGTGCGCTGAGTACACCAAGCGCCTAGGTGCCTATGCCAAGGTGGATATCCGCGAGGTGGCCGATATCGACCCGGCTAAGGCGGGCGGCGTGGATGCCGCGCGCGACAAGGAGGGGGCGGCGATTCTTGCCGCCTTGCCATCTCGAGCGCATGTGATCCTGCTGGCTATCGAGGGCAAGGAGCGCTCGAGCGAGGAGTTTTCGGCGAGGCTCGACGATCTTATGCTGCGAGGCAGCAGCGACATTGCCTTTGTAATCGGCGGTTCGGACGGCGTGAGTGATGAGGTGCGCGCCCGCGCCGACGAGATGCTCAGCTTTGGACGCATTACCTTGCCGCATAACCTGGCGCGTGTGGTGCTGCTAGAGCAGATTTACCGTGCCTGCAAGATCAGTCGTGGCGAGCCGTATCACAAGTAGGTCGGCAATACGAAACAATAGCGTGGGACAATGACTTTCGTTTTTGAGGAACGCATCTGAGAGGACTGTGTGATATGAAGATCGGATTTGTCGGTTTTGGCAATATGGCGAGTGCTATGGCCGATGGCTGGATTGCCGCCGGCGTGGCCGCGGGCGACATGTGCGCCTGCGCAGGCCGCTACGATGCTTTGGTCGAGCGTTGCGAGGTGCGCGGCATGGTCGCCTGCCACGATGCCGCCGAGGTTGTCGCCGCATCCGATATCGTGGTCGCTGCGGTCAAACCGTACATGATCGAGAAGGTATTCGCCCCGCTCAAGGATGCTCTTGCCAAAAAGGTCGTTCTGTCGGTTGCCTGGACCTGGGACAGTGCCAAGTGGGAGCAGGTCCTGCCGGGCGTCGCGCATATCTCGACGGTGCCCAACACGCCGGTTTCGGTGGGCGAGGGCGTCATCGCCTGCGAGAAGGCTTCGACGCTTAACGACGAGCAGCGTGCTGTGGTGCTCGACCTGCTCGGTAAGCTTGGCGCTGTCGTCGAGCTCGACACAAGCCTGCTGTTTGTGGGCGGCACGGTGGGTGGTTGCGCTCCGGCGTTTGTCGCCATGGCAATCGAGGCCCTGGGCGATGCGGCGGTCAAGCACGGTATCCCGCGTGCGGATGCTTATCGCATTGTGAGCCAGATGGTGCTGGGTACGGCAAAGCTGCAGCTTGCAACTGGCCAGCATCCTGCGGCGATGAAGGATGCCGTATGCTCGCCCGGCGGTGCCACCATCAAGGGCGTCGTTGCACTCGAGGACGCCGGCATGCGCAGCGCCCTGGTCAAGGCAATCGACGCAACCCTCCAGTAAAACCGACCAAAAAAGGGACAGTTTATTTTGGCAGGTTTTTCCTGCGGTTTTGTCCTTTTAGCGAAAAGTGCCCCGCAACTGGCTCAATTCCAGTTGCGGGGCACTTGCGTTTGCCCAGATAAAACCGACCAAAATAAACCTGTCCCTTTTTGGCAGGTTAGTCCCAGAAGCTGTCTTCTTCGTCCTCGGACTTGGGGCCGCGGTCGACATACATCTTATGGGTGCGCTTCTCCATTACAAAGGCAATAATCGCAAACAGCAGGATGCCGCCGGCGAAAAGGATGGCAAAACCGGTGCGGGTGCCAAACAAAAAGGAAAAAACTGCGTCCATTGGGTGCCTTCTTGCGTAGTTGAGTTGGGTCGTAAACGCTCATAAGTATATACTTGCCCATACATGTACAAGGTTGCAACCTAAATGGAATGTATATCGCCGGAGGATCTAATGCTTGATATCAAGTTTGTTCGCGAGAACCCCGATGCCATCGATGTCGCCATGGCTAACCGCCAGACGTCTTGGGATCGCGAGAAGTTCTTTGAGCTCGACGACGAGCGTCGTGCCGTCATCACCGAGGTTGAGGAACTTCAAGCCACGCGCAATGCCGAGTCCAAGAAGATCGGCGCCCTGATGAAGGAGGGCAAGAAGGACGAGGCCGAGGCCGCCAAGGAGGCCGTGCGCGCCGTCAACGAGAAGATTGACGGTCTGGCCGAGCGCCGCACCGCCCTCGAGCAGGAGCAGTACGACTTCATGGCTCACCTGCCCAACATTCCTTGCGAGGCCACGCCGTACGGCAAGGACGAGGACGAGAACATCGAGCGCCGTCGTTGGGGCACCCCGCGCGAGTTCGACTTCGACTTTAAGCCGCACTGGGATCTGGGCACCGACCTCGACATCCTTGACTTCGAGCGCGGCAACAAGCTCTCCGGCAGCCGCTTCACCGTTCTCGGTGGCGCCGGCGCCCGTCTTGAGCGCGCCCTCATCAACTTCTTCCTCGATACGCACACCAGCCGTGGTTTTAAGGAGTGGTGGCCGCCCATCGTCGTCAAGCGTCAGACCATGTTCGGCACGGGCCAGCTGCCCAAGTTCGAGGACGACGCCTATCACGTCTCGGGCGACAACTTCCTGATCCCCACCGCCGAGGTCGTGCTCACCAACCTGCACGCCGGTGAGGTCCTCGACGCCGACACCCTGCCGCGCCGCTACACCGCCTTCACCCCCTGCTTCCGCGAGGAGGCCGGTTCCGCCGGTCGCGATACCCGTGGCATCATCCGTCAGCACGAGTTCGACAAGGTCGAGATGGTCAAGTTCGCTAAGCCGGAGGAGTCCGACGAGGAGCTCGAGAGCATGACCGCCGAGGCCGAGTACCTGCTGCAGCAGCTGGGCCTTCCGTATCGCGTGATTAGCCTGTGCACCGGCGACTTGGGCTTCTCTGCCCGTCAGACCTACGACATCGAGGTCTGGCTGCCGAGCTACAACGCCTACAAGGAGATCAGCTCCTGCTCCAACTGCGGTGACTTCCAGGCTCGCCGCGCCAACATCAAGTATCGCGACCCCGAGAACTTCAAGGGTTCGCGCTACCTGCACACCCTCAACGGTTCCGGCCTGCCGGCTGGCCGTACCATGGCTGCCATTCTGGAGAACTACCAGAACGCCGACGGCACCATCACGATCCCCGAGGTCCTGCGTCCCTACATGGGCGGCCTCGAGAAGATCGAGCCGGTCGCGTAACTTGGCTGCATAGGCGATAAGCAAGGGCGCTCCTTCGGGGGCGCCCTATTTCGTGCGCAGGTCCATACCATGCTGTGCGGACAGCTCAATAGAAAACACACGAACAACTGTTCTGTATGCAGCCATCTACCTGCTATGCTTTTGCTAAATAAGAGCGAGAGAAAGGGGACGCGATGGAGCTGTTTGATGATCGGGTGGTTTTGTTTGAGAGCGACGAGGGCGGGGAGTACCTGCTTGTGACGTGTGAGCCGTCTGGCATGGGTGGCCTGGTGGTTCGACAGACGAGCGAGGGGCCGTTGACGCAATGGTGCTACGAGGAGTCGCCTCATGTGGTTGAGACGTTTGTGGCGCACGAGGGGCTTGTGGCCCTAGAGCATTTCTATGGGGTCCAGACATCTAATCAGGTTGCTCGCATGTTGAGCATCTCGTTTGCCGATTATGATTGTGCCCAGCGGGTGAGATCGCTCCTGAGGGAACTTGATGCTAAGTTTGACGTGATCGAAAAGCCAATCGATCGTACGGGGAATGGCGGTATATGCGGAGCAGCATGACAAGACTGCGTTCCACAAAAAAGTTTGAAATTGTGCTTGACTCCAATAAGCTAAAGTGGTTTTATATGTCTTGCGCTGCGGCGTTACCTCAGCTGGATAGAGGGTCTGACTACGAATCAGAACGTCATAGGTTCGAATCCTATACGCCGCACCAATTGAAATTGAAAGCCTCCGGCAACGGGGGCTTTTCTTTTATGGCAACACCGCATGGATTCGAACCTCGGTCGAGGCACGAACAACTTAATTATCACTCCGTAAAATTTTTTCTAATTGTCGCTTGACCCATCGGGGGCTCGCGTGCATAATAATCCGTGCGTTGCGGCGTTACCTCAGCTGGATAGAGGGTCTGACTACGAATCAGAACGTCATAGGTTCGAATCCTATACGCCGCACCAACTGAACTTTAAAGCCTCCGGTAACGGAGGCTTTTCTTATATGTCGACATACTTGAGGAGTTGCTTTCGCCGTGTTTGAAAGTATCGATTCGATCGACTGCATCAAATGAGTAAAAATCAAATTCGATAACTTTTTTTGAAAAAATGCTTGACCATTATTCAGTCCATGTGCATAATAATCAACAAGTCGCGGCGTTACCTCAGCTGGATAGAGGGTCTGACTACGAATCAGAACGTCATAGGT
>DXMA01000026.1:5653-8595 GCA_019414445.1 Collinsella sp.
GAGGGTCTGACTACGAATCAGAACGTCATAGGTTCGAATCCTATACGCCGCACCATTTGAGATTAAAGCTCCCGGCAACGGGGGCTTTTCTTTTGCGTCAGCTTGAGTGCTTTCGTCCAAAGGGACGATTTCCTGTCGACTCGTGTAAGATTCCGAGTAGATGTCGCGACTTATTCGCGACCACTCCTTCTTCAAGCGACCGATCAGGGTGATATTTCGTGGCAGAGCGTCCGACATACAAGCTCAGGTTTCTCGATCCCAAGAAGCGCTTTCCGGCGATGCCCGAGCAGCCTGCGGGACGCTCATATGGCGTAGTCTGGAAACTCTTTGGCGAGGATCAGCATGAATCTTGCTATGTCGTCGAATTCGTTGGCAAAAGTCATGTGTCGCTTTTGGGCTACGTAAGCGTTTCGGGCGAGGTGTACAAGGTGGACCGCCCCGTTAGCGAGACTCCGCTGCCCAACGATCCCGACATGGAACTGGTCCTTGACGAGTCGGACTCCGGTATTGGTGAGATTGTGGTTCGGGGAGCCAACGGCACAATGCGCGCGTGCGCGCGAACCGTCGGCTCTCCCGAAGGCCCCATGCGCGAGCAGTCCGACCACGAGACATGGAATTCGACCCGCTCCCTTCCTTACGGTGAGTTCATGGCATCGATGTTCCTGCGCTACGTGATATTCGCTGACTCCGAAAATACCATTGCGAGCACGGCGGACGCCGACGGACTCGACGAGGGTATGCAAAACGTTGTCGACAAGATCAAGCTCGTAAAGTTGCCCGAGCCGGTCGAGGTGTTTTTGGGCTTTAACACGGCACCGCTCCCTGATGCTATCGAGACGCTGCTTTACCGCATTGACCATGCCGAGAATCCGAGCGGTATCGAGCGCTATGCCGCCGCCCTTATGAGTGAAATTGACTTGCCCCGCTTGCGCACCATCGCCGCTAAGTCCGAGATGAGCCTGGCTCGCATCGATCGCTCAAAGCTTTTCTATCTCAATTTTGATCGCAGCCTGCTGGACCAGGACGAGATTGACATGCTGCTTGCCATCGAGTGCCGTCTTAACCGTCTCTCCGCCATCCTTGAGCACATCGGGGCCGGATTGGTCCCTGCGGCATCCTCGCCGAGCCTTGAGGGCTGCGCGCTCTTTGATGCGTGGCATATCGCCAAGACGACCAACGATGTTCCCCGACTGCTCGATACGGCCTCGAGCGATAACCCGTGGGGCAAACCGGGTACGGTGGCTTGCCAGCCGGGCGGTGAGTGGGATGTGCGTACCCGCTTCGCGCGTATTGTCGAGGCACTTAACGTGGTCACGCGGCTCGACTATACCTATCGGGCAAACGTTGCCGAGGGGATCATGCTCGTTCGGTTTGGGCAGTCTGTCGTTGATGCTATGCCACAACGTGAATACGACGCTCAAGATGACGCCTGGCGCGAGTTGGACGAGGACACGCGCGCGATCTGGGCTGCGGAGCACGATGCGCGCGTGGCGCTCACGCTTGCGGCAGCGTGTTTTGCCGCGGGCACCTGCATCACGCGCTGCTATGTGCAGATTGCTGCTCCCGACAGTGAGCAGGGCGAGTGCGTTGTCGCAACGTATTTCTTTGGGCGCGCGGCCTATCTGGCCGATTGCGTGCCTGTCGCCAAGGATCTTGAGAGCATGGACATGGACGATATGCCGTGCAAGCGTGTGCTTGAGGCATATGAGTCAACCGCTCCGGAGACGATTGAACCTGCGGAGGTTCATGCTCGTCCGCGTGATGACCATCGCATGCTGCCGCGGGCGCTGCGCGATCTACTGCTTGCCGATACGGCTGACGAGCTGGAGGTCATGGAAGAGGACGACGACCCATACGTGGCCCGTGTTGTTGAATTGCGCGAGCAGGCAAAAGTCGACCGTACAGGTGCTTTTGAAGGCTTTTCTCGTCTTGTTGAGGAGTTGGAGGCTAAGTGCGCCGTCGCCGAGCTTTTGGCGACAGGTCCGGCTCAAACGCAGTTTTGCGATAACCAGCTGGTGCGCATGGTGCTACCGGTGTTGGAAGAAGACCGCTCTGTGCGAATCCTTCGTGCGCCCGATGCGCTGTACTTTGCCCAGCACGAGATCTGCAGCTTTTACGCCGAGCAAGAGGACTTTGAACGAGCACTGCCCGAGGTGCGCCATCTTTACGATCTGGCGCGCTCGTCCATGCAGTCGCACTTTGCGCTCATCAACGTGCTTGCGCGTCTGGAGCGCTTTGACGAGATTATCGAGGTGGCGCGCCACGGCCTACGTATTGCCAGCGATCGTTCTGCAATCGGCTACCTGTTCTATCGCTTGGCGTTTGCCTATTGGAATTGCGATCAGCTCGACCTGGCGCTGGCTTGTTACCGTCTGGTGCCGCGCGGCGAGGAGTCGGGCAGCAGCGCGCTGGAAGAAATGCAGGGCCTTATGAACGAGATGGGCGTCAGCGAGCCTCCGACGTTCGAGGAAGCGGTCGAGACCATCCACAAGGCTGGACTAGAGCTGCCGCCAGTGTCCGCCGTGACGAATCAGCTGACAGATGCCGCTGTGCAGCTGGTCGATAACGGCTTCTTTTTCCTGGCGCGCGGTTGCATCTTCCAAATGTGGCGTACCATGGGCAACGACGAGCTCGGCTCCCTCAACCGCTCGCTGGGGTAGGGGCGAAAACTGCAAGGAGGAAAGGCCGCCGGGCAATTAGAAAATTCCCTCTTGCCCAACTTCGACTGTTTGGTTACTATAGAACGGCTGTTACGGAGAGCTGACCGAGAGGCCGAAGGTGCTCGCCTGCTAAGCGAGTATGCCCCAAAAGGGCATCTGGGGTTCGAATCCCCAGCTCTCCGCCAGTACGAATTTGAAGAAGGGTCCCATTTGGGGCCCTTTTTATTAGGCTCTGTTAGACCAAGGTTGACATAAAAACGATGTCACCGCGAGGCGGTACCC
>DXMA01000027.1 GCA_019414445.1 Collinsella sp.
GGTGATCTCCGCCTTGAGAGGGCGGCGTCCTAAACCGCTAGACGAACGGGCCATAAGCCTCAGCAGAAAAGAAGTGGTAGCCCGTACCAGATTCGAACTGGTGATCTCCGCCTTGAGAGGGCGGCGTCCTAAACCGCTAGACGAACGGGCCACATGACATCTGCACTGCCGTGCTGCGAGGAAATATATTACGGGACAAAAAACGTCAGCGCAAGAAGAAATTCCAAATTGCCGAAAAATTGTCGGCAGGTTATGGAATACGCAGGTAAACTTGGTAGCTAATTCAAGTTGAGATGAACCAAAAGAGCTTCGCGCTCGTTGGGAATATCGTCTTCGATCACGGCGTCGAGGGCGGAGTTGAGAAGCTGACCCAGTTCCGGCCCGGGCTTGACTCCGGCACGGATCAGGTCGCCGCCGTTGATGGCGAGCATCTTGAGCGTATAGGGCTCCCCTGCCTTCAGCAGCTCGTGCGCCAGCGCGCGCATCTCCTCAATCGTCTCAACATAATAGAAGCACGACGGGGCCTTGCCAAGTGTGTCGGCACGCTTAAGGTCCATGAGCTCGTCAATCAGGCGGGCCGTGTCGACGCCCTCACCCGAAAGCGCGCGCATCATATTGAGCAGGCAGGAGCGCTCGGGGCGCAGCGGCTTGTCATGGTATTTGATGAGCAGGCACACGTCGCGCACCAAGTCGTGCGAGAGGGCCAGGCGATCCATAATGACGCGCGCCTTCTTGGCGCCGAGCTCGGGATGACCGTAGAAGTGTCCGCTGCCGGCGTGATCGACCGTGAAGCACTCGGGCTTGGACACATCGTGCAAAAACGCCGCCCACATAAGGCTCGACGAGGGCGCGACGCCGTCACACAGCGCGAGCTCCCCCGCCACCGTCAGCACACGGGCGATATGCACGTAGACGTTAAACGCATGATAGACACTGCGCTGATCAAACCCGCGACCCGCTGCCAACTCGGGCACGGCGGCGCAGATGAGCTCGGGATAGCGGAGCATCGCGTCTCCCCCATGACCGGTCGAAAGAATGCCCTCGAGCTCAATACCCACACGCTCACGCGCCACGGCTTCGAGCAGCGGCGCGCACTCGGCAAGCGCACGCTTGGTCTCGGGCTCAATCATAAAGTCCAGACGGCAGGCAAAGCGCACCGCACGCAGCATGCGCAGGGCGTCCTCGTTAAAGCGACGCTTGGGATCGCCGACAGCGCGAATCAGCTTGCGCTCCAAGTCACCCTGGCCGTCGTAGCGGTCGACAAGCCCGCGCTCGGGATGCCAGGCCATGGCATTGACGGTAAAGTCGCGGCGCGCCAGATCGTCCTCGAGCGAGGCGGCACGCTCCACACTCTGGGGATGGCGACCATCGGTGTAAAAGCCATCCAGACGGTACGTGGTGACCTCGATACGCTCGCCATCGGAAATAGCCGTGATTCCGCCAAATTTAATGCCCGACTCCACAACCGCGATGCCGGCGGCCTCGAGCGCCGCTTTGGACTCCTGCCACAGGCCGCTACAGCACATATCAACATCGTGGCTGGGGTACCCCATCAGGGCGTCGCGCACCCAACCGCCCACGTACCAAGCCTCAAGACCAGCTTCCTCAAGCGCGCGCAGGACGCGCAGGGACGCATCGGACGGTTGAGTACCGTTGAGCGAAACATTGCACATGCCTATGGCCTCCTGCGACTATCAAATTGGCTATCGATTGCGTCTGCAAGAAGTCTAGCAAGAAACAGCCTCCACTGCACACGCAAGTCCGATAAACAAAAACGCATCCGTCCTAGTCTAAGACGGATGCGAAATAATCAAACTATTCAGACAAGGTGCCGGAACTAGCAGACCTGGCGAACCTCGATGTGCTTCTTATATTCGTCCACCTTGGCAAAATCACCCAGACCGGGGCACTCGACCACGTTGGCGCCAGTGGCCATCGAAAGGCGCAGGGCGTCCTCGACGCGCTCGGGGGCGTCGTGCCACACGGACAGGAAGGCAGCGAGCGAGGAATCGCCGGCGCACACCGTCGACAGCAGCTTGACGTCGAAGGTGCGGTTGGCAAACCAGATATGCTCGCCGTTGGAGAAGTACGCACCGGCGCCACCAAGGGTCAGCAGCACGTTCTTGGCGCCCTTGGCGTGCAGCTCGGCCATAGCGCCCTTGACGGACTCGTCGTCGCCACCGCTCACCTTGATGCCAAAGATGTCAAGCAGCTCGTCGTCATTGGGCTTGATCAGCAGTGGCTCCAGAGCAATGAGGTCTGCCAGCTGATGGCTCGAGATGTCGAGGACGAACTCGGCCCCCTTGGCCTTGACACGGCGCAGGACCTCGGCCAAGAAGCCCTCGGAAGTGTTGGGAGGCAGCGAGCCGCTGATGACCAGGCAGGTCATGTCATCGAGCGAATCGATAAGTTCAAACATCTCCTGCTCGTTGGCCTCATTGATGGCGGCACCGGCATTGACCATGTTGTACTCGGTGTCGGGACCGGCGTTGAGGAACACATTGACGCGCGTAATACCGTCGGTCCACACGGGCTTGACGGGCACGCCCAGGGCCTCGGCGCCCTTAACGATAAACTCACCCGAGAAGCCGGCGAAGAAACCCAGGATCGTGGTGTCGACACCATAGTGGTCAAGCGTAAACGAGACGTTGAGGCCTTTGCCGTTGGGCGTGTAGACGGCATTGCGGGTACGCGTGACGGTATTGGCAGTAAGGCCGTCGCAGGCGATGTTGTAATCAATGGCGGGATTAGCAGTGAGCGTGTAAATCATGAATGTTCCTTTCACGAAGCAACGTGTTAATGAAAGTATATTCCACGCATCGGTAAAAGGCTAGGACAACTCGGTGAACGGTGTGGAAGCGATGAAGTACGGCAGGACACCTCTCCCCCATGGCGGAACAAAAAAGGCGCCCCGGCCGAAACCGGGGCGCCGCATGCGCACGAATATGTCGCGTTTCGATTACTGACGATCGAGCTTGCGGACAGCAACGCGCTTGCTGTACTCGTCGACGTGACCGAAGTCACCAATGCCGACGGACTCGGCAACGTTGGCGCCGGTGGCCATAGCGAGCTTCATGGCCTCCTCGACGTTGTCGCGATCCCTGTACCACTTGTGCAGGAACGCAGCGAGGGTGCAGTCGCCGGCGCAGACGGAAGAGACCAGCTTGATGTTGAACTCACGCTTGGCGTACCAGATGTCCTCGCCGTTGGAGAAGTAAGCGTCGCCGCGGCTACCACGGGTGAGCAGCACGTTCTGAACGCCAGCGTCGTGAGCCATCTTCATGGCGACACGAACCTCGTCGTCGGTGTCGACCGGCACGCCGAAGATGGCCTTCATCTCGTGATGGTTCGGCTTAATGAGCAGCGGCTTCTTGTGAGCGAGCTCCTTGAGCTTGTCGGAGGACAGGTCCAGGACGACGTCGGCGCCACGGGCCTGAGCGTGCTCCATGACCTGAGCCAGGAAGTCGGGCGTAGCTTTGGGAGGCACGGAGCCGGAGACGATCAGGCACTCAAGGTCGCCCGCGGTGTCCAGGATGTTGTAGAGCTCCTCCTGGTGCTGCGGCGTGATCGGAGCACCAGGGTTGAGGATGCCGTACTCGTGCTGGCCATCGTTGACGTAGGTGTTAATGCGCGTGATACCGTCGGTCCAGACCGGGCGGCAAAGGCAACCCAGGTTCATGACCTCCTCGACGATGAACTTGCCCGTGAAGCCAGCGAAGAAGCCGAGCGCGACGGTGTCGACGCCCATCTTCTTAAAGGCGAAGGACACGTCGAGGCCCTTGCCGTTAGCCGTGTAGCTGGCCGAACCGGTGCGGACGTTCTCGTCGGGCTCGAGCGGAGAGCTCGAAACCGTCATGTCGACAGCCGGGTTAGCGGTTAGCGTGTAGAACATTTACAGTACCCCCTGTATATGTGAGGGCCGCGTGGCCGGCCCATTCCAACCACGCGGTTACCTCTGATACCAAATTAGCGAGCTGCGGACTCGAGCAGTGCCTTGACCTCGGCGGCGGTGTTGCAGGCGAGCGCCTTCTCGGCGAGCTCGTCGCACTCGGCCTTGGTCCACTGGCTGATGGTCTTACGGGCGCGCAGGATCGACGGAGCACTCATCGAGAACTCCTCCAGGCCCCAGCTGATCAGCAGCGGCTCGAGCAGCGGATCGGCAGCGGCCTCGCCGCACATACCGACCATGATGCCGGCCTTCACGCCGCTCTCGATGATGTTCTTGAGCGAGCGGAGCACGGCGGGATAGTAAACCTGGTACAGGTTGGAGATGGTGTCGTTGCCACGGTCGGCGCACATGGTGTAGCCGATCAGGTCGTTGGTGCCGATGGAGAAGAAGTCGGCGACCTCGGCAAGACGGTCTGCAAGCAGCGAAGCGGCGGGCGTCTCGACCATGATGCCGACCTCGATGTTCTCGTTGAACTTGCGCCCCTCTTCGGTCAGCTCGGCCTTGCACTGCTCGACGAGCTCCTTGACAGCCAAGACCTCCTCGACGCAGGTGACGAGCGGGATCATGATCTTGACGTCACCGAAGGCGCTAGCGCGCAGCAGAGCGCGGAGCTGGACCTTGTACTGGTCGGGATTGGCCAAGCAGTAACGCACGGCGCGGAAGCCCATGAAGGGGTTGTCTTCCTTGACCATATGCAGATACGGAATCTCCTTGTCGCCACCCACATCGAGCGTGCGGATGATGACCGGAGCACCCTTGAGCGCGCTGGCGACCTTACGGTAGGCGTTGAACTGCTCCTCCTCGGAAGGAAGCTCAGCAGAGTCCATGAACAGGAACTCGGAGCGGAACAGACCGATAGCCTCGGCGTCGTGATCGAGCGCGTTGGGCACGTCATCGGGGTTACCGATGTTGCAGGCGATGATCTTCTTGATGCCATCAGCAGTCACGGACGGCTTGCCACGGAAGGCCTCGAGGGCTGCCTTCTCGGCAGCGAAGGCCTCGGCCTTGGCGGTGTAGGCAGCGAGCGTCTCCTCGTCGGGATCGGCCTCGACGATACCCTTGCCGCCGTCGACGACAACGGTCATGCCGTTGCGCAGTGCGGTGCAGCTGTTGGAGACCGAAAGGACAGCCGGGATCTCGAGGGCGCGCGCAATGATCGCGGAGTGCGACGTGCGGCCACCGGTCTCGGTGACGATACCGGCAACGTGGGCCTTATCGATCGTGGCGGTCATGGACGGCGTGAGGTCGTGCACGACAACGACAGTGTTCTCGGGCAGGACGGAGAGGTCGACGACCTCCTTGCCCAGCAGCTCGGCCAGAATACCGGTGCGGATGTCGGCGATGTCAGCCGCGCGAAGACGGAACATCTCGTCGTCCATGGACAGGAACATGTTCTCGAACATGGTCGAGGTGTCCATGAGCGCCTGCTCGGCGCAGGTACCGCCGTCAATGGCGGCGTTGATGGCGTCGGTCATACCCGGATCCTGAGCCAGAACAATGTGTCCGCTCATGATCTCGGCCTCGGCCTCGCCCACCGTCTCCTTCATGTGGTTGGCCTGAGCCTGGGTCTTCTCGCAGAAGACCGAAAGAGCGGACTGATAGCGCTCCTTCTCTGCTGCCGAATCAGCAACCTCGTGCGGCTCAAACGTCAAGTCGGGATCGACGGCGACCATGACGGTGCCGATACCGATGCCCTCGGAAGCGTTGACTCCCTGATACATTCCCATTCCTCTCTCCGTGTCATGTGATAAAGCGTTTTGCCATATCCATGACAAAAGAGCGCAGTTACCTTACAACAGGTCACTGCGCCCCCAAATATGAACTTAGTTGTTCAACATGCGACCCGTTTGAGTTCTACTCGCCAAGACCGCTCTTGATGAGTTCGATGGCAGCAGCCAGAGCCTCGGCCTCGTCGGCGCCGTCGCACTTGACCTCGACCTCGGTACCGCAGGGGATACCAGCAGCCATGAGGGCCATCGGGGACTTGCCGTTGACCTCCTTCTCGGGGGTGACGACCGTCACGTCACAGGCGTACTTGCCCATGGTGGAGGCGAACAGACCAGCCGGACGCATGTGCAGACCCTGAGGATTAACGAGGGTAGCCTTCTCAGAAACCATAGTTGACTCCTTTTTTGTGTTTAACCCCTGTCATGCATGTGGCAGGAGTCAGATTCACGACGTTGTTTATATTAACTCACATCAAACGGTTTTTCATTGTGTTTCAGACGAATTATTGGACAGATGTGTTTGTCGTCCGCTTGCTCGCCGGGCGGGGCGATAGACAGGCCGCGCTATCCCCTTCTTCTAAGTTGCGGTGAATTATGGACTGATTTTGGGGTTGAAACGTTTAAACAGTCCTTATTTCACCGCAACTTAGAAGAAGGGGCATGAAAAAGGCGGAGACCCTGGAGAGGGGCTCCGCCTTTGTTACAGGGGGCGATGTAATTCGCGAACTGTGGGATTAGATCAGGCGGGCGTTGATCGTCTTGGCGATCTTGGCGGCGTCGGTGGAACCCTTGACGGTGGCACGGAAGTCCTCGTCCATGAGCGCCTCGGCGACCTTGGACAGGATCTTAAGGTGCGTGGTGCCGGCCTGGGCACCCGGGATGAGCAGCGCGATGGCCACGTTGACGGGAGCGCCATCCATGGTGTCCCAACCGGTCACACCGGACTCGTCCTTGACGACGATGACGGCAGCCTCGGTAATGGCGTCGGACTTGGCATGCGGGATGGCGAAGCCCTCCATCATGCCCGTGGTGCCCTCGGCCTCGCGGGCCAGGAAGGCGTTCATCACGGCGTCGGCGTCGCTGGCGATACCGGCCTTGACAGCCTGGTTGGAAACGAAGCTCAGAGCCTCGTCACGAGAAGCGAAGTCCTCGGCGACAAAGACATTCTCGACCTTCACGAAGTCGGCAGCCTCGGCCTTGGGGGCCTCGACGGCAGCGGCCTTGGGGGCCTCAACGGACCTGGCTACAGGAGCGGCCTTCTGATTCTTCTCGAAGTCGTACTTCTTGAAGGCCACGAACAGGATGCCACCGACCACAGCGCCGATGAGGATCGCGAGGACCCACAGCGGACCGTTCTCGACAACGGGCAGGACCAGGAAGCCGCCGTGAGGCGCCGGATCGTGAACGTTGAAGAAGATGGTCAAGATGGAAGCGATGGAAGAACCGAGCATCATGATGGGCATGACGGGCCAGATGTTCTTGGTCATGAACGGAATGGCGCCC
>DXMA01000028.1 GCA_019414445.1 Collinsella sp.
TTATTTTCCGGTTCGACGAACAGCCGATCGTGTCAAATTTGGTCTAACAGAGCCTATCTTTTTGATGTGCGCATGGCCGAGTTCGTGTCTCCGAATGAGGTCGTTATTTATGAGAGCCTTGTCATCGGCGCGAGCGTGATTGGCTTCTTTGTGCGTCCCATTCTGTACTATCGCCGTCCCCATGCTATCGACGCAACGAGTGACGTCACGGGCGTTTTGCTGGTGGCGGCATTGCTGCTGTTGATTATGGCGGTTCAGGTTGAGGTGGTAATTGCCGGCGGTTTGGTGGCGTGCTGCGCGCTGGGCTACTGCGGATCGACTGCTCATGCAAATTTTGCGAGGCGCTTTGCGCGAACGCCCTGCTTGGCGCGCGCCGCCGCACTTTCTTACGCCATGGGCGTTCTGGTGCAGGTTCTCAACCACATGGTGATGCCTGTCGGCATTCCTCAGCAGGCTGTTCTGGTCGTCTGTTCGATCGCGCAGGTGGCGTTGCTCCACGGTGCCCGACGCGCCAAGCTGCGCGACGAGTCCGATCCCAGCTTTGAACCCAGTGCTGCCGGGCTTTCGGTAGATGCTCTGGAATATGGCGCCAAGTGGCATGACGATCCCGAGGCAAAGGCGGCATTCCGTCGCGCCGTAGTTCGCCTGACCGTGGCGACGGCGTATCTTTCCAGCGTATTCGCCGCTCTCAACGCGGGCTTCACGACCCTGCATGCTGTCGGAACCGTCGATTTGGGCGATTGGCCGCGCCTGCTGCTTGTCGTGAGCTCGTTGGTCGCTGGCGCACTATTTGACCTGCACGGCCGCTCGTATATGAATATCGGCATGACATGTGCCGCCATACTGTCCACGCTTTCGTTCTTTGTGCTCATCGTCGATGGCAATGGCGGCAACGAGCTTGCTGCCACGATCATCTTTTATCTGGGCTCGGGCTTTTTCGTGGTGTTCTTTACCACAAAATATGCCGCCGTCTCGCTCTATGCGCGCTGGTCATATTTTTGGCCGTGCATGGGTCGCGTCGTCAACAACGTGTGCTCGATGTTCGTGACGGCGCCGGCAGTGGCGATTATCTCGAGTCAAAATGTGCTGGCTGCGGTCGGTGCGGCGCTCGTGATGTTTGTGGGCATTGCGATTACGCTGCTGGGGCAGTTGGGGCAACGAGCCGATGATGCCGCGATGCGGGACGGACTGCCGCTTGCCACCGACGATCTTGGTGGGGATCTTGCGCCCACATGCTCCGACCCCGAGCCCGTGGAGGCAGCGGAGCCCACGTCCGATGAACGCCTCGATGCCTTCGTCGTCACCTTTGGGCTTACAAGGCGCGAGCGTGATATTCTTGAGGTCTTGGTCGTTTCGGACCAGAGCGTTCAGGACATCGCCACAACGCTTTTCCTTTCGCGCTCCACGCTCTATCGTCACATTTCCTCGATCAACAAAAAGACCGGCACCGCCTCGCGCGTGGCCCTCATCAACTTCTTCTGGTCCTGGACACCCAAGGACTAGCTAATCTCCCAATAAGTCGCGGTGGAATAGTCCCTAAATTAAAGTCACGGGGCTTTAAACAGGAACTATTTCACCGCAACTGCTGGGGGGATAGACTGCGGCGGCGGCAGAGGCAACGGCAGCGGCGTTGGCAGCTGTGGTAGTGGCAACGGCAGCTGGCAGGGTGTTTTCCGTCTACTTGCTACAGCAGCTCGCCGTGGCGGGCAATGTAGCGGCGCTTTGCCAGCTGGGTGAGCGCGATGTAGGCGGTGACGATGCCGATGAGCAGCGCGAAAAAGCTCGCGGGTAGCGTCATGAGGCCGAGTGCATCGGCGATGGGGCTTGCCGGCAGCCAGGTGACGAGCGCCAGGCCCAGCACGGTGAGGGCGCACAGCGCGGGCGCGGCGTGGTCACGCGGGCTCGGCAGATGCGGGGAGCGCAGCATGTGGATCACGAGCGTCTGCGACCACATGGACTCGACAAACCAGCCGCTCTGGAAGAGTGCAGCAAAGGTCGCCATACCCGCGACGTCGCCCGCGGCGGCAAGCTCGGACCAGCTTGCGTCCACGGCGGCGGGGCATACGACAAAGAAGAGCGCGGCGAAGGTCACGATGTCAAACAGCGAGCTCACGGGGCCCAGCTCGAGCATAAAGCCCTTGATGGACGCGGCGTCCCAGGCACGCGGGCGGGCAGTCCAGGCGTCATCGACGGTGTCCCACGGCAGCGCGATGCACACGATCTCGTAGACCAGCGACAGCAGCACCAACTGCAGAGCGCTCATGGGCAAGAATGGCAAGAACAGGCTCGCGACGGTCACGGATAGCACGTTGCCAAAGTTGGAGCTCACCGTGGTCTTGAGGTACTTGAGCAGGTTGCCGTAGGTGCGGCGGCCTTCGATGATGCCGCGCTCGAGCACGCCCAGGTCTTTCTGGAGCAAGATGATATCGGCGGATTCCTTGGCGATGTCGACGGCCGAATCGACCGAGATGCCGCAGTCGCTCGCACGCATGGCGGCGGCGTCGTTGATGCCGTCGCCCATAAAGCCCACGGTGTGGTCGAGCAGCTCACGCATGACGCGCACCAGACGCGCCTTCTGCAGCGGCGAGAGCTTGGCGAAGAGGTGGGTGTTCTCGGCGCGTTCGGCAAGCTCGGCGTCGTCGAGCGCATCGATCTCGGAGCCGAGCAAGACGTTGCTCGCGTCGATGCCGATCTGCTCGCAAACGGTGGCGGCGACACGGTCGTTGTCGCCGGTCAGAACCTTGACCGCCACGCCCTTGGCTTCGAGGGTAGCGACGGCGCCCGCGGCACTTGCTTTGGGCGGATCGAGGAAGGCCAAAAAGCCCATCAGCACCATGTCGCACTCGTCAGCGATGCCAAACTCGCCCACGCAGCGCGGATTGGTCTTCTGCGCCACGGCAATCACGCGCAGGCCCTCGGCGTTGAGCCCGGCGACCTGCTTGCGAATCTGGGCGAGCTTGTCTTCGGTGAGCGGCTGGGCGGCGCCATCGACCTCGATAAAGGAGCAGATCTCGAGCATTTCCTCGGCAGCTCCCTTGGTAACCATCTGGGTTTTGCCCTGGGCGTCGGCGACAACGACGCTCAGGCGACGGCGCGAGAAATCGAAGGGCACCTCGTCGATCTTGGTATAGCGGTCGCGCAGGCTCTGGCCCAGCATGGAGCCGGGTGCTGTGGCCGAGGGCGTCACGTCGGCGCGGTCGATGACGGCCAGGTCGATAAGGTTCTTGAGGCCGGTCTGGAAGAAGCTGTTCAAAAACGCATGGCGCAGTACGCGCACGTCCTCGTTGCCGTCGGTGTTGAGGTAGCGCTCGAGCACGATGCGGTCCTCGGTGAGGGTGCCGGTTTTGTCGCAGCACAGGACGTCCATCGCGCCGAGGTTTTGGATCGCCGGCAGTTCCTTGACGATAACCTGGCGACGGGCGAGGTCCTTGGCGCCCTGCGACAGGCTCGTGGTCACGATGACGGGAAGCATCTGCGGCGTGATGCCCACGGCCACGCTCGTGGCGAATAGCAGCGCGTCGATGACGTTGCCCTTGGTGGCGGCGTTGATGGCAAAGACGGCCGGCGCCATAACGAGCATGAGGCGTACGAGCAGCATGGAGACGCTCGAGACGCCGCGGTCAAACGCGCTCTTCTCGCCGTGCCCGTTGAGCATCTTGGCGATGCCGCCCAGGTAGGTGTCCGAGCCGGTGGCAACGACAAGCGCCATTGCAGTGCCGTTTTGCACGGAGGTGCCGGTAAAGACGATGTTCTTGCAGGCGGAGAGTGGCAGCGCGGAGCCGTTGGCACCCTCGACGACCGCGGCGGAAGCGGTCTTCTCGACGGCGTTGCTCTCGCCGGTGAGTGCGGACTCGATCGCAAACAGATCGCGCGCGGTGATGATACGGGCGTCGGCCGGCACCATATCGCCGGCAGAGAGGCGGATCACATCGCCGGGGACGAGCTCGTCGAAGGGGATCTCGAGGCGCTCGCCGTCGCGCAGAGCGCAGCAGGTGTTGGAGACCAGGTCCTTGAGGGCCTCGGCCGCATTGCCGCTGCGGGCTTCCTGGATAAACTTCATGCCGCCCGATACCAGCAGCATGATGCCGATGACGATGACCGTGGAGGGGTCGCGCTGCGGCTCGGGCACGGCGAGCACGTCGATATAGAGCGAGACCAGTGCGAGCGCGGCGAGGATGCCGGCGAAGGGATCGATGAATGCGTCGGCGATGCGGCGGGCGAGCGTCTTGGTCGGCGCCTCGATGGTGTTGGGGCCGACCGCGCTCAGGCGCTCGGCGGCGAGCTCGGCGGTGAGTCCGCCAGCCGTGGCGTCGAGCAGCACGAGGGCGTCCTCGGCGCTATGGGTGGCGGCGAATATGGTGTTCTTGGACAGGCCGGCGTGAGCGGCAGGGCGCGCCGTGCGGCGGCGCTTGGAGATGGCTTCGAGTACCGTGGCGGTTTTGAGCATCAGCATAGGGTCCTCCTTGTTGAAGGGAGTTAGCGTACGTGTCGTATTTGCTTCAAAAAACCTAGATGTCGCTCACGTCATGCTTTCAAACCACCACAAAGGGACAGGCACCTTTGTGGTGGTTTTGACGATCGGTTAGTGGCGCTTATGCGTGCGCGGAATCCTCGCGGCGTGCCGAGGGCGACATGCAGGTTTTTCGACTATGGCTGCCTTCCATGGCACACCCCCTTAAGGCCGGGCGCGGCGCGCTTTGGGTATCTCGTACCCGTTTTAATCCGCCCGTATTTTTGATGAGGGGGTTTGCCGTGTCAACCCCTTTGTTTGGAAAACCATTGCCCCTGACAAAGCCTTTACAGAATGCTGAGGCCCCAAAGCGCGCCCGCAACGCGCCTTGCCTGCGCTAAACTGGAAGACACGTACGCGATTACGAGAGGAGCCCGCATGGAGGCTTACAAGCAAGAGTTCATCAAGTTTATGGTCGAGTCCGATGTTCTTAAGTTCGGCAGCTTTACGCTCAAGAGCGGACGTCAGTCCCCGTTCTTTATGAACGCCGGCGCTTACGTGACGGGCTATCAGCTCAAGAAGCTGGGCGAGTATTACGCCCAGGCCATTCACGATAACTTTGGCGACGACTTCGACGTGCTGTTTGGACCGGCCTACAAGGGCATTCCGCTGGCCGTCGTGACCGCCATTGCCTACCACGAGCTGTACGGCAAGGAGGTCAAGTACTGCTGTGACCGCAAGGAGGCCAAGGACCACGGTGCCGACAAGGGCAACCTTTTGGGCTATGAGCCCCAGGACGGCGACCGCGTGATTATGGTCGAGGATGTCACCACCTCCGGCAAGTCCATCGACGAGACCTACCCCAAGGTCAAGGCTGCTGCCGATGTCGAGATCAAGGGCCTTATCGTTTCCCTCAACCGCATGGAGGTCGGCAAGGGTGGCGTGACCACCGCGCAGAAGGAGATCGAGGCCAAGTACGGTTTCCCCGTCGCGAGCATCGTCTCCATGGCCGAGGTCGTCGAG
The DNA here is from genome assembly GCA_019414445.1 of Collinsella sp. Taxonomy (GTDB): domain Bacteria; phylum Actinomycetota; class Coriobacteriia; order Coriobacteriales; family Coriobacteriaceae; genus Collinsella. Next base: position 5,474 of record DXMA01000028.1, read on the forward strand.
ACCCTCTACAACCACGAGATCGACGGCAAGGTTGTCATCGACGACGAGCTCAAGACCGCCATCGACGCCTACTACGAGCAGTACGGAGCTCGGGAGTAGGTAGTTACGCGGTTCTACGAACCGCGTAACCAGTTGACGCTGCAAGCCCGCCAGAGCGGCAATCTGCTTTTCAACTTCGGCGGCATGACCAGAAGGTCAATGCCGCCTCGTTTCAAGGCACCTTGCTCGCTTTGGCGGGCTTTCGCTGTCGTTGCCAAAACATCGGCGTTGCCGGGGTAGTCATTGGGGACGTTCTTAAATGACTACTTGAGCCCGGGGAGGCGGGTGTAGGGGAATGAACGCTCTAGGAAATCGGCGCAGCGGGCGTAGTCTTTGGCGAAGTAGCTGCTGTAAAGCGAATCGAGCACGTATTGCACGGCGATGTGGCTCGCGAACTGCGTGATGCGATGCGTCATGCTCTCGTGGTCGCTCACCGTAAGGTAGGCGGTAAAACCGGGGTGCAGGCGCGCACAATAAGGCGTGCCGATGACGATGACCGGGACATGCCGACTGCTGAGGATCGGCAAGATGCCCTTGAGGTTGGGGGCAAGGCCGCTGTAGGAGATGACGATTGCCACATGGTCGGGGCCCGAGGCGAGCGCCGTTCGCACCTGGGCCTCGACACCGTCGTGGCACGTCGCGCTTTTACCGGCGGAGAGCAGGCGATCGCGGAACATTCCCGCTGGATAGAGGTTGTGCGAGCCCGTGTAGATGTCGACCTGTCGGGCGTTCGCGATAAGCTTGGCGGCGTGGTCAAGCTGCGTGGGGTCGAGCAGCTCCTGCGTTTCGGCCAGCGTGGTCTGGTAGAGCCCCTCCATGCGCTCCATAACCTGCGCAGGCGATACTCAGCTTATCGACCCGCGATGCAAAGGAGATACTCATCCCACGAGTACTACCGGGAAGGGCTCTCGATTCAAGCTCTTACCTTAGCAATTTGGCCATTTGGCACTATAATCACCATAGGCATGCGCATAACGTTGCGCTTAATCAAGAGGAGAAAACGTATGGGTCTGTTTGACATGTTCAAGAAGAAGGCTGAGCCCGCGGCTGCCGCTGCTCCTGCCTCCATCTCTACTTCTGCCGGCGCCGACGTGCTGTGCTCGCCCGTCAAGGGCAAGGTCATCAAGATGGCCGACGTGCCCGATCCCGTCTTTAGCGGCGAGGTGCTGGGCAAGGGCTGCGCCGTGTGGCCCGAGGACGAACTGGTCTACGCTCCCTGCGACGGCAAGGTGACCGTCACCATGGGTCACGCCGTGGGCCTGCAGTCCGATAGCGGCATCGAGGTTTTGGTGCACGTTGGCGTCGATACCGTCAACATGAACGGCGACGGCTTCGAGGGCTTCGTCAAGGCTGACGATGTCGTTAAGGCTGGCCAGCCCATGCTCAAGATCGACCGCGCCAAGATCGCCGCTGCCGGCTACAAGGACTGCGTTGTCGTGGCTGTGTCCAACACCGCCGAGTTCGCCGACGTCGAGCTCGCCGTCGAGGCTGACTCCGCTGTCGCCGCCGGCGATGTCGTCGTCAAGGTCGTCCGCAAGTAAGCCGCGGCAACATAAGGGTGTTTTGGGGTGGTCGAATTGTCCGACCACCCTTTTTTATTGGCTCTGTTAGACCAAGGTTGACATAAAAACGATGTCACCGCGAGGCGGTAC
>DXMA01000029.1 GCA_019414445.1 Collinsella sp.
GCCTTGACCGCGCCCATCGCCTTTTCCTTCATGTCGTTCATGTCTTGCTCCTTAGGCTCTGAGGCCCGCCCCTGTGGCGTGCCTTGCGTCGCGTGAGTCGCATGCAGCGCGGGCGCGCCGGCAAGGGAGGAAGCGAAGTCGGACGTGGTTATAGAAATCTCCCGACGTCAGTTTTTCGCGTTGTTCGCGCGCGCAGCGCATGGGGCGAAGAACCCGAAAAAGTGTCGCGGCCCTTGCTGGCCGCCTGCCGGCGTGCGACCCTGCGCGTCCAAGGAGCGCCGGGGCGGGTTTCGGATCAAAGGGGCGAGGGCGTGCGGGATGGGATCGGCTATGGGCGTCGAGGTCCTCCGGGCATGAGATGCGGCCCGTCGGCGGTTGCGGGGGCGCTCGCGGGGGTTGGCGGCGACGTCGCGGCGCGGACAACGGGCCGCTGCCGAGTCGCGGTGACGCGGTCCGCATCGGGACGACATTTCCCGCGCCGCTTGCGGCCGATATGCGCACGGGATCGCTGGCGGCGAGATGGTTCCCCCTGCGGAACGGCTACGGTGGTGCACAGCACGTCAGTTGGTAGAAGAAGGCAAACTGATGTTGAATTGCGAAGAGAAGGCTGAGCGCCTTGAGCTGCTCGATGCGCTGGCGGATGCCGGGAGGTTGGCGAAGGGCCTGGACCAGCTGCTCGAGTCCCTGGCGCACGCCGACCAGCTGGACCCGCTCGACGTCGAGGGAATCCTTGCCCTGAGGTCGATAAGCCAGAGGTGCGCCGGTCGCATCGAGGACGCCACGCGCATTCTGGAGGCACAGAACGAGATTCTTTACGCCGAGGAGCGGGCCAATTTCAGACCCCGCGAAAACCAAGAGATGAGAACCCGAACGAAAGAGACCATCTAAGCCCAGCCAGGGATTCCTTCGCCGTTTGCGCTCGTACGGGGCCTGGACATCGGCTGTCCCTCTATTCCCAGTGCCGCCCCGTGTCGCCGCGTTATAATGCTGCAAACGCATTTGTATTGCATTTCGAGCGATGGGAGCACAGATGCCTGGCAGCTACAAGGAGCTCATCAAGGGCAACCCCGACGAAACCGAGATCAGAAGCTTCCTGGTAGAGGGAGACCAGGTCTCCGTGACCCTGCGCATCCCCGACACCTTGCGTGACGCGGCAAAGGAGGAAGCGGCCCTACGGGGCATGAGCTTCTCCGCCTTCGTGCGCACGTGCATGATCGAAGAGCTCGCGAAGAAGGGGGCATAAGCGTGATTCGGGTCAAGACCTTCACCGTCCAGCTCATAGACGCGCAGCCGGACCGCATACGTATTTGCCGCATCGACGGCGAGTCGCTTGTGACCGTCGTCGTTCCAAGGGAGGACCTTGCCGAGGCGAAGTCGCTGCCGAACATCCCGCAGCGCGGCATCTACTACCTGCTCGACGAGGACCACGGCAACGTGAGCCGCGTCTACGCTGGGCAGACGACCCAGGGTATCGCCCGGCTCGACGCACACAAGGCAAAGAAGGAGTTCTGGAACAAGGCCGTCATGTTCCTCGATGACGATCAGAACATCAGCAGGGACGCGCTGGACGTCCTCGAGGCGAAGGCCATCGACTACGTGCGCACCCACGGCTCGTACGAGACTGACAACTCGGCGACGCCCAAGCCCTACGTCGACCCGTACAAGGAAGAGGCCGTCGAGCGCCTGCACGAGAGGATCCTCTTCAGGATGTCAGCTCTGGGGTACGACCTCGACAGGGTCGACCAGGGTCCCGCCGGCGCCTCGGTCGTCTTCCATACGAAGAAGAACGGGATACGCGGATCAGGGCGCTACGATAAAGCCACTGGGCACTTCACGGTTCTCGCCGGCTCGAAGGTGAACCTCTCCAAACCCGCGCTGAAGAACGCGGCCGTCGCGGCCTCGCGCAGGGAGATCTTCGGCGATTCGGGCGGTATCGCAGAACTCGCCGAAGATCTCGAGTTCCCGACGCCCAGTGCCGCCGCGGTATTCGTGCTCGGCGGCAGCCAGAATGGCTGGACCGAATGGGTGAACAACGACGGTGAAACGCTCAACCAAGTTTACAGAAGCGAGGATAAGTAGATGAACAAGCAGCAATTGGCATCAAAGATATGGGAATCCGCCAACAAGAAAAGAATAAGGAGGCAGCATCAGCTGAGAAGAAAGCGGCCCAGGCCAGGGCTAAGCTGGACGATGTAGCGCCCTTGCTCAAGGGCATGGAGAAACTGGCGGCGGACTTCTCCGACGACCCGGAGCGGACGCTGCCGGAGGCGGGGCCGCTGGAATCGGCCAGGGCCTACCGGGAGAAAAAGGCCAAGCCCTTATGGGCGAAGATCGTCAAGGTGCTGCGGTCTGTCTACCGGGCCTACTGCGACCTCAAATCCAAATTTGAGCAGCTGCAAGCGGACTATGGCCAGGAGGTCAGCAAAAACAGCACCTTATCAGAAAGAATTTACGAGGTCTGCGCCGAGAGGGACAGTCTAAAGGGAAAGGTCAGGGACTATGAGCGGGTCAGGCGGGCCATTGGCACGGAACAGGCGGACAGATTATTAGAGGCCGCTTACCAGCAGGAACAGGCCGAAAAGGAACGGAAACGGGCCGCAAGGCAAAAAACAAGGGTAGGCGCACGATAATCACCAAAACCGGAGGGTGTTCCAGTGAATGCCCTCCTGATTTATTTGGGGAATCGGGTAAAATAATTTCTTGTTTTTTAGAGCGTACTATGATATACTGCTATCATCTTGATTTGAGGAGTCTACCAAATATGCGGTAAGTTTCTTAAATAAAATTTGATAATGGGCGCAAAAATCCCCAGCGGTAAAAGTATTGGCTCTGTTAGACCAAATTTGACACGATCGGCTGTTCGTCGAACCGGAAAATA
>DXMA01000003.1 GCA_019414445.1 Collinsella sp.
AGGCCCTCGCGGCCTAGTCGCTATTTAGGGCGTCCAAGATTTGGGACGCAGTTCATTTTCACTCTGGTTTTGCATTCCTGGATAGATAGAAAAGAAACCGCCTTCTCAAAAGAAAGCGGTTTCTTATAGTTCTATATGAACGCGAGGTCTTTGACCCGGAGAGTCCGAGGTACTTGTTGGTAAGACCTTATTTAGGAGCGCGCAACCTTGCCGGACTTGAGGCAGGTGGAGCAAACGTTCATCTTGCGACGGTGACCATCGACGACGACGTAGACGCGCTGGATGTTGGGGCGGAACTTACGGTTGGTGACGCGGTGAGAGTGGCTGATGGAGCGACCGGCAACGGGGTGCTTACCGCAAACTTCGCAAACTTTGGACATAACTGACCCTCCTTGGGCGACAAACGAACATGTCGCGTTAACAAACAAGCCTGAACTATAGCACAGAAGTCGCTCCCTGTGCGCAATCTACACAGAGATATTCCTCTTTTGGCGATAGCGCCCACGCTACGGCCCTGGACGTAGATCCGATTTGCGTGCAGCAGAGGGGATTATGCCAGCTCGTGCGTGTGTTTTCAAGCTCGTCCCACAAATATATATAGGTTTATGGAGCGCCTGCGCCCGTTTACGGATTGTTCTGTATTTATGCTCGCAATTAAGCTCGAGGTTGGCTACACTATCCCTTGACCATTAAAGGGGTACGAGATACCCACATGGAATTACATAGCTGCCAAAGAGCAGCCCTTCCTGTGGGTGTCTGGTCCGCTTTAAGCGGTCGGGCATCTATTTTTTTGACTGTGTCAGCAGTCAAGACATGTGAGGAAGGAGATCGATGGGCACGACTTCCCCCAAGGCGGTCATCATGGACGAGACCGCCGTCAATCGAGCGATGACCCGCATCGCGCACGAGATTCTCGAGCGCAACGAGGGCTGTGAAGACCTCGCTCTGGTCGGCATCGTCACGCGCGGCGACCTTCTGGCAAAGAAGCTCGCCGAGGAGATCAAGGAGATCGAGGGCGTCGACGTTCCGCTCGGCAGCCTGGACATCAGCTTCTACCGCGATGACTATGCGACCAATTTCGCTCCCGCGATCCACGCTACCAACATTCCCTTCAGCGTCGACGGCAAGCGCGTCGTGCTGGTGGACGACATCCTGTATACGGGCCGTACTATCCGCGCCGCTCTGGATGCCGTCATGGACCTGGGCCGTCCGAGCCGCATCGAGCTGGCAGTTCTCGTTGACCGCGGTCACCGTGAGCTCCCCATCTCGCCGGACTTTGTCGGCAAGAACGTTCCCTCGTCGCATGAGGAGAACGTGCACCTATATATGAAGGAAGTCGACGGCCACACCGCCGTCGAGATTAACGACGTCGCGCCGGGTTCCCACGTGGGCTCCGCGCCGCTGGGAGGTGAGTAGTACCGTGGCGTTCAACCATAAGCACCTGATCGACATTACCGAGTACTCCGAAGAGGACATCAAGCTCATCCTCGAGACCGCCAAGGCGTTCTCTGAGGTCAACGAGCGTGCGATCAAGAAGGTCCCCACGCTCAAGGGCAAGACCATCGTCAACATGTTCAACGAGCCCTCGACGCGCACCCGCAGCTCCTTCGAGCTCGCCGAGAAGCGCCTTTCGGCCGACAGCCTCAACTTTGGCGGCTCCTCGACCTCCACGGTCAAGGGCGAGAGCCTCGTCGACACCGTCGAGACCCTCAACGCCTACAAGATTGATTGCATCGTCGTTCGCGATAAGCACGCCGGTGCTCCCTACATCGTCACGCAGAACTCGCCCGCGAGCGTCATCTGCGCCGGCGACGGCAAGCACAACCACCCCACGCAGGCCCTGCTCGACCTGTACACCATCTGGGAGCACAAGGGTGACTTCCACGGTCTGAAGGTCGCCGTCGTCGGCGATATCGCGCACTCCCGCGTGTGCGGCTCGCTGATCCCCGCACTTAAGATCATGGGCTGCGAGACCTACGCCGTCGCCCCCGGCACGCTGCTGCCGCCGGCGCCCGAGGTCCTGGGCTGCGACCACGTGACGAGCGACCTCGATTCCGTCCTGCCCGAGCTGGACGTCGTCTACATGTTGCGCGTGCAGCAGGAGCGCCTCGAGGGCGCACCGTTCCCCACGATTCGCGAGTACCACAAGCTTTTCGGTCTGACCAAGGACCGCGAGAAGCTCATGAAGCCCGATGCGATTATCTGCCACCCGGGCCCCATCAACCGCGGCGTTGAGTTCGACTCCTATATGGCCGACCACCCGCAACGCTCCGTCATCCTGGAGCAGGTCTACGCCGGTATCTGCGTGCGTATGGCTATCCTGTATCTGCTGCTTGGAGGTGCCGATAATGGCCTTGCTTCTTAAGAATGCCCACGTCGTCGATCCGTCCGTCGAGCTTGACGGTGTCGTCGACGTCCTGATCGACGGTGACAAGATCGCCGAGGTCGGCGAGAACCTCGCCGCCGAGGGAGCCGAGGTCCGCGACCTTTCCGGCAAGTATCTCGTCCCCGGCCTGGTGGATATGCACGTGCATCTGCGCGAGCCTGGCTACGAGGTCAAAGAGGACATCGAGAGCGGCACCCGCGCTGCTGCCAAGGGCGGCTTCACCGGCGTGTGCGCCATGCCCAACACCGATCCCGTCACCGATAACGGCACCGTCGTGGAGTTCGTCAAGTCCCGCGCTGCCGAGGTCGGCCACTGCCGCGTCTATCCGTCGGGCGCCATGACCCGCGGTCTTAAGGGCGAGGCCATGTCCGAGATGGGCGATATGGTCGCCCACGGCGCCGTCGCCTTCACCGACGATGGTCGCGGCGTGCAGGGCGCGGGCATGCTCCGTCGCTGCATGGACTACGGCAAGATGTTCGGCAAGGTCTTTATGAGCCACTGCCAGGACGAGGATCTGGTCGGCCACGGCCAGATCAACGAGGGCGAGGTCTCGACCCGTCTGGCCCTCGAGGGTTGGCCGGCCGCCGGCGAGGAGCTTCAGATTGCCCGCGACATCGAGATTGCCAAGCTGACCGGTGCCAAGCTGCACATCCAGCACATCTCCACCGCTCATGGCCTGGAACTCGTGCGTGCCGGTAAGGCTGCCGGTGTCCAGGTGACCTGCGAGGCCACCCCGCACCACATGTTCCTGACCGAGAACGACCTGGACGAGACCTACAACACCTCGCTCAAGGTCAATCCGCCGCTGCGCACCGACGAGGATGCCGAGGCCATCCGTCAGGGTGTCATCGACGGTACCGTCGACGCTATCGTTACCGACCACGCTCCCCACACCCCGTGGGAGAAGGCCCGCGAGTTCGAGCTCGCGCCCTTTGGAATGATTGGCCTCGAGACTTCGCTGTCGCTCGTGCTCACTGAGCTGGTCAACACGGGCAAGATGAGCGTGAGCCGCATGGTCGAGCTTATGGCCATCAAGCCGCGTGAGATTCTGGGCCTCGATCAGGTTCAGGTCAAGGCGGGCTCTGTCGCCGACCTGACCGTGTTCGACCCCTCCGCAACCTGGACGGTTGGCGAGGACGGTTACGAGTCGCGCGCCGAGAACTCCGGTTTTGCCGGCCGCACGCTCACCGGTCGTGCCACCGATGCATTTGTCGGTGGCAAGCAGACGCTCGCCGACGGCTGCATCTGCTAGCATAGCCTTATCGCTTTTGTGCGCGGCGTCCTTGCGGTGCCGCGCTTTCTGTTCGTTTAGACCATGCAACCGCATGGGGGATTGGAGCGTCTATGCCCACACCTTCCACTGCACGCATGCACGACTTCGAGGTCGTCTCGAACCGGGAGATCGCCGACGGCATCTTCTCGCTCGTAATCTCGGCCCCCAAGCTTGCAAGTGCGCTCAAGCCCGGTCAGTTTGTGAACATCGCCGTCCCCGGCGATGCGTCTTCTCTGCTTCGTGTGCCCTTGAGTTTCTACCGCGCCGACGCCGAGGCCGGCACCGTCGAGCTGTGGTACGCCGTCGTGGGCGACGATACCCGCCGTTTGTCCCAGATGGGCCCTGGCTCCACCTCTAACCTGTTGGGCCCCGGTGGCCGTGGCTGGATGGTACCCGAGGGCACCAGGAAGGCACTGCTCGTCGCCGGTGGCATCGGCGTTCCGCCTGTGCTGTGTCTTGCCGGCATGCTTGCCGAGCAGGGTGTTGATGTGGACGTGTGCCTGGGCTTTGGCACCGCTTCCAAAGTCGTGGGTGTCGATGAGTTCCGTGCGCTGGGCGCCACGGTTAACGTGTGCACCGACGACGGTTCGCTCGGCACGCACGGTTTTTGCACCGATCCGGCAGCCGAGCTGCTTGGAGAGGGCGGCTACGACTACGTCGCCAGCTGCGGCCCCGCCGTCATGATGAAGAAGGTCGCCGCCGCTGCCGCCGAGGCCGGTGTGTACTGCGAGGTGTCGCTCGAGCGCATGATGAGCTGTGGCTTTGGCGCCTGCAACACCTGCAATGTCGAGACGGTCGACGGTATGAAGGGTGCTTGTATGTGCGGCCCCGTGTTCGATGCTTCCAAGGTGGTGGTCTTCTAGTGGGTACCGTGAACATGGCCGTCGATTTCGGCGGCGTCAAGATGCAGAACCCCATTAACACCGCAGCCGGTACCTTTGGCTACGGTTGGCAGTTCCAGAACTTCTTTGATGTTTCCCAGCTGGGCGCCATCACCACCAAGGGTTGCGCTGCCGAGCCCTGGCCAGGCAATCCCGCGCCCCGCATGGCCGAGATTCCCGGCGGTATGATCAACTCCGTGGGCCTTCAGAACCCCGGCGTGGCCGCCTTTGCCCGCGAGTCCGGTCCGTGGCTCGAACAGCTGTCCAAGGACGGCTGCCAGGTCATCTGTCAGGTTGCCGGTCACTCCGTTGACGAGTTTGTCCGCGCACTCGAGATGTATGTCGAGCTGTGCCCCTGGGCTGCCGGCTACGAGATCAACGTGAGCTGCCCTAATATCGCCGCCGGCGGTGCCGCCATGGGCTCCACGCCCGAGGGCGCCTCTTCCGTTATGGCTGCCTGCCGCAAGGTGACCGATAAGCCGCTGTTCGTGAAGATGGCGCCGGTCAACGTCGCCGAGATCGCCAAGGCCCTCGAGGCTGCCGGCGCCGACGGCCTTTCGGTCATCAACTCCATCCAGGGCATGGCCATCGACGTCCATACCCGCAAGTCCCGCGTGGCCAAGCCCAAGGGCGGCCTTTCGGGCCCGCTGTGCCACCACATCGCCGTGCGCATGGTCTGGGAGGTTGCCCAGGCCGTCGATATCCCCATCAACGGTGTCGGCGGTGTCATGACTGGCGAGGATGCGGCTGAGTTTATCCTGGCCGGCGCCACCTGCGTGTCGGTCGGCATGGCCAACTTCGTCGATCCGTGCGCTTCGCTTAAGATCGCGCATGAGCTCGAGGCCTGGGCCGAGTCCCAGGGCGTAAAGGACATCAACGAGCTGGTGGGTGCTTTCGAATGCTAGAGAATGATGCCCGCGACCGTGTTATCGTCGCCCTCGACTGCGACCGTGAGCGCGCGCTCGAGCTCGCCCACGAGCTTTCGGGCCATGCCGCCTGGCTCAAGGTCGGCATGACGCTCTATTACGCTGAGGGTCCCCAGATCGTCAAGACCTTTAAGGACCTTGGCTTTAAGGTCTTCCTCGACCTTAAGTTCCATGACATTCCGCATCAGGTGCGCGGCGCTGCCCGCTCGGCCTCGCTTGCCGGTGCCGACCTGCTTTCGGTCCACGGCCTGGGCTCGGGTGCTATGCTCGCTGCCTGCCGCGAGGGTGCCGAGGAGGCGCGTGAGGACCGCGCCAAGCTCGTCGCCATCACCGTGCTCACGAGCATGAATCAGGATGCCTTGAGCGAGATCGGCGTCGAGTCTCCCGTGGCCGAGGAGGCCGCCCGCTTGGCAAAGCTTGCTCAGGCCAATGGCATCGATGGCATCGTGTGCTCACCGATGGAGGCTCACGACATGCGTGAGCTGCTGGGTCCTGATGCCCTGATCGTGACTCCGGGTGTGCGTCCGGTGGGTGCCGCCCTTGGTGACCAGTCCCGCGTGGCGACGCCTTCCCAGGCTATCGAGCGTGGCGCAAGCCACATTGTGGTGGGCCGTCCCATCACCGGTGCCGACGATCCGGTTGCCGCCTTTGACGCCATCGTCGCCGAGCTGGTCGAAAACGTCGCGTAAAAGATTCCCCTAAGTCACCACTTTTGGGTCTCATTAGCACAAAATAGCCCCTGTGCCTGCGTAAACTTTCCCATCCTTTGTGTGGAATCGCAGGTCAGGGGCTTAACTTTGGGCGCAGTATATTGCACTTTTTGCGGGTATCGTCTAACCTATGGAGCCGCGATTAGGCATTTTGTACGTTCTACGTGCTAAAATGCCAATTATTGAATCAGATATAACCCAACTATTTGGAGGTACGAATGGCACTCCCTCAGCTTACCGACGAGCAGCGCAAGCAGGCTCTTGAGAAGGCTGCTGCCGCACGTCACGCCCGCGCTGAGCTTCGCGAGCAGATCAAGAAGGGCGAGAAGTCCCTCGAGTCCGTGCTCAACTCCGATGACCCCATCGCTTCCCGCATGAAGGTTTCCACCCTCATCGAGTCTCTCCCCGGTTATGGCAAGGCCAAGGCCGCCAAGATCATGGAGGAGCTCGGTATCTCCGCTACTCGTCGCGTCCAGGGCCTCGGCGTCCGTCAGCGCGAGCAGCTCCTCGAGCAGCTGACCAAATAAGTGAGCGCTCAGGATTCCAAGCTCTTTGTGATTTCTGGACCGTCAGGCGCAGGCAAGGGTACGCTCGTCACTCGTGTGCGCGAGCGCCGCTCGAACCTGGGTCTGACGGTTTCGGCTACCACGCGAGCACCACGCAAAGGTGAGGTCGACGGCGTCAACTACTTTTTTCTGACGCGCGAGGAGTTCGACCGCCGCGTGGCAAACGGTGAGTTTGTTGAGTGGGCAGAGGTCCACGGTAACTGCTACGGCACGTTGGTGAGCGAGGTCACATCCAAGCTCGCCTCGGGCTCGTCTCTGATTTTGGAGATCGATGTCCAGGGCGCCCTGCAGGTGAAGGAGCGTTTCCCCGAGGCCGTGCTGATCTTTATCAAGCCGCCTTCGCTTGAGGTGCTCCGCGAGCGTCTAGTCGGTCGCGGTACCGAGACGCCCGAGACGATTGAGCTGCGTATGGCAAACGCCGCCGATGAGCTTGCCCTTGCCGACCGCTACGACGACGTCGTGGTGAATGACGATCTCGACCGCGCGACCGATGAGCTCGTTCGCGTTCTCGATATGCATGAAAGGATCTGAGGTCCGTGTCCGTTGTAAAGCCTTGCATTGACGATCTTCTGGAGAAGACCGATCACAACCGCTTCCTGCTCGCTTCGCTTGCCTCCAAGCGCGCCTGCGACATCAATAGCATGCTGCGTGGCCAGCACAACCGCGTGCTTGCCGTCCAGGATGTCGATGACATCACCATCGGGCTTTCCGGTGCCGATACCATCTCGATGGCTATGGACGAGATTGTCGACGGTGACATCTCTTACGACGAGGCCCGTTACGAGAAGGCGCTCGGCCACAAGGTTGCTGAAGCCTAAATGGCGGCTCGCGTCTGCCTAGTCCACTATCACGAGGTTGGGCTGAAGGGCAAGAACCGCGCACATTTTGAGCATATCCTCATGGATAACATCAAGGCGGCCTTGGCCGCCTTTTCCGTGAATGCCGTGTCTCGAATTTCCGGTTATATCCTCGTGACCTTTAACGAACATCAGGCCGACGAGGCGGCGCGTGTCATTCGCACCGTTCCCGGCGTTGCCCGTGTGTCTTTGGCGTATCACACCAACCGCGACCCGCAGGAGTACTGCGCCGCCGCCGTGAAGGCGCTGCGCGAGTTTGGTTCCTTCGATTCGTTTAAGGTGCACGCCAAGCGCTCCAATACTGACTATGAGCTCACCTCGATCGATATCAATCGTCAGGTGGGCGAGGTACTGTGTGAGGCCTTCCCCGATAAAAAGGTCCAGATGCACGACCCCGATGCAATGGTGCACGTACTGGTGGTCCAGGGTAGCGTTTACGTGTACGCACGCTCCGAGCGCGGCGTGGGCGGTCTGCCGGTGGGTTCTGCCGGCAAGGTCGTGACGCTGCTGTCCTCGGGTATCGATTCTCCGGTGGCGACCTGGATGCTCGCGCGCCGCGGCGCGGTTTGCGTGCCGGTGCATTTCTCCGGTCGTCCGCAGACGCCCGATACGAGCGAGTATTTGGTGCAGGATATCATCCGTGCGCTTGAGCCGGGTGTCCAGATCGGCCGCCTGTACGTGGTGCCGTTTGGCGACTGCCAGCGTGAGATTTCGGTCACCTGTCCCAGCAACCTGCGCGTGATCATGTATCGCCGCATTATGTATTCGGTTGCTGAGCGCATTGCACACATCGAGGGTGCCAAGGCCATCGTTACGGGCGAATCGCTTGGACAGGTTGCCTCCCAGACGCTCGAGAACATCATGGCCGTCAACGAGGCCGTCAGGATCCCCGTGTTCCGTCCGTTGATCGGTTCGGACAAGCAGGAGATTATTGCGCGCGCTCAGGAAATCGGCACGTTCGATATTTCCACCGAGGCGGCGCCCGACTGCTGCACGCTGTTTATGCCGCGTCGTCCCGAGACGCACGCCAAACTCGATGCCGTGCACGAGGCCTGGGAGCTGTTCGACCACGAGGAGATGATTGAGCGCCTGCTCAAGCAGACCGAGTACATCGACTTCGAGAGCAACACATATAAGGCCCCTAAGACCTTAAAACGCAAACATTCGGAGCTTGCTCCGCGTGAGATTTACCAAGATCACGAGTAAATTTGTGTATAGACCGACGATGCGCCTGTATCGTCGGTCTTTTGGTATCTGGGCAAATGATGCCAAGATGTTCATTCGCTGACGTGTGTCTGAATAAATGGACATTTTTTCGCAAGGTTTAGGTCAGCTTTTGGTTTGACCGCGAAAACTGGTGTGGACGTGCGGAAGCTGCGGCGTTCGTTTCCTGACACGATGGTGTTGGGAGGTTTTGCTATGGCGCAGCGCGAACAACACGAACGAGTCAAAAAGATGGACCGCTGGGCGGGCAAACTGCTCGGTCATAAGGCAGTGGTGATGGCGATACTGGTCGTCATTGCGATGGCGAGTGGACTGGCAATGGCGAACTTTGGCGGCGGTGCCGGCGGTGTGTCGTTTGAGCGCACTGATGGTTCGGGCACGTTAGTGGAGCCGGGATCCGGCGATGCTTCGAGTGGAAAGACATCTGAAGGCTCTTCGCCTAAGGCGTCTGCCGCGGCAGAGGTCTATGTCGATGTTGATGGCGCCGTGGTGTCACCCGGTGTATATCGCCTCAAAGACGGGGCGCGGGTGGCTCAGGCGATTGATGCCGCCGGTGGGCTGGCGCCCGAAGCAGACGTTACGGGGCTTAATCGTGCATCCAAGGTCACTGATGGACAAAAAATTCACGTTCCAACGGTAGGGGAGCAGCAGGTGTCCATTGCGGAAGCCGGTGTTGATGGTGGGACTTCCGCATCATCAGGCGTCGGTGGCGCAACAGGCCTAGTAAACATTAATACGGCAAGCTCGGCAGAGCTGCAGACGCTCTCGGGAATCGGTCCCTCAATGGCACAGTCGATTATCGATGAACGGACAAAGAACGGTGCTTTTGCTTCGGTTGACGATCTGATGCGCGTGTCGGGAATCGGCGAGAAGAAGCTTGCCAAAATCAAAGATTGCATCTGCGTATGAGTACGACCGAGCGAGAGCACGTGATGCCTCCGCGGCCCCTGATTCCGTGGACGATGGCCCTGTGTGCCGGCATGTGCGTGAGCTGCGCCTTGGTGCTCAGCATAGCCGCTGATGTGCTGCTGAGGGAGCGGGCGACGGCGGTCGGGCCGCTATGGGCCATTCCCGTTGCGGCAGCGGTTTTCGTTGTGCTGGCTCACTCTTGTGCGCGGCTTGCCCCTTTGAAGCGGTGGCTGTATGCCGCGTCCGTCGGTCTCGTGGCGGGAGCGGTCGTCTCGGCGTGGTGGGCTGTGGGTGCGCTAAGCGCCTCGAGGGCGCTCGACGGTCGAGCGGCAAGCGGCCTCGAGTTTGTCGTGCAGGGTGATCCATCCATAAACGACGACGTGTATTCCTATACCTGCGAGGCACGCGCGGACGGTAAGAACTTGGCAACGGTTCGCCTATCGTGTGATCGTGAGCTCAAGGTCGGGGCGCACGTGCGTGTTATCGGTCGCGTTTTACGTTTTGAGAACGATGCGTATGGTCGCTCACGCGTGCTTCGAGGCGAGCTCCGAAAAGTGAAGGTCATCCGGTTGGTGTCGGTCGACGAGGGCTCTCCGGGGCCGCTGCTTCGACTGCGAAATGAGCTGCTTGCGTCCATCTTGCCTGCGACCGACCCGGCGCGTGCGCTCATAGCTGGAGTCGTCTGCGGTCGTTCGGCCGAGCTGCGCGCCCAGCCGGCGAGCGACTGGTTTTCGGTGACGGGAACGGCGCATCTTGTCGCCGTCTCGGGCAGCCATTTGGCTATCGTGGGGTTTGTAATCGAGGGTGTATTGCAAAAGACTCGGTGCTCACGTGGTCTTCAGCGGGCGATATTGGCGATAACGCTTGTGGGCTACGCTGCCTTTACGGGCGCGTCTCCCTCGGCTGTGCGCGCGTGCTGCATGGTGTTCGCGACGCTTGTCGTAAACGGCGCGGGGCGTCGCCGGCACGGCCTTTCGGCGCTCTTCGCAACCATGTCCATCTTTGTGCTGCTGCGGCCGACGGTGCTGTTTGAGATGGGCTTTCAGCTTTCATGTGCCAGCGTCTTAGCCATTCTGTGCTTTTGCTCTTATGCGACCTACGCTTTGGGTGAGCTGGGCTTGCCATCGGGCGTTGCCGGCATGCTTTCCGTCACGCTGTGCTCGCAACTGGCGACACTTCCCATTACCGTTCCTGCCTTCGGTACGTTCTCGCTCATTGCTCCGCTGGCAAATGCGGTCCTCGGTCCGGTGGTGAGCGTACTGCTCGCTGTGTCGATCGTGCTGGTTCCCTTTTCGTTCGTGGCACCGTTGCGGACTTGGGCGCTCGTTGTGCCCATGATTGCCGCCCGTTGCGCGCTGTTCTTCGAGCAGCTGTTTGCCGCCGTGCCGGGTGCATACGTGAGCGTGCCGCCCGATAGCATGTGGATTTACCTAGTGCCGTGTTTTCTGGCGGTTCTGCTGGTCTGGTGGCCGCGTCCCCGTGCACGTCCTATGGCGGTGGGGCTTGCATGCCTGATGCTCTTGGCTGCGATTCCGTACGTCTATTGGGATCGATTCGCTCCGCCTTCGGTGACGGTTCTCGATGTGGGCCAGGCCGATGCGATTCTTATCCGCCAAGGCGGCGCAGTTGCACTTGTCGACTGCGGGCTCGACGAGCGTGTGGTTGCGGCGTTGGTTCGCAATAACGTGCACCATATCGATGCCGTTTTTGTGACGCATTGGGATGAGGACCACTGGGGTGGTTTGCCTGCCGTGCTCGAACAGTTTTCGGTCGGAACGATTGCCGTGGCGGCGGATGCGCTGGAGGATGCTCCTGCCGAGGTATTGAACCGACCTGGCGTGGAGTATCGGCAGGTGCGTCGTGGGGATACGGTCGACATCGGCTCATTTTGCGCTCGCGTGATGTGGCCATTCGAGTCCGTGGATGGCGAGGGAAATGAGGACTCGCTTGTCCTGCTGCTCTCTTATGTTCAGGAAGGTAAGGGCCTGCGAATACTTCTCACCGGTGATGCTGAGCTCGACCAAGAGCGGGAATTCGTGCAGGAGGTGGGGGACATCGATGTCCTTAAACTTGGGCATCACGGCTCCAAGGTTTCAGTCGATGGTGAGTTGCTGGACATTCTGACGCCCGAGCTTTCCCTCGCAAGCGCCGGTGAGGGAAATCGATACGGCCATCCGTCCGATGCCTGCATCGATGCCGTGAAGGAAGCGGGTGGTGTGTTCGCGTGTACCATCGAACACGGCGACATTACCGTCACGCCGACTGCGAATGGTTTTGCGATGCGATGCCAGCGACCGTGACGACGTCGTTGGCGTGCGGTGGGCCCCTGGGCTAGAATGGCACGGAACGAATGCGAAGGCCTGCGGGAGGGGAGCGCAATGTCCGAAACCGGTCTGCTGCCGGCATATCTGATCGTCGGTACCGACGGAGTCAAGCGCGATCACGCCGTCTCGCGTATGAAAGCGCGTCTGGAAAAGTCGGGCATGGTCGAGTTCAACCTCGACGAGCGCGACATGACCAAGGACCCCGATATCGAGTCCATTATCGGATCGCTTAACACCTTTCCCATGGGCAGCGAGTTTCGTCTGGTAATCCTCGATGGCTGCTCAAAGCTCGCCAAGGCGGTCTCGGAGCCGCTCGTTGGGTATCTGGCGAGTCCCAGCCCCACAACGGTCTGCCTCATCATCGCCGACTCACTTGCCAAGAATGCGCGCCTGTATAAGGCAATCGCCAAGATCGACAAGAAGGCTATCGTCGATTGCTCGGGTACCAAGCGCTGGGAACTGCCGCGCCGTGTTCAGCAGATGGCGACGCAGCGCGGTAAGTCGATTTCGACGGCGGCCGCCGAGGAGCTCGTCTCGCGTTCGGGCGAAAACACGCGCATGCTCGATAACGACTTGGCTAAGCTTGCCCAGATGGTCGAGGCGCCCCAGATTGAACTTGCCGATGTTGAGCGCTGGATTGTACGTACGGCCGAGGTCCAACCCTGGGACTTCCTCAACGCCGTCTCGGCTCGCGATATGCGGCGTTCGCTCGAGCTCTTTAAGCTCCTGCCCTCCAAGAGCTACGTGTGGACTTACACATTGCTGTGCGGTCGCATCCGTGAGCTGATCGTCGCCAAGGCGCTTGATGCGCGCGGACAGGGTCGCGAGCTGGCCGCAACGCTCAAGCTCCAGTCCTGGCAGGTCAAGAATCACCTTACCTGGGCGCGTCGCTTTTCGATGGCAGAGCTCATCGCAGCGCTCGAGGGTGCGGTCGATGTGGAGCTCGCGCTCAAGGGTTCGGCCGATTCTCAGACGGCGCTTTTGCTCTGGATTACGAACATCTTGAGAAAATCGTGATGATACCTGCCTATTTGACAAATTCGTTCTATCCCTTTGAGAGGGAGCGTGCTATAGTAGGCGCTTGCATGACCTCACCGTGTCTCAGAGGTGTCATACATTTTTTGCAAGGAACTCGAAAGGAACTCCAGAAGTGGCAAACATCAAGTCTCAGAAGAAGCGTATCCGCACCAATGAGGCAGCTCGCATGCGTAACAAGGCTGTCAAGTCCGAGCTCAAGACGCTGACCAAGCACGTCCAGTCCGCCGTCGCCGAGGGCGACGCCGAGAAGGCCCAGGCTGCCCTCAAGACCGTCACCAAGCGTCTCGACATGGCTGCCGCCAAGCATGTTATCCACAAGAACCAGGCTTCCAACCGCAAGTCCGGTCTTGCCAAGCTCGTGAACAGCATCAACGCCTAAGTTGTAAATTTCACACCACACAGATTACGCGCATAAATGGAGCCTGTTTTATGGAACAGGCTCCATTTTTTGTACTGCTCGGGTAAGATAGTCCGCATGAATACTTCAATTGACATTTCCCACATCCGCAACTTCTCGATCGTTGCGCACATCGACCATGGCAAGTCCACGATCAGTGACCGCATCCTCGAGCTCACCCATACCGTCGACGAACGCGACATGGAGTCGCAGCTGCTCGACACCATGGATATCGAGCGCGAGCGCGGCATTACGATCAAGTCCAATGCCGTCCGCGTTTCCTATGACGCCGACGATGGTGAGACGTATCAGTTCAATCTGATCGATACGCCGGGCCACGTTGACTTTACCTACGAGGTCTCGCGTTCTCTGGCCGCCTGCGAGGGCGCGGTGCTCGTCGTCGATGCCACCCAGGGTGTCGAGGCGCAGACCGTCTCCAACGCGACGCTCGCCATGAACGCCAACTTGGACATTGTTCCGGCCATCAACAAGATCGACCTTCCCTCGGCGCATCCCGACGAGGTTAAGACCGAGATCGAGGATGACCTGGCGATCCCTGCCGATGATGCCGTGTGCGTCTCGGGCAAGACCGGCGAGGGCATCCACGATCTGCTGGAGTCCATTGTCTTTTTGATCTCTCCGCCCAAGGGCGATGCGAACGCGCCGCTCAAGGCACTCATCCTGGATTCGTACTTCGACGAGTATCGTGGTGTCGTCGCCACGGTGCGCGTCTTTGACGGCTCTATCAAAAAGGGCGATACCCTGCTTATGATGCAGGTTAAGGGCGACTTTTTGGTCGACGGCGTGGGCGTCAAGCGTCCTGCCGAGACCCCGGTCGACGCGCTGACGGTCGGCGAGGTTGGCTATGTGGTCACGGGTCTGAAGGACCCCGAGGCTGTGCGCGTGGGCGATACCCTTACGTGGGCTTCCAACCCCTGTCCCGAGCCTCTGCCGGGCTACCGCGAGGCCAAGCCCATGGTCTACACGGGCCTGTTCCCGATCGACAACAAGGACTACGAGAACCTGCGCGACGCGCTCGATAAGCTGCACGTCAACGATCCGTCGTTGGTGTGGGAGCCCGAGACGTCGGTGGCGCTCGGTTTCGGCTTCCGCGTGGGCTTCCTGGGCCTGCTGCACATGGAAGTCGTCAAGGAACGCCTGGAGCGCGAGTTCAACCTGGACCTCATTGCCACGAGTCCCTCGGTCGACTATCACGTCTACAAGACCGACGGCGAAATGATCGATGTCCGCAGTCCGCAGGACCTTCCCGAGGCCACGCGCATCGAACGTATCGAGGAACCCTACCTCAAGGCAAAGATCATCTGTCCGCCTGAGTACACGGGTGCCGTCATGCAGCTCGCCATCGAGCACCGCGGCGTCACAACCGACATGATCCACCTGACGAGCAAATCGGTCGAGATGCGCTTCGATATGCCGCTCGCCGAGCTCATCTTGGACTTCTTTGACCAGCTCAAGAGCCGTACCAAGGGCTATGCTTCGCTCGATTACGAGTTCAACGAGTATCGTCCCTCCGAGCTCGTCAAGCTCGACATCCTGCTTTCGGGCGACGAGGTGGACGCGCTGTCGTTTATCGTCCATAAGGACAAGGCATATGGCCTGGCCCGTGGCTTGTGCGACAAGCTCAAGGAGATCATCCCGCGTCAGCTGTTCGAGGTGCCCATCCAGGGTGCTATCGGCAACAAGATCATCGCCCGTTCCACCGTCAAGGCGCGTCGCAAGGACGTTCTTGCTAAGTGCTACGGCGGCGATATCTCGCGTAAGCGCAAGCTGCTCGAGAAGCAGAAAGAGGGCAAGAAGCGTATGAAGGCCATCGGATCGGTCGAGGTTCCGCAGGAGGCCTTTATGGCGATCCTCAAGGTGGACGAGTAGGTCTATGGCTCTTTCCGAATATAGTCTGCGGCTGCTGGGCGCCTATGCCCAGCAGCCGTTCCTTATGGCTCCCATGGCGGGCGTTACCGACCCCGCCTATCGCATCATGTGTCGCCGCCGCGGTGCCAACCTTGCCTACAGCGAGATGGTGAGCGTGGCAGGCCTTGCCTATGCCAGCAACAAAACGTGGCGCCTGGTGCTGCCGGCCGACGAGGAGCAGCAGATTTGCGTGCAGCTCTTTGGCTCCAAGCCCGATCAGTTTGCGAGCGCCGTCGCCGCCGTCGAGGAGCGTGTGGGCGATCGCCTGTCGCTGATCGATATCAACATGGCCTGCCCCGCCCGCAAGGTTGTTACCAAGGGCGAGGGTTCGGCGCTCATGCGCACGCCCGACCTGGCCGAGAAGATCGTCGAGGCCACGGTGGGCGCGGCGCACGTGCCCGTGACCGTCAAGATTCGCAAGGGCTTTTATGCCGAGGACCGCAATGCCGCGACATTTGCCCAGATGCTTGAGGGCGCAGGGGCTGCCGCAGTCGCCGTGCATGGTCGTTGCGCCACGCAGCTCTACACGGGCCAGGCCGATTGGTCGGTCGTCGATGAGGTTGCCGACGCTGTCGAGATTCCCGTGATTGGTTCGGGCGATGTGTTCTCGGCCGAGGACGCTGCTGGGCATCTGCACGGCTCGGGTGCCAGCGCGGTGTTTATCGCGCGCGGCATCTACGGCAATCCGTGGGTGTTCGGCGATGCTCGCGCCCTTGCGCTCGACGGCACGCCGGTTCCTTCTCGCTCCTCGGTCGAGCGCTTGGACGCTCTGCGTGAGCACCTAACGCTGACGCATGAGCTCTTGCCTCTCATGTCGCGCGCCCGCACGTACGCAAGCTGGTACTTAAAAGGCATGCCCCATGCCGCCGCCTGGCGCGCTCAGGTGGTGCGTTGCTCTACGTACGAGGAGTTCATGTCGCTGGTCGATGATATCGAGCGCGATGTGGTGGCCTGCGAGGCCGCGCTTGCCGCCGGTGAGTCGGTGCCCGCTCATCCGCTGGAGGCTTAAGGGTGGCCGTTACCGCGCTGTACGTGCACGTGCCGTTTTGCGCTCAAAAATGCCGCTATTGCGACTTTGACTCGCGCAGCTTTGCTCTGTGTGATTTGGATGCTGCGCTCGATTCCTATTTTGAGCAGCTGTATGCGCGCCTCGATTCCTTTGGCGACGCCGGGGCGCTTGCGCAGGTCCGCACGGTCTATATTGGCGGCGGCACGCCCTCACTGGCTGGGGAGCGCCTGGTGAAACTTGCCCGTCGTATCTCCATGTGGTGCAAGCCCGTTGAATTTACTTGCGAAGCCAATCCTGAGTCGCTGACCGTCGAGCTCGCCACCGCGCTTGCCGAGGCGGGTGTCACGCGCATCTCTCTGGGCGTGCAAACCCTCGACAATACCGAGCTGGCTGCTATTGGCCGCATTCACGATGCTAATCGGGCACTTGCGGCTATCGCGACGGTGAAGGAAGTTGGCCTCGATGTGTCGTGCGACCTGATGTGCGGCCTTCCCGGGCAGACGGCCGCAAGCTGGCGGAGCACGCTCGATGGCGTGCTGGCGGCGGCGCCGCATCATGTGTCGATCTACCCGCTCACGCTTGAGGAGGGGACGCCTCTTTATCGCATGGCGTGCCGTGACGAGTCGCTCGAGCCCGATGAGGATTTTCAGGCTTCGTGCATGGACGCGGCGCGTGAGCGCCTGGGTGCGGCCGGCTATCATCCGTATGAGGTGGCGAGCTACGCGCTCGACGGCCATGAGTGCGCCCATAACATTGCCTACTGGACCGGACAGGGCTACCTGGGTCTGGGTCGTTCTGCCGCGGGCATGCTCGACGACGAGGATTTCGACCGTCTTGCAGGTTTGTTCCCCGGCGTGTCTTCTCGAGGCGATGCGTACCGCGTGCGTCTGGTGCAACGTGACGATGACGCGACGGCGTTCGAGGCCGAATATCTGTCGCAGCGCGAGGCTGTCGCCGAAGACTTGATGCTCGCTTGTCGCATGACGCGCGGTGTTGCGTCCGACCTGTTGGCTCGTGCAGCTTGCGTCATCCCAACGGGCGAGCTGGCAGCTGCCTGCGATCGTGCGCTCGAATTGGGTCTTGCCACTTGGGTGCCCGAGACGCTCGGGATTCATGAGGGACCCTTCACCTCGGCAGATGTCATCGCGGGCCATGTTCGAGCTCGTCTGGCGCCGACCCATCTGGGCTGGCTCGATGGAAATGTTCTGTTCGAGCTGTTTTGGGATCTAGCTTAGGCCGCTCGGGTAGAATTACCGGAATATATACGCTGCTGTGAGCAGGAGGTTGCCGCGCATGGCGACGATGAACGAAAAAGATTACTACGAGATTCTGGGTGTCTCCAAGGACGCCACCTCGCGTGATATTCAAAAGGCCTTCCAGCAAAAGGCCCGTAAGCTCCATCCGGACGTCAATAAAGAGCCGGATGCCGAGGAAAAGTTTAAAGAGGTTTCCGAGGCCTACGCCGTGCTTTCGGATGAGCAAAAACGTGCGCGCTACGACGCCATGCGTTCTGGCAATCCCTTTGCCGGTGCTCCTACGGCTTCGCCCTATGGTGGCGGCTACGCCGGCAGCACGGGCTATGGTAATCCCTTTGAGGGCGGCTTTCCCTTTGGTGGCGCCTGGGGCCAGCAGCGTCGCGGCCAGGCTGCCTACAATCCCGAGAACGGCGCCAACGTGGTCGTCGATATCAAACTCGACGCCAAGGAGGCCAAGGGCGGTGCCCGCAAGACCGTCCGCTACACGCGCTTCGATACCTGTAGCAACTGCGGCGGCTCGGGCTCCGTTTCGTCTGAGCATGCCCATACCTGCCCGAGCTGCGGTGGCCGCGGCCACATCGACGTCGATCTGTCCTTCCTGTTTGGTGCGGGCACGTTCCAGTCGGTCTGCCCCGAGTGCGGCGGTTCCGGTAAGGTCGTGGCCGACCCCTGCCCCGATTGCGGTGGCAGCGGGCGAACCCGTGTGACCTCCGAGCAGACGATTGAGTTTCCTGCCGGCACGCACGATGGCGACGAGGTCCGCATTAGCGGCATGGGCCACGCCGGCACTAACGGTGCCGCGGGCGGCGACCTGGTCGGCCGCGCCCATGTTGAGGCCGAGCGCTTGGAAGACAAAGCTCGTACTGGCTTTTACCTGATGGGCATTGTGGCGCCGTTTTTGGTGCTGTCGGCCATCTCGGGCGTGTTCTCGGCCTTTGCCGTCATGTGCTTTATTCCGTTTACCATGGGCCTGTTCATGGTGCTTTCGGACGGTGTGCTTCATCGCAGCCTGCTGTGGTGGAAGCGCGGTGCGATGCAGTTTGCCAACGGTTTTGCCAACGGCTTCATGTTCGCGCTCGTGTCGGTTTGGTTCGCGAGCTGCTCGCAACGGGCCATGCTTTCGCCGTATCAAATGCAATAACATCAAACCCTTTGTTTGCGGTCGGCCCAGCTTGGGTATAGGACGCACTGTGACAATAATGAAAGTCGGAAGGATTCGGTCGTGTCGGAAAATAGGGATTACTACGAGGTGCTTGGCGTCGACAGGGATGCCGACGCGCGGACGATTAAGCGTGCGTTTCTAAAGAAGGCCCGTACCGTACATCCGGATGTTTCGGACGACCCCGAGGCCGAGGCCAAGTTCAAGGAGCTCAACGAGGCCTATTCCGTTCTTTCCGATGAGCAGAAGCGTGCTAACTACGACCGTTACGGCACCGCGGACGGCCCCGGTGGTTCGGGCTATGTCGACATCAACGATATCTTTGGTGGCATGGGCATGGACGACCTGTTCTCGTCGTTTTTTGGCGGCGGTGCCGGCGGTGGCGCCCGCAGCCGTCGTGAGCGTCGTCGCGGACGTGACATGGCCATCTCGCTTTCGGTGACGCTCGAGGAGGCGGCGCTCGGCTGCAAAAAGACGATCAGCTATGATCGCCTTGCTCCTTGCGAGGACTGCAACGGTACCGGTAGGGCCGAGGGTGCACAGGAAAAGCAGTGCGGCCGCTGCCACGGTACGGGCTACGTCACGACGGTTCAGCGATCGTTTTTGGGCCAGGTTCAGTCTTCCTCGCCTTGCCCCGACTGCCATGGCGAGGGCACGGTTATCGACCATCCCTGCGAGACCTGCGACGGTCAGGGCCGCACGCCTTCGCACGAAAAGATCGACATCGATATTCCCGCCGGCGTTTCGACTGGTCGCCAGCTGCGTGTGAGCGGCTTTGGCGAGGCCGGCCTTCGCGGTGAGCCTTCGGGCGACCTGATTGTCAACGTGCGCGTTGCCGACCATGAGCGCTTTAAGCGCAACGGTGACGACCTGTACCTGGTGAGCGATATCTCGATTGCGCAGGCTGCGCTCGGCTGCGAGATCGAGGTCGAGGGCATTATGCCCGACGAGGTCGTTAAGGTGACGGTTCCCGCCGGCGCCCAGTACGGCGACACCGTGAGCGTCAATAATTACGGCATGCCGCGCATTGGCGGTGGCGGTTCGCGTGGCCGCCTGATCGTGCAACTGCGCGTGGTCGTTCCCACCAATCTTTCCAATAAGCAACGCGAGCTGCTCCGTGCTTTTGCCGATGAGATGGGCGATGACGTCGCTTCCGGTAAGAAGTCGGTGACCGACCGTATCAAGAGTGCCCTCGACGATATCCTCGATTAAGGAGCCCGCGTGCTCGCACCCCATATTTCCGTCGTCAACCTCGGCTGCCGTGTCAACCGGGTTGAGTCTGACCGTATCACTGCCGATCTTATGCGCCTGGGCTTTGCTATGGTGGAGCCCCACGATGCCGATCTGATCGTCATTAACACCTGTGCCGTTACGGGCGAGGCCGAGGCCAAGACCCGTAAGGCCGTCCGTCATGCGCTGGCCCATCCAAACGAGCCCTATGTGGTCGTGACCGGATGCGTGGTCAATTTGCATCCCGAGGAGCTGTTGGAGCTTTCGGATCGCGTGATTGCCGAGCCGTCTAAGATCGATGTCGCCGAACGTGTCTGCGAGGTGCTGGGCGTTGAGTCCGATAGCGTTCCCGCCTGCAGCGATGGTGACGTGGTCGATGCGCTCGGTCGTTCTCGGCTGGGCGTGAAGATCCAGGATGGCTGCAACCACCGCTGCACCTATTGCATCGTGTGGAAGGCCCGCGGCCCCGAGCGTTCCGTGCCCGTCGAGTCCGTTCTCGAACAGGTGCGCGAAGCCCAGGAGGCCGGCGTGCCCGAGGTGGTGCTGACCGGCGTGAACCTGGGTGCCTACGATGGCAAGAGCGCGACCGACGAGCATGTCGAAATCGATGAGCTGCTCGAGGCCATCATGGAGCGCACGACTATTGCGCATGTGCGCATTTCCTCGGTCGAACCCATGGATATCTCTGAGCGCCTGCTTAAGGTTATGGCGCGCTATCCGCAGCGTATTGCCCCGTTTTTGCACCTGCCCGTACAGTCCGGCTGTACGGCGACGCTGCATCGCATGGGTCGTCCCTATAGTGCCGAGGCCTTTGAGGACACGGTGCGCATGATTCGCGCCATCCTGCCGCAGGCGTCTCTTTCGTGCGACGTCATCGTCGGTTTTCCTGGTGAGACGGACGAGGAGTTCGAGGAGTCGCTGGCGCTGTGCCGCCGCGTGGGGTTCTCGCGTATGCACGTGTTCCGCTACAGTAAGCGTCCCGGTACCCTTGCTGCCGACATGCCCGACCAGGTGCCGCCCGAGGTTATGGCCGAGCGCAGCCGCCGTATGCGAGACACGGCGCAGGAGCTCGCTATTGCCGATGCTCGTCATCGCGTGGGCACTGTCGAGCGTGCCGTGCTCGAGTATGGTGACAACCTGACGCTCGGTTCGTTCCATCATGCCCGTCTTGACGATACCTGTGGACTTACAGCCCCGTGCCTGCTCGATGTTGCTATCATCGGAGTCGATGATTCCGGCTTGGTCCATGCGCGCAGGGAGGTCCATGGAAGCCTCGAAGATTAGACTTACCGTTCCCGAGGGAGCTGATCCCTCGCGTGTTTTGGGCGCCGGCGACGGCGTCCTTCGTGCGCTCGAGAGCTTGGTTCGCGCTCACGTGGTCGCCCGTGGCGATAGGATCTCCGTAAGCGGCGACCCGGACGAGGTCGAGCTCGTGGCTCGCTTTTTCGAACATGCTTTTCGCGAGGCGGCGGCCGGTCGTACCCTGTCTGCCGACGATGTCTCGCGTTGCCTGGCCGTCTTGCGCGACGGCGAGCATGAGGCCACATCGCTTCGCGATGACGTGCTGCTTTCATACCGCGGTCGTGTCATTCGTCCCAAGACGCTTGGGCAAAAGCGCTATGTGGATGCCATTCGCTCGCATACCATCACCTTTGGCTTGGGTCCTGCCGGTACCGGTAAGACCTATCTGGCCATGGCGCTCGCCGTTGCCGCGCTCAAGCGCCATGAGGTGGGCCGTTTGATCTTGACGCGTCCGGTTGTCGAAGCAGGGGAGAACCTGGGCTTTTTGCCCGGCACCCTCGAGGAAAAGATCGATCCGTACATGCGCCCACTCTACGATGCCCTTTTTGACATGATGGATCGTGAGCGCACCGATGAGCTTATGGAGCGCGGCGTGATCGAGATCGCCCCGCTCGCCTACATGCGCGGTCGTACGCTGAGCGATGCTTTCGTGGTGCTCGACGAGGCGCAAAATACTACGCCCGAGCAGATGAAGATGTTCCTGACACGCCTTGGATTCAACTCCAAGTTCGTGATTACCGGCGACCTCAGCCAGCGCGACCTGGTGGGTCGTCGTGGCGGCTTGGCGGATGTCGAGAAGATTTTGGGCCGTGTCGACGATGTGGCATTTTCTCACCTCGAGCGTGCCGACGTGGTGCGTCATGCCCTAGTGGGTCGTATCGTCGAGGCATATGATGCTTATGATGACGTGCGTGAGCAACGCTCACGCGACCGAAAGGAGTCCCGTTGAGTGTATTGATCAGCAACGATGCCGAGCTCGATACGCTGCTCGATGCCCAGGAGGTGGAGCACATCTGCGAGGTCGTGCTTGCCGCCGAGGGCGTTGAGCGTGAAGTCGAGATTTCCCTTTCGTATGTCGACGAGGACGAGATGCACGAGCTCAACCACGAGTGGCGCGGTATCGACCGCACCACCGATGTGCTCTCGTTTGAGTGCGATTCGGCCTTTGACGAGGATATTCCCGCCGATGAGACGCTCGAGCTCGGCGATATTATCTTGGCCCCGCAGGTTATTGCCCGTCAGGCTCCCGGTTTTGGCAATAGCCCTGCTGACGAGTGCCGTCTGATGCTCGTACACGGCATGCTGCACCTGCTGGGCTATGACCACATCGAGGACGACGAGGCCGAGGTCATGGAGGCCCGCGAGGACGCCATCCTGCGCGATTTGGCGCTCGAGCGCGGCGAGGACCCCAAGCTAGTCCACGTCGGCCCCATCACCAACCACGCCCACGACTAGGAGCCGTCTATGATTCCCGGATCGAACAAGGACCATCCGTCCTTCTTAAAGTCGTTTTCTTACGCTATGGAGGGCTTCGTCACCGCCGTCAAGACCGAGCGCAACATTAAGGTCATGCTCGTGGCGGGCGTGTGCACCGTCATTGCAGGCTGCATCGTGGGGCTCGACATTGCCGAGTGGGCCACGATTATCATCTGTTGCGGCCTGGTGATCCACGGCGAGCTTTGCAATACCGCCATGGAGGCCATCGTCGACCTGGCGACCCAGGAGCTCCATCCGCTGGCCAAGCGTGCGAAGGACATCGCCGCCGCCTCCGTATACGTTCTTTCCATCACCGCTGCGATTGTGGGCTTGCTGGTATTTGCCCACGCGCTCGGCTTTATTTAGAAAGGGATTCCCATGTCCGACAATATGCAGCCTGCCGATGAGATTTTGGACGACGAGTCCCTGGACGCGGTGGATACCGAGGAGCTCGAGGATGTCGAGGAGTTCGACCCGTTTGAGGGTATGAGCGACGAGGAACTCGACGCCCTGTGCGACGAGGACGACAACCTCGCGGGCTTTGGTGACGTTGAGCCCGGTTTCCGCAGCGGCTTTGTGGCCCTGGTCGGTCGTCCCAACGCTGGCAAGTCTACGCTGCTTAATGCCTGCTATGGCAAAAAGGTCGCCATCACCTCGCCGGTGGCCCAGACGACCCGCCGCCGCATGCGCGCCGTCGTCAACCGCCCCGGCTACCAGCTGGTCTTTGTCGATACCCCCGGTATTCATAAGCCCAAGGACGGCTTGGGATCCGAGCTCAACAAGAGCGCGTTGTTCGAGCTGAACGATGTTGATGTTGTCGCGTTTTTGATTGATGCCACCAAACCGATCGGCAGGGGAGACGCCTGGGTTGCCGAGCGCGTCAAGAACGCTCGTTCCAAGAAGGTCCTGGTGCTCACCAAGGCCGATGAGGCCGACCCCGCACAGGTCATGGAGCAGCTTAAGGCAGCCCACGAACTCATGGAATATGACGACGAGATCGTGACGTCGTCGGTCAAGAACTTCAACGTCGATGCATTTATCGAGACCGTTGCGCACTTTTTGCCTGAGGGTCCGCGTTGGTTCCCCGAGGACATGGGTACCGACGCTTCCGACGAGACGCTCGTTGCCGAGTTTGTGCGCGAGAAGGTCTTGCGCCGCACCCGTGATGAGATCCCGCACTCCGTTGGCGTGATCTGCGATGCGCTCGAGCAGACCAAGAAGGTGCTGCGCGTGCACGCCACCATTTACGTCGAGCGCGAGGGCCAAAAGGGCATCATCATCGGCAAGGGCGGCGAGATGATCAAGCATATCGGTATCGACGCCCGTCGCGATCTTGAGCGCATCTTTGGCACGCAGGTCTTTTTGGAGCTGGACGTGAAGGTCAAGGCCGGCTGGCGTGACGACGAGGCCCAGATTCGCCGCTTTGGCTACAACGCCGAGGACTAAGGACGCGCGGCGCGCATGGCAGGCTCCCGGACATATCGCACCAAGGTGCTCGTCCTCGACAAGACGAAGCTCAAAGAGACCGACCTGATCTTGACGATGCTTGACGAGCGGGGACGGCAGGTTCGTGCCGTGGCAAAGGGCGCCCGCAAACCCGGCGGACGCCTGGCTGCGCGCTGCGAGCTGTTCTGTACCGTTGATCTGCTGCTTGCGCATGGACGGTCGCTCGACGTGGTTTCCCAGGCCGAGCTTATGGAGGCGCCGCTCGGCGCTGCTCCCGATTACGAGATGACATGCGCCGCAAGCGCGATTGCCGAGGTCGCGCGCGTGTGCTCGTTCGAGGACGCCGAGGACCCGTTTACCTTTGCCATAACGCAGCGAGCGCTTGCCCTGGTGGGCAGCGGGCTCGACGCGGCGCATATGGATCTACTTGTGGCGGCATATGTCTTTAAGCTGCTGTCGCACGTTGGCTATCGACCCGATTTTTCGGCCTGCGTGCTGTGCGGAGACCCCATGCTGTCGTATTTTTCGCCCCAGGCGGGCGGTCTCATGTGCGGGTCGTGCGCGTCGAGCGTTCCGGGTGCCGAGCTGGTGTCGACCGGTGAGGTCGCGTGGCTGCGCGCCCTCATGTCGATGACCTTCGATGCGCTTATGGTCGAGAAAATCGACCCGCATACGGCGGCGTTCTTGCTCGGGCTTTCGCATGTTTGGGCCGCCACGCACA
Organism: Collinsella sp.; assembly: GCA_019414445.1. Classification (GTDB taxonomy): domain Bacteria; phylum Actinomycetota; class Coriobacteriia; order Coriobacteriales; family Coriobacteriaceae; genus Collinsella. The sequence goes on from DXMA01000003.1 coordinate 25,020, forward strand.
CCGATCAGCGCCTCCGTGCGATGGAATTCATGTTGGGTCGGTGATGATGCGCAGGCGCGGGCTGCTTGTGGTAACATACCGACCTGTTGGTACCTCGACCTTGGTTGCTCGCTCCACCGGCGGCTTCCCAGTCCGAGGCGAATCGAGTCGCCCGATGGCGACGCAAAACGAAAGGTGAAACAATGACTGTTTCCAAAGAGCGCAAGGCGGAGCTGACTGCCCAGTTCGGTAACACCCCGGTCGACACCGGCAACCCCAAGGTTCAGGTCGCCATCCTGTCCGAGCGCATCAAGGAGCTGACCGAGCACATGAAGTCCCACCAGAAGGACTTCCACACCCGTCGTGGCCTGCTCATGCTCGTCGGCCGTCGTCGTCGTCTTCTCTCCTACATCAAGAAGAACGACATCGTCGAGTACCGTGAGCTCATCAAGGCTCTGGGCATCCGCGACAACATCCAGTAGGATTTGTACATGCTAAGAGCGTCCTGCGCAGCGGGGCGCTCTTTTTGTGTAAGGGCGCGAACAATCACGCTCTGAAGCGTGGCGGGGGCAGGGGGCCCGCGTCACATGAGAAGCCCGCAGGCAAGGGGCCTGTGGGGTAAAGGAGAACAATGACACTCGTATCCAAGACCTTTGAGCTGTACGGCAAGACCTACACCTTCGAGTCGGGCGAGCTTGCCAAGCAGGCCACCGGCGCCTGTCTTGTCAAGCAGGGCGACACCACGATGCTCGACACCGTGGTCGTCTCCAAGGAGCGCAAGAACTACGACTTCTTCCCGCTGACCGTCGACTTCAACGAGAAGATGTACGCCGCAGGCCGCATCCCGGGTGGCTACCTCAAGCGTGAGGGCCGTCCCAGCGAGAAGGCCACGCTCACGGCCCGCATGATCGACCGTCCGATTCGCCCGAGCTTCCCGGACGGCTTCCGTAACGAGGTGCACATCGTCGCCACCTCGCTCGTCGCCGATCAGGTCAACCCCTTCGATGTCATCAACGTCATGGGTGCATCCCTGGCCATGACGCTCGGCGGCGTGCCCTTCGAGGGCCCGCTTGCCTGCGTGCGCATCGGCCGCAACGTGGAGACCGGCGAGTTTATCGTCAACCCCACCTATGAGGAGCGCGAGAACTCCGATCTGGACCTGGAGCTGGGCGGATCCGCCGACTTCATCTCGATGGTCGAGGCCGGCGCCGAGGAGATCTCCGAGGACGACATGCTCGCCGCCATGAAGTTTGGCCAGGAGGCCCTTGCTGCTTTCTGCCAGGCTCAGGACGAGTTCGTCGCCGAGTGGGAGCAGGTCAACGGCCCCATCGTCAAGAAGGAGTACCCGCTCGACCAGCCCGTCGAGGAGGTCCAGGAGCGCATCTTCGCCCACTACGACGAGATGGCAGCCGCCCTGCGCGACGCCGACAAGCTCTCCCGTATCGGCAAGGTCGAGGCTCTGAAGGAGTCCATCCGTGCCGAGTTCACCGAGGAGGAGCAGGCCGCTTGGGAGCGCGAGATCCCCGTGGCGCTCAAGAAGCTCGAGAAGAAGGCTATGCGCACCATGGTCGTCGAGACCGGCGAGCGCGTCGACGGCCGTGCCGCCGATGAGATTCGCCCCATCATGGTGAAGGATAACTACCTGCCGCTCGTTCACGGCTCCGGTCTGTTCCAGCGTGGCCAGACCCAGGTGCTTTCCGTCCTGTCGCTCGGTATGCTCAACGAGGGCCAGCGTCTGGATACCATCGAGCCCACCGAGGGCAAGCGCTACATGCACCACTACAACTTCCCGCCGTTCTGCACCGGCGAGACCGGCCGCATGGGCAGCCCTAAGCGCCGCGAGATCGGCCACGGCAACCTGGCCGAGCGCGCTCTGCTTCCGGTGCTCCCCGACGAGAACGAGTTCCCCTACGCCATCCGCGTCGTCTCCGAGGTCATGGAGTCCAACGGCTCCTCTTCGATGGCTTCGACCTGCGGCTCCACGCTCGCCCTTATGGACGGCGGCGTACCCATTAAGCGCCCGGTCTCCGGTATCGCCATGGGTCTGATCCAGGAGGAGGGCAAGACCGTGGTCCTGTCCGACATCCAGGGTCTCGAGGACTTCCTGGGCGACATGGACTTTAAGGTCACCGGCACCACCGAGGGCATTACCGCTCTGCAGATGGACAACAAGGCCACCGGCCTTACCTTCGACATCTTGGCCCGCGCCCTGCAGCAGGCCAAGGAGGGTCGTGCGTACATCCTGCAGAAGATGCTCGATGTGATCCCCGAGCCGCGCCACACCACGCGCAGCACCGCTCCGCGCATCGTCTCCATCCAGGTTCCGACCGACAAGATCCGCGACGTCATCGGTTCTGGCGGTAAGGTCATCCGCGGCATCCAGGATGAGACCGGCGCTTCGGTCGACATCCAGGAGGACGGCACCGTCTTTGTCGGCGGCACTGGCGAGTCCGTCGATCAGGCCGTCGAGCGCATCAAGCTCATCATCAAGGTTCCTGAGCCGGGCGAGGAGTACACCGGTCGCGTGGTCTCCATCCAGCCCTTCGGCGCCTTCGTGAACCTGCTGCCCGGTAAGGACGGCCTGCTTCACATCTCCCGCGTCGCCAAGGGCCGCGTGGAGAAGGTCGAGGACGTCCTCAACGTGGGCGACGAGGTCAAGGTCGTCGTCATCGAGGTCGACGATCGCGGCAAGATCTCGCTCGATCGTCTGGATAAGCCCGAGGCCCCGGCACGCGCCGAGGGTGCCTCCGAGGGCGACGGCGAGCACTTCCAGCGCCGTGAGCGTCCGCGTCGCGAGCGCTCCGAGCGCAGTGACCGTCCGCGCCGTCCCGGCGACAACGGAGGCCGCAAGCCCCGCCGTCACCACGACGCCGAGTAACAGCCGTACATAACCAGCACCGCAAGGGCGACTCCGGACAGGGGTCGCCCTTTTGCTTGCGCCCGGGAGGGCCGCATATGAAGTTTCCTGCTCTACGGGAAACCGGCGGGATAGACCGGTTTGGATGGGGCTTTGATGCATGGGTGGTCTGTTGGTGGGCAAATGGGTATCATACTGTGGTTATTGCATCGACTCTGCGATGCATGTTTGTACGTTCCCGACGGTCGGTTTGCCAGAAGCGCCCCGTCGGTTGTTCCAGACCCGTTTCGAAGAAAGGAAACCACACTAACCTATGGCAGCTAAAAAATCATCTCCCTTGAAGATCATCCCGCTTGGCGGCCTTGACGGCATCGGCAAGAACATGACGGTCTTCGAGTGCGGCGACGACATGGTGCTCGTCGACGCCGGCCTTATGTTCCCCGATGACTCCCAGCCCGGTATCGACCTGGTGCTTCCCGACTACACCTATGTTCTGGAGAACGAGGAGAAGCTCCGCGGTATCATCGTCACCCACGGCCACGAGGACCACACCGGTTCGCTTCCGTACCTGCTGCAGGACCTCAACAACAAGGTGCCCATCTTCTCGAGCAAGCTGACGCTCGGTTTTATCGAGGGCAAGCTCTCCGAGTTCCGAATCCGCGCGCCCAAGTTCCGTGAGGTCAAGGGCGGCAGCCATGTCAACCTCGGCGGCATCTCGCTCGACTTTTTCTCGATGACGCACTCCATCCCGGGCGCTCTGGGCGTGTTCATCCGCACCAATCAAGGCACCGTTATGCACACCGGCGACTTTAAGCTCGACCAGACGCCCATTGACGGCGTCACGCCCGACTATGCCGCTATCAGTCGCTTTGCCAAGCAGGGCATCGACCTGCTGCTTTCCGACTCCACCAATGCCACGGTTCCCGGCTTTACCAAGTCCGAGGCCGAGGTTGGTCCCAACCTACTGCACGCCATCAAGAACGCCCCGGGTCGCGTGTTCGTCGCATCGTTCTCGAGCCACATCCATCGTTTGCAGCAGATCTGCGATGCCGCCCGCAAGTGCGGCCGTAAGGTCGTTGTGACCGGTCGCTCCATGCTCACGAACACCCGCGTGGCGCGCGAGCTCGGTTATCTCAACATCGATGATGCCGATATCATCGATGCCTTCGATATCGATAACCTGCCTGACGACAAGATCGTCGTCATGTGCACTGGTTCGCAGGGCGAGCCGCTGTCGGCCCTGTCCCGCATGGCCAATGGCGAGCACAAGACGCTCTCCATCCACGAGGGCGATACCGTTATCCTCTCGGCAACTCCCGTTCCTGGCAACGAGAAGGCCGTCCAGCAGGTCGTCAACAGCCTGGCCAAGCTCGGCTGCGACGTGTGGGATAAGAACCGCGCTCTCGTCCACGTCTCGGGTCACGGTAGCCAGGAGGAGCTCAAGCTCCTGATGGCCATGGCCAAGCCCACGTACTTTATGCCGGTTCACGGTGAGGCCGTGCATCTGCGCGCCCATGCCCAGCTGGCCCGCAAGATGGGCATCAAGGACGATCATATCTTTATCCTCGATAACGGCGACACGCTCGAGATGCGCGGTGGTATCGTCAAGCGCGGTACGCCCGTCGAGTCCGGTGTCGTTTACGTCGACGGCCTGCGTATCGGCGATACCGACCCCATCGTCCTGCGCGATCGCCAGAAGCTCGCCAACGACGGTATGGTCACGGCCGTTGCCATCGTCTCCCTCAAACACAAGAAGATCGAGGCCATCGAGTTCTCGGGCCGCGGCGTCTCGTTTGCCATCGACGACCAGTTCTCCGAGGATGCCTCCGCGTCCATTATGAAGACGATCGAGAAGGGTAAGTTTAGCTTTACCAGCAGCGGTTCCGATGCCATTCGCAAGGCCGTGCGCGATTCGCTCTCTAACTTTATCTGGAGCCGTACGCGCACCCGTCCGATGATCATCCCGGTCGTCATGGAGGTTTAGTTTGGCGCGCGGATCTGCACAAAACGCCAAAGGCAATAAGGCCAATAACCAACCGGCATCTGCTAAGGGTGCCGGTTCCCATCTGCGTGCCAATAAGGGCCACGAGTCCGAGTTCGATGAGTTTGAGCCCTTGGTCGAGCCTTCGGCCAATCGCGATATCGCCGGTGTGGTCATCGCCGTTTTGGCGATCGCGTCCTTCATTGCCGTGATCTCTCCGGCAACAGCGCCCGTGACGGCTGCGGTTGCCGGTTTCTACCACCTGGGCTTTGGTCTGGGCGCCTACGTGCTGCCGATCGTCATCTTGCTGTTTGCCGCCACGCTCTTTTTGGGTGAGGACTCGCCGCTCAACGTGCGCTCTGTCGCGGGCGGCGCCGTGGTCTTTATCGCCGTCGTCTCCATTCTTTCGCTGATGGTGCCGGGCACGAGCGATTCGTGCGACCTTATGTTTACGCCGCAGAACCTTTCCGTGTCGGGCGGCTACATTGGCGCCTTTATCGCAAGTGCCTTGCAAAACGCCCTGGGTAAACCTATCGCCATGGTTGTCTTGCTGGGGCTTGTCGTCGTTGGTTTGGTCATTATCGGCTTTTCGGTGGGTGGCGTTTTGCGCTCCGCACGCGATCGTGCGGCAGATTTTGCCGAACGCCGTCGTGCCGATGTCAACGCCAGCCCGTGGGGCGATGAAGAGGCCCTGTCTGTTCCCGGCGTCGCTCGTCCGCACCTGAGCATTCTGCGCCAGAAGGGGACTGACGCAGCGGTGACCACGGTCATGGGTGGCGATGTCGACCCGGTTTTGGATGACGACGAGGACGATGACCCGTTTGTCGACGTATCCGAGTCGGTTGAAGCCGAGCGGGCCAAGACCACGCTGCTGCCGCGTCGCCATGTCAAGAAGGGCAAGGCTGCGCCTAAGCTCAATACGAGTGAGCCCGACCCGTCTTGGTCCGATAGCGAGATTGAGCTCACCGAGGGTGACGACGAGGACGACGAGGCTCCGCTCGAGACCGCCAAGACAACCTTGCTGCCGCGTCGCCACGCCAAGCGCGGGCAGGTCACTGGACAGCTTTCGATGGAGGACGATCCGGACAAGGTTGACGAGTCCGAGCCGCCGTTTGCCGTGAACCCTGTTTCGGCCGCACCTCAGATTCCCGACTTCCTGAAGCATCCCAAGGTTGCCGATGCGCCTGCCACGAGTGCTATCGAATCGGCTGCGGCTCGTGATGGGGGAGTGGACGACGGCGCCGCAGATAACGAGGGCGAAGAGGAGGACGGCCTCAAGCTTCCGCCGCTCGAAATCCTGCATGCCAACCCGCAGTCGGCTTCCGCTGCGTCTTCGGACAAGGAGCTGGAGCAGACCGCTGAGTCACTGCAATCCACCTTGCTTGAGTTTGGCCGCAGTGCCCGCGTGGTCGGCTGGATCGCCGGCCCCACGGTGACGACCTTTAAGCTGCAGCCCGGTGAGGGCGAGCGTGTGAGCAAAATCTCGAGCCTCGAGGACGATATCGCGCTTTCGCTCGCTGCCCAGTCGGTGCGTATCTTTGCCCCGATCCCCGGCACCTCGCTCGTGGGCATCGAGATTCCCAACCGCAAGCGCCAGAACGTCAATCTGGGCGACGTGCTGCCCTATGTGAAGGGCGGTCCGCTCGAGCTCGCCATCGGCCGCGACGCCGAGGGCACGCCGGTTGTTGCCGACCTCGCCAAGATGCCTCACCTGTTGATTGCCGGTACGACCGGTTCTGGTAAGTCGGTGATGATCAACTCCATCATCACGACCTTGCTCATGCGCGCCCTTCCCGAGGACGTTCGCCTGATTATGGTCGACCCCAAGCGCGTTGAGCTTGCGGGCTATAACGGTCTTCCGCATCTCTATGTGCCCGTGGTGACCGAGCCCAAGCAGGCCGCGAGCGCTCTGCAATGGGCTGTGTCCGAGATGGAGCGTCGCCTGAAGGTCTTCGAGCGTCTCAACGTGCGTAAGATCTCGACCTACAACGAAAAGCAGGCTGCTGGCGAGTTTGAGCATTACGACAACCCGCCGCAAAAGATGCCCTACCTGGTCATTATCATTGACGAGCTCTCTGACCTGATGATGGTCGCCGGTAAGGATGTCGAGGCCTCGATCGTGCGTATTGCACAGCTGGGCCGTGCCGCCGGTATTCACCTTATCGTTGCCACGCAGCGCCCCAGCTCCAACGTGGTGACGGGCCTTATCAAGGCCAACATAACCAACCGCATCGCCTTTAACGTCGCCACGGGCATCGACTCGCGCGTCATCATCGACCAGATGGGTGCCGAGAAGCTCACCGGTTTGGGCGACATGCTGTTCTCCAAGGTCGACTGGGGCAAGCCCCGCCGTATCCAGGGCTGCTTTGTCTCGGACGACGAAATCAACGAGATTGTCGAGTTCGTCAAGTCGCAGAGTGAGCCAGACTACCACGAGGAGATCCTGTCTGCCGTGGCGCCCGCTTCCATGTCCATGGCGGGTGGCGGAGGCATTGTCCGCACCGGAGTAGCCGAGCCGCAAGACGATGATCCACTCATTTGGGAAGCCGCCCATATTGTGGTGGAATCGCAGCTTGGCTCCACATCTGGCCTGCAACGTCGTCTGAAGGTTGGCTATGCGCGTGCCGGGCGTATTATGGACATGCTGGAAGAAAAGGGTGTCGTCGGCCCGCCCGACGGTTCCAAGCCGCGCGAGGTCCTGTTGGACGAGGAGGGGCTTGCCGCGCTGGAATCTGTCGACGCCGAGATGGCACGTGAAGATCGTGAGTTTGGAGGATTCTGATGGCTGCGCGCTTTGGTGACATGCTGCTCGAGCAGCGTCGCCGAATGGGCCTTTCCATTCAGCAGGTCGCCAACACCATCAAAATCAGGCCGCAGATCATCGAGTTTTTCGAGACCGGTAACTTTGCTTCGATGCCGCCGCGCGGCTATGCGCAGGGCATGATTTCGAGCTATGCTCGTTTTTTGGGCCTCAATCCGCGCGAGGTCGTCAATGCCTACTTTGACGACCTGATGGCATACGAACGCGAGACGTCGCAGCAGGGGGGTCGTTTTCAGGACGCCGCCGGCTACGTCAATTCGCGTTCCTCTGTCGATAACGGGCGCTTCCTGATGGTTCAGGGTGGTCGCTCAACGCGTTATGGTCAGCGTCCGCAGCAGGCTGGCTATATTACCGAGACGGGGTCCAGTGAGGAAATCCGTTCTCAGCGCGATCGTTTCCGCAGCACGCCTATGCCCGACGATCGTGCGCTTCCCGCTGCCCGCGGTGTGGTGCGCGATCCCCGTGTCGGCTACGGAGATGGCGGCTATTCCGATCGTGGCTACCGTGGTGTCTCTGCCGGTCGTGCTCTCGGCGGCTATGCGGACGCCGATGCCACGCAGGTGACGCCGCGTCTTCGCTCTCAATCACAGCCGTATGGCCAGCGCTCTTCGGCTCCGCGTGCGGGCCAGCGTGGCTATCAAGGCCGCGGTGAACTTGCGCCCCGCTCGGGTCAGAGCAGCCTTCAGGGCCAGGGTGGCTATCGCGGCCGTTCCGACAGCAATCGTGGTCGTATGCCTCAGGGAGGCGGCCGCAGCAGTTCCAGTCGTGGACGCGGCGGTTCCCGTACTCCTCAAAACAACGGTCTCGATCCGCGTATCGTCTACGCCGGCATCGGTGCCGTGGCGTTGCTGCTGATCGTGCTCATCGTGGTACTTCTGCGCGGCTGCGCATCTTCGACGCCCGAGACCACGCCCGAGACGCCCACTGCTACCAAGACGACGACCAAGAAGTCTTCTAAGAAGACCGAAACGGTCGACGAGGATGAGGACACCGATGAGGCGACGGATGAGTCGACCGATTCGGACGCCACCAAGACGACGGCTAAAAAGGAAGAAAACGAGGTAACGAAGGTCAAGGTCTCCGTTGCCAAGGGAAAGACCGCCTGGATTGAGGTCAAGGTCGATGGCAAGTCGGTCTATGGCGCCCAGGCGACTGGCCCCTTTGAGCAGGAGTACACGCCTGAGTCCTCGATCGAGATCACCACGTCCAAGCCTTCCGATGTCACCGTTACCAAGAACGGCGAAAAGGTCCGTTACGATACCAAGACCTCGGGCGTGGCGCGTGTGACGATCACCGTTCCCAAGAAGGAGACGACTGGTTCCGAGAATGGTGAAAGTTCTGATGGTACCGACACCACCGATGGTACCGACACCACCGACGGCACCGATGCCCAGTCCACGGATGGCGCCGATACCGCAACTGACGGCCAGACGCCCACCGATTCTACCGACTATTCGTACGATAGCTACTAAGCCGCTCGTACGCGAAAGGAAACATCATGGCTAAAGATTCCAGCTTCGACGTCGTGTCCGAGGTCAACATGCAAGAGGTCGACAACGCCTTCCAGCAAACCACGCGCGAGATTTCCCAGCGCTATGACCTGAAGGATTCCGGCGCCACGATCGAGCTTTCGAAGGGCGACAAGCTCTTTACGATCAACGCCCCGGCCGACTTTGTCTCCAAGCAGATTATCGAGGTGCTGAGCTCCAAGCTCATCAAGCGCGGCATCGACCCCAAGGCTGTCTCGTGGGATGCCCCGCAGGCGGCATCGGGCGGCACCGTGCGCGTGCTCGGCCATATCGTCGAGGGTATCGACCAGGCGACCGCCAAGAAGATCAACAAGGACATCAAGGACCAAAAGCTCAAGGTCAAGGTGACTATCGAGGCCGACAAGCTGCGTGTTTCCTCTGCTTCGAAGGACGCGTTGCAGACCGTGATCCAGTTCCTGCGCGACCAGGACTACGGCCAGCCGCTGCAGTTCACCAACTACCGCTAATATCATTCGAAAGGACTGCTCTTCAACATGGATACACCGTTGGGCTCCGTGCTCTACATCACCCTCGGGTGCGCTAAGAACGAGGTTGACACCGACCGCATGCGTTCTCTTTTGACCGCCGCGGGCTACGAGGAGGCATTCGACCCACAGGATGCCGATATCGCCATCGTCAATACATGCTCGTTCCTCGCCTCCGCAACGTCCGAGAGCATCGAGACCACGCTCGAGCTCGCCAACGAGGTTCAGGACGGCGTTCGTTCTTGCCCCATCGTCATGTGCGGCTGTGTGCCGTCGCGCTATGGCGACGATCTGCCCGATGAGCTGCCCGAGGTCGCTGCCTTTGTGAAGGCCGACGAGGAGGATGGCATCGTGGCGGTCATCGATGGCGTGCTGGGCGTCGAGCGCGAGATTGCCGCCTATATTCCGCAGGTCAAGCGCACCGTCGAGGGCGCTGTCGCCTACGTCAAGATCTCCGATGGCTGCAACCGCTTCTGTAGCTTCTGCATGATCCCGTATATCCGCGGTCGTTATCACTCGCGCAATGCCGAGAGCATTATTTCCGAGGTGCGCGACTTGGTTGCCGGTGGCGTGCGAGAGATCGTGCTGATCGGCCAGGACACGGGTATTTGGGGCACCGACTTTGCCGACGAAGACGTCACCGATGGCTCGCCGCGCAATCTGGCGCAGCTGCTGCATGCCGTCGCCGAGGCCGTGCGCCCGCACAACGTCTGGGTCCGCGTGCTCTACCTGCAGCCCGAGGGCATGACTGACGAGCTCATTGAGACCATTCGTGATACGCCCGAGGTGCTGCCCTATATCGATATCCCCGTGCAGCACTGCGACGCGCGCATCCTCAAGGCTATGCGCCGTTCTGGTTCGCGCCAGGAGCTCGAGGACCTGTTCCGCGATCTGCGTGAGCGCATCCCCGGCATCGTGATCCGTTCCACGGCCATGGTCGGCTTCCCGACCGAGACCGACGACGAGTTCCGCGACCTTATCGACTTTATGGACACCGTCGGCTTCGACTACACGAGCGTCTTTGCCTACTCGCAGGAGGAGGGCAGCCTGGCCGCCAAGATGGAGGGCCAGGTCGACGAAGAGGTCAAGCTCGAGCGCGCCCAGGAGGCCATGGACCTGGCCGAGTCGCTCGGTTTTGCTGCAACTGCCGCACATGTGGGCGAGCGCGCCCAGGTGATTGTCGACGGTATCGAAGAGACCGAGGACGGCGCCGAGCTGATCGGACATGCCTGGTTCCAGGCGCCTGATTCCGATGGCGCGGTGCATCTGGATGCCAGCGAGGCATCTGTGGGCGATATTCTGACGGTCGAGTTTACCGATAGCTTCTGCTATGAGCTTATCGGCCATGTTGTGGAGTAGGAGAGCGTCGTGGCAAACGAGAGCAATAAGGAACTGACGAGTGTTTGGACGCCCGCCAACATCGTGACGTGCGTTCGCATCGTCTTTATCCCGGTGTTCATGATTGTGTCGGCGCTTTCTCACACGAGTGTTGCCGGTACAGATTGGAGCACCTTCGACGGCCCGCTCGCCGCCGCTGCCTTCATTCTGTACGTCATCCTGTCGTGCACCGATAAGGTTGACGGCTACCTGGCGCGCTCGCGCAACGAGATTACCGACTTCGGTAAATTCTTGGACCCCATCGCCGACAAGCTGCTCGTATTCTCGGCCCTGCTGCTATTCTTGGACTTTGGTGCCGTGTCGGTTTGGTCCGTGTTCATCATCTTGTTCCGCGAGCTGCTGGTAAGCGCCCTGCGCATGGTTGCGAGTGCCGCCGGCGTGGTCGTTGCCGCCGATAAGCTTGGCAAGTACAAGACGGCGACCACGATGGTCTCCATCTGCGGTTACCTGTGCGTCTTTGCGATGGCCGGCTTGCACCTTGGCCCGCTGGCGCTGACGCTCGGCATCTACTCGGTGTCGCGCTTCCTGTACGCCGTTGCCGTTGTCCTGACCGTTATCTCGGGCGCCCAGTACTTCTGGAACTGCCGCAAGATCGTCTTTTCGGTCTAGGTTCTGGTGGGTATGACGGACTCTTTTGAGCAGATTTCCGCACATAACGAGGAGCTGGCGCGCGATATCGTCGAGCGCGCGAGCGCTCGGGGTGTGACGGTTTCGACGGCTGAGTCGCTGACGGCGGGTATGATCGCCTCGACGATTGCCGATATCCCGGGCGCCTCGGCGGTGCTGCGTGGCGGTGCGGTGACCTACTGCGATGAGATCAAGCATCGCGTTTTGGGTGTTGATCAGGAGACGCTCGACCGCTATACCGCGGTGTCGCATCAGACCGCGCGCGAGATGGCGGCGCGTTCGCTGGAGCTGTACCAGAGCGATATTGCAGTGAGCGCAACGGGTTATGCCGGCCCCGGCGGCGGCACTGAGGACGATCTGGCTGGCACTTTCTATATTGGCTGGGCGTATCGCGCGGCTGATGGGGAAGTGCCGGTCGTGGACTCTGTGCGCTGCCACTATGAGGGCGACCGTTCGTGTGTTCGTGCCCATGCGGTCGCGGAGGCATTGGGACGCATTGCCCTTGTGCTTAACTCTATGGAATAGACGTGTTTTAAGGGGCCTTCGGGCCCCTTAATTGTGGAGATAGGGACCCCTGACGTATTTAGCATTTGCGCTGGTCATAGGTGTATTTTTGCCTTTCTTGTTCTTATTTGCCCCTTTGTGGTCAAGCATTTGGTCAGTGTTAGGTCGGCGTTTGGTTGGGTTTTGGAAAGACTGCCTGCATATGATTTATCTGAACGGTTGACCACGAACAGCCGTTCGTTTATTATCGATGCAGGTTGTTAAGAGGAGGGCTTTTCATGGCCAAGAATTCAGGTCCCGTACGTACCGTTCATGCTCGCACGACGGGTAAAGAGCGCGATGAGATGATCGCCACCACCAAGGCCGAGATCGAGAAGAAATTCGGCCAGGGTTCCATCATGAGGTACGGCGACGGTGGCCCCGAGCTCGAGGTCGAGGCCATCCCTACGGGCGCTCTGGCACTCGATGCCGCTCTGGGTATCGGCGGTGTGCCGCGCGGCCGCATCGTCGAGATTTACGGTCCTGAGTCCTCCGGTAAGACGACGCTTTCGCTTGAGATCCTGGCCGAGGCCCAGGCAATGGGTGGCGTGGTGGCATTTATCGATGCCGAGCACGCGCTCGATCCCACGTATGCCGCGCGCATTGGCGTGGATATCGACGAGGTACTGATTTCCCAGCCTGATACGGGTGAGCAGGCGCTCGAGATTGTTGACATGCTCGTGCGTTCCGGCGCCATCGATGCCATCGTCGTCGACTCCGTCGCCGCGCTGACCCCGCGTGCCGAGATCGAGGGAGAGATCGGCGATACCACGGTCGGTTTGCAAGCTCGCCTGATGAGTCAGGCGCTCCGCAAGCTCGCCGGCTCGCTGTCCAAGTCCAACACGACATGCATCTTCATTAACCAGCTGCGAGAGAAGATCGGCGTCATGTTCGGCAACCCCGAGACCACGACGGGCGGCCGCGCCCTTAAGTTCTTCTCTTCGGTGCGTATCGACATTCGCCGCATCGACAGCATTAAGCTTAAGGACGAGGTTATCGGTAACCGCGTGCGCGCCAAGGTCGTTAAGAACAAGGTGGCAGCTCCGTTCCGTTCTGCTGAGTTCGACATCATGTACGGTACGGGTATCTCTAAGGAGGGCTCGATTCTGGACATGGCTGTCGAGTGCGGTATCTGCAAGAAGATGGGCTCCTGGTTTGCCTATGGCGAGGACAAGCTCGGCAACGGTCGCGAGGCCGCCAAGGCGTTCCTGCGCGAACACCCCGATTGCGCCGACGAGATTGAGCATAAGGTCCGCCTTGCCTGCGGGCTTGAGTTTGATGACGATGCTCCGTCCGAGGTCGAGCTGACCGATCAGCCTGCGCCTGAGGAGTTTGACGAGCTTTACGCCATCGATGGTTCCGCCATGCTCGATGATGACGACGAGTAGCGGTTACGCTCATGTCGTATACGGTGACCGAGGCCACGGTCGTCTTTCCCGATAAGAAGGCGGCCTCCTCGTTCTCGAGCGGGTATGCGTCCAAAAAGCCTTGCGCACATATCGATTGTGAGCTTGAGGGCGGTTTTGAGCGGTCCATTTGGATCCCCGTGCGGGTCGCGCGGCTGTATGTCAAAAACCGTCCCGATCTTCCCTGTGATTGGGATAACTATCGTGATGCGGTGCAGCTCATCGAGCGTAAATGTGCGCTTACCATGGTGACCGAGATGTTATCGCGCCGCGACCATGCGACGGGTGAGGTCCGTGACAAGCTGGCTCGCTACGGCTTTCACCAGTCCGCGATCGATTTCGCCGTCGAGCGCGCCACCGAGTATCGCTTTTTAGACGAGAACCGCTTTTGCTCGTGCTATATCGAGGAACGCAAGCGGCGCGGTTGGGGACAGCGTAAAATCGAGACCGAGCTCAAGCGCCGTCATGTCGTGCTTGATGACATTCCTGGTTATCCCGAGGATTATTTTGCCGTCGAAGACGATTTGGCGCGTGCGTCAGCCCTGCTCGCCAAGCGGCGTGTTCCAGAGACGCGCGGATTCGAAAAACTGGTTCGGTTTTTGATGAGCAAGGGCTTCTCGTATCACATCGCCGCCGATGCCGTTAAGGCACGTCTTAATGCCGAACGCGAGGAATGTGCGGTTTAGGCGTATGCGTTTTTTGGCCCTGCCGTTCACCGCGTTTTAGCCGCCGTGCTGGGGCCATTTATTTGACAGTTGTTGTGGTTCAACGTACGATAAACACTGTCATTTGCTTTGTGATATGTGCTCATCTGTGATGAGTTTGTTTATATGTTTATCTGTATCCGACCCGCATAAGCTGCGCCCATATTACTCAAATGTCGCGAGCCGTTCGTAAGGACGGTTCGCTTTGTTGTGTAACGAATCCATAAAAAGGAGTGAGCATGCCTATCATCGCAGCGCTCGTTGGCATCGTTTTGGGTGCCATCGCCGCCATTGCCTACATGCGCACCGCCAAGCAGGGTAGTCTTCACGAGGCCGACGAAAAAATCCAGTCGGCACACGCACAGGCTGAGTCCCTGATCGGTGATGCTAAGCGTCAGGCCGAGACCCTCAAAAAAGAGGCTCTGCTCGAGGCTAAAGAGGAGATCATCAAGAACAAGCAGGCCGCTGAGGCCGAGGACAAGCAGCGTAAGAACGAGATTCGTACGCTCGAGAACCGCGTGATGCAGCGCGAGGAATCTCTCGATCGCCGCAACGACGCTCTCGACAAGCGCGAGCATCAGCTGTCCAGCCAGGCCGGTCAGGTCGAGAAGCGCTCCCGTGAGCTCGAGGAGCTCTGCGCAAAGCAGACCTCCGAGCTCGAGCGTATCGCCGACCTTACCCGCGAGGACGCGCACAAGGAGCTCCTTGATAAGGTTCGCGGCGAGGTCACCCACGAGGCCGCCACGATCATTCGCGAGTCCGAGCAGCAGGTTCGCGCCGAGTGCCACAAGACCGCCCAGGAGATTCTGTCTCTGGCGATTCAGCGCTGCGCTGCCGATCACACTGCCGAGGTCACCGTTACCTCCGTGCACATTCCCTCTGATGACCTCAAAGGCCGTATCATCGGTCGCGAGGGTCGCAACATCCGGACCTTCGAGCAGGTTTCCGGCGTCAACCTCGTGATCGACGACACGCCCGAGACCGTCGTTCTTTCGAGCTTCGACCCGGTCCGTCGTGAGACCGCCCGCGTCGCCCTCGAGAACCTCATCGCCGACGGCCGCATTCACCCTGCCCGTATCGAGGAGATGTATCACAAGGCCGCCGACCTGGTTCAGCAGCGCGTGCGCGAGGCTGGCGAGCAGGCTGCCTTCGATACCGGCATCCACGATCTGCACCCCGAGATCGTCAAGACCCTTGGTGCCCTGCGCTACCGCACCTCGTTTGGTCAGAACGTGCTTCAGCATTCCCTCGAGGTCTCTGATCTGTGCGGCGTGATGGCTTCCGAGCTTGGCCTGGACGTTGTGACCGCCAAGCGCGCCGGCCTGCTTCATGACCTGGGCAAGGCAATCGACCACGACGTCGAGGGCCCGCATGCCGTCATCGGCGCCGAGCTTGCCCGCCGTTATGGCGAGAAGCCCGTTATCGTCCACGCTATTGAGGCTCACCATGCCGATGTCGACCCCAACACGGTGCTCGATGTCCTGGTGCAGGCCGCCGATGCTGTCTCTGCCTCTCGCCCCGGTGCCCGTCGCGAGTCTGCCGAGAACTACATCAAGCGTCTTGAGAAGCTTGAGGAGATCGCCAACTCCCATGACGGCGTCGAACGTACCTATGCCATGCAGGCCGGTCGCGAGGTCCACGTCATGGTCCAGCCGGACAAGATCTCCGATGCCCAGTCCACGGTCCTGGCTCACGATATCGCCCATCAGATCGAGGAAGAGATGGAGTATCCCGGTCAGGTGCGCGTCGTCGTGATTCGCGAGAGCCGCGCTGTCGATATCGCTAAATAACATGAGCGACGCGAACGAGCTCATCTCATTTATCGCGTCGATGTCGGGGGAGGGCAACCTTCGCGTCGAGGAGAACCTTGGCGAGGGGTATGTCCGCCTCCGCGTTTCGGAGGCCGAGCGGCGCCAGGCTAAGCACGACATTCAGCATGTCGAGGACATCGTCATCGAAATGCTCCGTAATGCTCGCGATGCCGGCGCCGACAAGGTCTATCTCGCCACGACCAAGGAAGATGGCGTCCGCACGCTTGTCTTTCTGGATAACGGTTCTGGCGTTCCGCAGGATATGCAAGAGCGAATCTTTGATGCCCGCGTTACCTCCAAGCTCGAGAGCATGAAGATGGACCGTTGGGGCGTTCACGGTCGTGGCATGGCATTGTTTTCGATCAAGCAGAACACCGACGAGGCCCGTGTGGTCACGTCCGGCGTCGATCTTGGTTCAGCCTTCAAGGTGAGCGTTGCGGCCGACCGCCTCAGTGAGCGTGCCGATCAGTCCAGCTGGCCCCAGGCCGTCAAGGATGAGGACGGACGTTATGTCTGCGCTCGCGGCCCACATAATATTATTCGCGCTGCTTGTGAGTTTGCGCTCGAGGAGTTGCGTGGTTGCGATGTCTATCTTGGTTCTCCGTCTGAGATTGCCGCGACCCTTTATGCTCAAGCGTCAAGTCGGCTCGATACGTCTCGTCTCCTGTTCATTGATGACGAGAGTGAGCTTCCGGTTGTCGATCGTTTAGGCCTTGCCTCCGATGCCGAGGACTTTATCCGTATTTGTTCGGGTTTGGGTCTTGAGATGTCCGAGCGCACGGCCCATCGCATTTTGGCAGGGCAGATTAAGCCCGTTCGCGGTGTGACCGCGCGTCTGCTGCGCGAGCGTGATTCGTCCTCGCATGCGCCGGCTCCTGTCGATCTCGCGAAGGATCGTCGCGGGCTACGTATTGCCAAGGATGACATGGCACAGTTTTCGCGCGCTGTGGAACGCGACTTTAATGACCTTGCCGCCCGGTACTATCTCAACCTTTGCGGCGACCCAAAGATCCGTGTTTCGCGTGATCGAATCACCGTGACCTTTGATCTTGCCAAAGAGGAATAGTGCCTTTACCGAGTCCACTCGGTACGATACAGTTGTTGCAGTTAAAACGTACTTTTAAATGCAGGAGTTTCTTCATGGATTGCCTGAAGGTATCAAGCAAATCATCGCCCGCGTCCGTTGCCGGCGCCATCGCCGGCATGGTCAAGGATGGTGTGCCCGTCAACATCCAGTGTGTCGGCGCCGGTGCCGTCAACCAGGCCATTAAGGCCGTTGCTATCGCGCGCGGTTTTTTGATTCCAACCGGTTTTGATATTTCCTGCGCGCCCGTGTTCTCCGACATCCTCATTAACGGGGAGTCGCGCACGGCCATCCGCCTTTCTATCTACGTTCACCAGATCAATCGAGCTGCTATGGATAACGTCGTCATGGATGATGTTAAGCCTGTGGCATAGCTTCTGCTTGCCTTGTTTCGCTCCCCATCGTTAGGACTTATGCACATGGACCAGCGTTCCGTACGCGATATTCTTGCCGGTAAAACCTACTTTATCCGCACCTTTGGCTGCCAGATGAATCAGCACGACTCCGAGCGTGTGAGCGGTCTGCTTGATTCGTATGGCTGCCTCATGGCGCTCGATCCCGCGCATGCCGATATCGTTGTCTTCATGACGTGCTGCGTGCGCGAGGCCGCCGATACTCGCCTGTACGGTCAGTGCAATTCCTGCAAAAGCCTGCCGCCTTCGCCTTCGGGCAAGCGCGTGGTTGCCGTTGGCGGTTGCATCGCGCAGCGCGATGGCGAGGGCCTGCTCACCAACGTCGATAACGTTAATGTCATCTTTGGCACACATTCCATTGCACATGTGGCCGAGCTCATTGCCGAGGCGTTCCTTGATGGTAAGCGTCATATCCGCACCAATGAGCATGAGGATACGGATGCCATGAGCATGCCGTGGCATCGCGAGACTCAGTATCACGCCTGGGTGCCCATCATGACGGGCTGCAATAATTTCTGCACCTATTGCATCGTGCCGTACGTGCGCGGTCGCGAAAAGAGCCGCCCCTTCGAGGAGATTGTCGACGAGGTGACCGGTTTGGTGCGCCAGGGCGTGCGTGAGATTACGCTGCTGGGCCAAAACGTTAACTCATATGGTCGCGATCTGTTTGGCAAGCCGCGTTTTGCCGATCTGCTGCGTGCCGTGGGCGATACGGGCGTGGAGCGCATCTTCTTTACGTCTTCGCATCCCAAGGACCTGTTGCCCGAGACCATCGACGCCATGGCCGAGACGCCTGCCGTTATGCCGCAGCTGCACTTGGCCGTCCAGTCAGGTTCGACGCGGATCCTCAAAGAGATGAATCGCCGTTATACACGCGAGGACTATCTGGGCCTTGTCGATCGCATTCGCAACCGCATGCCCGATATCGCGCTCTCGACCGACATTATCGTTGGCTTCCCGGGTGAGACTGAAGAAGACTTTGAGCAGACGCTCTCACTTGCCGAGACGGTCCGCTATGCTCAGGCCTATACCTTCATCTATTCCAAGCGCGCCGGTACCCCGGCCGCCGAGATTGACGATCCTACGCCGCATGAGGTTATTCTCGAGCGTTTCAACCGTCTGGTTAAGGTTATCGAGACCACGGCACACGAGTATAACCAGGGTGAGCTTCATACTGTGGTTCCGGCGCTCATTGAGGGAACGAGTAAAAAGAACGACGCGGTCCTGCTGGGCAAGAGTCCCAAGAATCAGACCGTGCATGCGCCTATCCCCGAGGGGTACAGTATCGATCAGCTTGTTGGCAAGATCGTTGATGTTGACGTTGACGTTGCCAAGACCTGGTATTTGTCCGGCTCCGTTGTGGGCGAGCCGCGCTAATGGTTGCTCCCGGGGCAGGTCTTTCCGCCGTTGCGATCGTCGGTCCGACGGCGGTTGGTAAGAGTGATGTTGCCGACCGTTTGGCAGCTCGTCTTTCGTCCGAAGTGCTGTCGTGCGATGCGATGCAAATCTATCGCGGCATGGACATCGGTACCGCAAAGATGGCGCCCGATGAGTGCACGGCGCCGCTGCGTCTCGTTGACATTGTAGAGCCGGGTGTGGCATATTCTGCTGCGCTTTATCAGGCTGACGCTCGCGCGCATGTTGAACGTCTCCTTGGTTCGGGTTGCCTGCCGGTTTTTTGCGGAGGTACGGGTCTGTATCTCAAGGCCGCCCTCGATGAGATGGACTTTCCCTCGGGTGAACTTGAGGACGATCGTCGTGCGGGCTATCAGGAGCTTGCCGAGCGTATTGGCGAGGAAGAACTGCATGCCTTGCTTGCCGAGCGCGATCCAGAATCGGCTGCTGTTATTCATCCCCATAACGTGCGCCGTGTGATTCGTGCGCTCGAGATGCATGATGATGGTATCTCCTATGCACAGAAAAAAAGTCAGTTTAGTGTTCCGCGCGAGCATTATCATGCGCTGTGGTTTGGCCTGACCCGTAATCGCGAGGTGCTCTATGAGCGCATTAACCTACGCGTCAATCTGATGTTTGAGCAGGGTCTTGTCGATGAGGTCCGCGGTCTTATGGACCAGGGGCTGGGAGATGCCCTGACGTCGATGCAGGCAATTGGTTATAAAGAGATCATCGATGCTTTCAATGGCATGATGAGCATGGATGAGGCCCGCGAACTCATTAAGATGCGTTCGCGTCGTTATGCCAAGCGTCAGCTTTCGTGGTTTAAGCGCGATGACCGTATCGTGTGGTTTGATATGGATGAATGTACGATCGATGAGGTCGTTGAGGATATCCTGCATCGTATTGAGGCTGCCTAATGGCCCGTTTCCCCCTTGTTCCCACGGCACCCGAGCCCGAGCGTGCCATTTTAGTTGGTGTTGAGTGGCGCGACAATGCATGGCCGCTCGATCGCTCGCTTGATGAGCTGGAGCGTCTTGCCCACACAGCTGGTGCCCAGTGCGTGGCACGCTTGTCGCAGCGTTTGGTAAAGCCGTATCCAAAATCGTTTATCGGTTCCGGTAAGGTTGAAGAGCTGTGCGGCCTGGTGCATCGCATGGATGCCGATGTCGTTATTTTTGACGACGACCTGACCCCCTCGCAGCAATCCTATTTGGAGAAAGCCGTGGGCGAGCCGGTAAAGATTATCGATCGTACAGCACTGATCCTGGATATCTTTGGCCTGCATGCTCAGACGCGTGAGGGACGCCTGCAGGTACAGCTGGCACAGCTTAAATATTTGTTGCCTCGCCTGCGTGGCATGTGGAGCCATCTCGCCAAGGAGCAGACGCGCGGCGGCATCGGCTCACGTTTTGGTCAGGGCGAAAGTCAGCTCGAGGTCGACCGTCGCCTCATTCGTAATAAGATCGCTGCGCTTCGTCGTGAGCTCAAGCAGGTTGAACAGCGTCGCGATGTTCAATCCAAGAACCGCATTGAGTCACCGGCGTTTCGCGTCGCGTTAGCCGGTTATACCAATGCCGGTAAATCGACGTTGCTCAATCGTCTGACCGGCTCTACGGTACTTTCGCAGGACAAGCTGTTTGCTACGCTCGACCCTACGACGCGTTCGTATCGCCTGCCCGGCGGTCGCGGCATGACGATTACCGATACCGTCGGCTTTATTCAAAAGCTGCCGCATGGTCTGGTCGATGCCTTTAAATCGACGCTGTCCGAGGTTTTGGGTGCCGATCTAATTCTCAAAGTCGTAGATGCGTCTGACGAGGACTATGAGCGGCAGCTGGAGGCTGTCGACCGCGTGCTTGATGAGATCGGCGCCGGAGAGCGTTTAACGCTGACCGTATTCAATAAAATCGATCTTCTCGATAGCGTTGATCGATTGAGTTTCCGTCGTCGCTATCCGGAGGCCGTTCTGTTCTCGGCCCAAACGGGCGAGGGGCTCGACGATCTCGTCGACCGGATTGCTCGCGAGGCAGCTGCCACCGATGTGTTGCTCTCCGCTGATATCCCGTATCGTGAGGGCGCTCTCATCACGCTGGTGCATGAGCAGGGAACCCTTCTGCATGAGGAATATCTCGAGGACGGCGTTCGCATTGTGGCGAAACTGCCGGCTCGTATTGCACCGCGGCTCGAGCGTTATCGCACCGAGTAGATGATCTCCAAAATGCCCAGAATGATGGGCTGATGCAGCAGATAAAAGGGGAGAGCGTGACGTCCAAGGCTGGCGAGCGCCGGCAGGGGGTTGGCGTAGGCCCAGCTAGGGACGGTCTTATCGATACTCTTCGCTATGTGTGCGGCGAAGTATCCTGCAAGATACATAAAGATAAACGGGATGATGGGGTAGTAATCACCTGAGACAAACCCAGGGCTTGGAAATCCCAGCCACGCCAGGCAGGGGATAGGGTAGATCGTTTTGGGGATGCTCCAGGTGAGGGCGAACAACACAAGGCATAGGGGCATGCCCCATCTCGCCGTTATCTTCTTAAGGACGGGATCGGTCAACGCCACGATGCCGGTGCATGCGGCCATGCAGTAGATGATGCCAAAATTAACCGAATCGTCGAATGAGACAAGTGTTGTTGCCAACCAGACAACGAGTGCTGCTAAGGCGTATTTGGCGGCACGTTTGATATTGTTGCGCGAAAGAGTGCACATCCAACCCGCGATAAACAAAAATACCCAGCTGATGCTGGCGCGCCAGACGTCTTGAAAGACAGTCTGGGTAAACCAAGGCATATCCCAGCCGTACAGGTAGGCGAGATCATAGCAAGCGTGAAAACCTGCCATAGAAATCATCGTAAACCCGCGGACGGTATCAAAGATGGTTATGCGTTTTTGCATTACGAGAACCGGCGCATCAAGCCGACGACTTTGCCCAGGATAACGGGATTCGTTGCATAGATAGGTTCCATGGTGTCGTTCTCGGGCTGCAAGCGCACACGCCCCTGCTCCTTGTAGAACGTCTTGACGGTCGCCGAACCATCAATCATGGCCACGACAATTTCGCCGTTCATGGCACTCTTTTGTTCACGGACGATGATGTAATCGCCATTGAAGATGCCGACATTGATCATTGAGCTCCCATGCACCTCAAGGATAAAGGAACCCTGATCAGTGGCGATTTCGGTCGGGATAGTAAACGTGTCTTCGATATTCTGCTCGGCCAGAATGGGAATCCCAGCCGCGACGCGACCAACGAGCGGTAGCGAGACCGTTCCGCGAGGTGCGGTGGGCTCGTCAGATTTGGAAATTGAGACAGAGGAACCATCCTCGTTAAAGAGTTCCAGGGCGCGCGGCTTGGTGGCATCGCGCTTGAGTAGCCCGCGCGCCTCCAGGGCAGAGAGATGGGCGTGCACGGTGCTGGGGGAGGAAAGGCCCACGGCAGAAGCCATCTCGCGCACGCTGGGCGGATAACCCTTCTCCTGCTGATATTCCTTGATGAAGTCGTAAATTTGCTGCTGACGCTTGGTAATTTTGCGAGCCATCAGGGCATCCTCTCTACCCATGTCAAACAAATGTTCGAATTTTGCTTGACAGGAACAACTGTTCGAAGATAATAATAACCGAACATTCGTTCTCGCGCTAGACATTTTTGTCCGCGCGGCTTGATAAAACTGTTCTCAGCAAAACACGCGAGAGGAGAACATGATGAACGTAACGAATATTGTCCAGGGAAACCTCGCCCTTAAGCTCGAGACGCCTGCAGAACCCACTTTTACGGTTGTTCAGGGTGGCCGCTCCGGCTTTCAGCCTTTGACCGTAAAGCCTGCACGCAATCAGCAGGCTGTAGTCGCGCCGGCCCGCGTTGCCCTGAAGGTTCCGACGATTGTCGCCGTCGCCGTTGCGCTTACGCTCTTCTTTGTCCTCGCTATGTCGGTCTTTAGCGCTCGTCACGCCGCGTATGCCGAGTCCGTTTCCAACATTACCTACGAGACCATTCGCGTTCAGCCTGGCGATTCTCTTTGGTCGCTTGCCGAGGAATATCCAATCGAACGCCTTTCCACGCAAGAGACTTCCGACATGATCCGTAGCGTCAATCATCTGGAGCATGGTTCGCTCGCCGCCGGTGCGCATCTTAAGGTTCCTGCTCGTTCGTAATCATTATCGCGCTGCGCATGGTACCCTTGTTATCGTTTAAGAGGAGGTACCATGCGCTGTCCCAAATGCGGCAAGGCACATACCCGCGTTGTTGATTCCCGTATGCAGGAGTCAAATAACACCATTAAGCGCCGTCGCGAATGTTGCTCGTGTAACTATCGCTTTACAACGTTCGAGCGATGCGAAGACCCAATCGAGGTCATTAAGTCAGACGGAACCAAGCAGCGGTTCGATCGCAATAAGCTTCTTGTCGGCTTGATGCGCGCCACCATCAAGCGCGATATCGACACTAAGAAGCTCAATGAGATTATCGATGACATCGAGGTCGAGCTGCGCTCTCGCACACTGACGGCCGTCACGTCCCATGAGTTGGGTGACATGGTGCTCAAGCGCTTGGCCAAGATTGACAAGGTGGCGTACATCCGCTTTGCCTCGGTCTACCGCGATTTCAAAGACGTCGATGAGTTTCTGCAAGAGCTCGACAAGCTAAGGTGATTCCATGTCCAACATTACCGTCAACATAAAGCGTCTCGATCCCACCGTCGAGCTTCCCAAATACGCCCATCCCACTGATGCCGGCTTGGATTTGCGCTCCAACGAGGACTGCGTCTTGAAGCCCTTCGAACGCCGTCTGGTCTCTACGGGGCTGGCCATCGCCCTGCCCGATGGCTACGCCGGCTTCGTCCAGCCCCGCAGCGGCTTGGCCATCAAGCAGGGCTTGTCTATAGTCAACACGCCGGGCCTCATCGACGCTCACTACCGAGGAGAACTCAAGGTTATCCTCATCAACCTGGATCCCACCAACGACATCCAAATCAACAAAGGCGACCGCATAGCCCAACTCGTCATCCAAGAAGTCCCCACGGTCAATCTCATAGAAGTAGAAGAACTAGACGAAACCGACCGAGGCAAAGGAGGCTTCGGCTCCAGCGGCGTCGCCTAGGGGCGCTCGTATCCCGCTTTCGCCTGAGCTCCACACATATCATCCCGTGCTCAAACATTCTCGCGGGGCGCTCGTATCCCTCCCGCCCGCCTCTCACACATATCATTCCATGCTCAAACATTCTCGCTTCGCTTCGCTCGCTGCGAAACTGCGCGTGGAACGATATGTGAGAGAGGCGGGCGGGCGGCTACATGCTTGAAAAAATATTTACATTCTAGTTAGCCCACGCGACAAAGGAATAGTCTCTTTGTCGCGTGGGCTAACTGTATTTATCTTTTCCGGTCTCGCCTTTGTTGGTTTTACTGGAGGGGAATCTAGTTTAGCTGCTAGTACGTAAACGCAGCTTGCCTGTGGGGGCCTATATATCGTCCCGCGCGCAGTTTCGCAGCGAAGCGAGAATGTTTGAGCATGGGATGATATATAGGGGCCTCCCGCAGGTAAGCGGACATAAAGACGCTAGCGGATATGCGCGGGTTTTCCGCCCCAGTAGAAGCGGCA
The DNA here is from genome assembly GCA_019414445.1 of Collinsella sp. Taxonomy (GTDB): domain Bacteria; phylum Actinomycetota; class Coriobacteriia; order Coriobacteriales; family Coriobacteriaceae; genus Collinsella. Next base: position 49,649 of record DXMA01000003.1, read on the forward strand.
GAAGACTCTTTTGCGCTTTTGGGGTTTGCCTACGAGCTCCATGGTTGCGATGGCTATGTCTTCGGCTGCGTGGGGGCGGCGTAGAACTTCGCCGTTGATGAGTAGCGCTTTGAGTGATTCGGGATGGTCGTGCAGGTGGCGCAGGGTTACGATGAGTTCTCGTGCGGTGGTGACATGCATGCTGGCGCCCATGCCGGTGAGCATGGTGGTGTTGGCCTTTTCCTGGCCATAGGACTTGCCCAGCAGGATCATCGGCAGGTGTGCGCACAGGCATTCGGTGACGGTGAGTCCGCCCGATTTGAGAATTGCCAGGTCGCAGCCGTGCATAAGCGCTGCCATATCATCGACATAGTCCAGAACCGTGACGTTTTCGAGCTTCATGGTGTCGAAGAGCGTTTTGAGGCGGGTGGCATATTCGGTGTCTTTGCCCGGCAAAAAGACAAAGTGCATGTCTTCGAAGCTGCGTAGGAAGGGGAGGGTGCGGTCCATCTCCGCGCGAAAGCGAACGTACGGTTGAGGCAAGCTGGCACCGGCCATTACCAGCACGACGGTCTTCTCGGTGGGGAGGTTGAACTTAGCTAGCTCTTCCTCGCGATCGTAATCCGTGTCGAATCCGGCGCGAATAGGAATGCCGGTAATGCGAATCTTTGTCTCGAGCACCTTGCGCGGACGCAGCGTTTCGGCCATAAATTCGTTGGCAACACAGAATAAATCGGTGTCCTTGTGGGGCCACCATCCCTCGACTTCGTAGTCGGTCGGTACGCAGATGACCGGATAATCGATACCCGTAATTACGCGGGCGCCCACGGCAACATTGGCTGCTGTGATGTGCGTTGCAACCACGGCTATGGGCCTGCGGCTACGAATATATTCGTTGAAGGCGGGGAACATAATTCGCGACCATGCCGTTCCGCCACCCCAGAGAAGATGTCCCGTAAGCGTATATCGCCAGGTCAGGTCGTAAATGGGGCGCGTTGCTCCCGTAAAAGAAGCCGCGGTCTTATTGCCGTCGAATTTAATACGTCCAAAATTAAGGATATCGAGCACTTCAATCTCAATATCCTCGGGGATGCCATTGGTGCCGCGGATGAGGTCGAATGCCTGCGCTATCGCATTTGCGGCGGCCTTGTGGCCCGAGCCAACGGAGGCGTGCACGATGGTCACGAGAGGTTTTTGCTGAGCCAGGAGCGTGGTTTGCTCCGATTGGGGAGTGCTGTGCGTGAGCAGGGGAGCGTCGTCACTCGTCTGCGCCTGGTCCATCGATAACTCCCCTTCAGCTTTGTAATACGGATTTATCATTGTAGTGCATGAGTGTCACGTTCACGTAAATTTGGGTACGAGCGCAAAGAACGACAACGTTTCGACGAAAGGACGCTTCATGACTACCGATAAGCCGATCGATGTTGCGATTATCGGTGGCGGCCCCGCGGGCTATGCTGCCGCCATTTATGCTGCGCGTGCCAACCTGACGACGACCGTGATTGAGCAGGGCATGTCGGGAGGGCAGATCGCCACAACCAATGAGGTCGAGAACTATCCGGGTTTCCCGCTCCTGAGTGGCGCCGAACTCGGCGAGCGTTTTCAGCAGCATGCAGAGGGCCTGGGAGCACAGGTTACATGGAGCATGGTTACGGGTATCGATTACGATGCCGATGCAGCGTTGTTTACGGTGCATCACGATATGGGCGATACGCTGGCCTCGAGCGTTATCGCTTGCATGGGTGCCACGCCGCGTCCGGCAGGTTTCGCAGGCGAGGATACGTATCGCGGTCGTGGCGTTTCATATTGCGCAACATGTGACGGCATGTTTTTCCGCGGCAAGCAGGTTTTTGTAATCGGTGGTGGCAATTCGGCATGCGAAGAGGCGCTGTTCCTGTCCGACATTGCCAGCAGTGTGACCATCGTGCTGCGCCGCGACCAGTTCCGTGCGCCCGATGGTGTTGTTCAGAAAGTACTCGCAAAGGACAATATTACAGTTAGGTACCAAACTAGTATTGTGGAGCTATCGGGCGAAGCCATGCCAACGACGATTACCTTTAAGGACAATGCATCCGGCGAGACTCATACCGAGTCATTTGAGCCCGGCTCGTTTGGCATCTTTGTTTTTACCGGAACGCAGCCCCATACCGAGCTTGTAGAGCATCTGGTAGATCTGGCGCCCGACGGCGGTATTGTGACCGACGAATCGATGGCCACCCGCACGCCTGGATTATTTGCTGCCGGCGATATCCGTTCCAAGCGGTTACGTCAAGTTGTGACAGCTGTTTCGGACGGAGCCATAGCGGCTACCAGCGCATACGCATTCCTACACGGATAAGTACGATAATATATCTTACGTAAGGTTGTTATCTTTAAGCAAAGTGGTTGGACAGTGCATCAATGTGCTGCCTAACCACTTTTACTTTGTGGCTATATAGTATGCAAAACTAGATAACCTAGAATACAATATAGAAAACGAACGGAGGCCTCTTATGAACCACGCTAAACATGTTATTCCGATGTCCGATTCGTCGGTCAGCATTAAGCCTGAGGATATTCAGCCCACTGTGCTGCCCGATGCATTTATTCAGTCCGAAATCGTGCGCAAACTCAATACGTTGAGTCTGCCGCGCTATGACCAGTTGCCCAATGTGACGCTCTACCGCGACCAGGTTATTGAGTATGTTGCGCTGTGGATGGAGCCGCTGTCCATTTGCGTTGAGCACCCTGTCATTACGCCATCGATGATCAATAACTACGTGAAGGTCGGCCTGGTGCCTGCTCCGGTCAAAAAGCAATATGGCCGCGAGCAGATTGCCCGCCTGATCGCTATCTGCCTCTTTAAGCAGGTCTTACCTATTGCTGCGGTGCAGGCACTCTTTAACATTCAGCGTTTGAGCTACGATGCCCCGACGGCCTTCGATTATGTGGTCGATCAGCTCGAGGCATCGATTCGTTCGGCGTTTTCCGTCGAGCAGACGCCGGTTCCCGATACGGCGCATCAGGTAACGCGTGAGTCGCTGCTTGTGCGCAGTGCGGTTTCATCCTTCGTTTCGAAAGCGTACCTGATGAGCTATCTAAAGTTCAACGGGTTTAATAGCTAGCCGACGTATAAAACGGGCGGAACAAAGGGCTATCTGCCACTTTGTTCCGCCCGTATTTTTGCTTGGTTGGACGTTATTGGCCCGAAGCCACGCCCATGCCGTAGCCGATAATGAGCCCATGCATTTCGGCATAGTATGAATCTAGCCCGTTACAGGGCATGATGATAGTCTTGGAGCCTGGCCAGCGCTCCACAATTCGGCTGGCAAGTGCTTGGGCGCCTGCCTCATTCTCGACATGGTCGATAACGACCTCGCCGCCCGTAAAACCTTCGGCTTCCATGGTGTCGATAATCTTGTTGAGCATCTTCTTTTCGCCACGCGTGTGTCCGACGAGTTCGATTTTACCGGCTTCACTCGCCGTGCCCAAAATGCGAATATTGAGCTTGTTGGCAATGACGCCGGCTGCCTTAGGGATACGTCCGGCTTTGGCCAGGTTTTCGTAATTGCACAAGCTGAAGAGGATTTTGCTGTTCTGCTCAAGGCTATCGAAGTATGCGCAAGCGTCCTCGAATGAGACATCCGGATTGCTTGCAAGATAGCGGTCGAACAGCAAGAAAATGAGGTCCATTTTGCCGCCAGCTGCGCGCGAATTGACTAGATGAATCTGCCGGTCGGGCTCCTCGGCAAGAACCATATCGCGAGCCGTGGCTGCTGCGTTGTAGCTGCCCGACACGCCCTCAGAGATTGGCATGCAGATGGTCTTGTCTGCCAATTTGAAGAGTTCGGCCCACTCCCCTACGCTGGGACAAGCGCTCGAAGAAGCGTTCGTCTCCGCCTGAACAGCGCAGTTGAGCTCATGAACATCGAGTGAAAGGTCATCGATGAATTCACGCTCCCCCACTCGAATTTTGAGGGGCGCAAATGCAAAGGTGGTATGGGGCGCGGTCGGTTGCCAATCGCGGAGGTTGCAGCTTGAATCGGAGATAAGTGCCCAGCTCATAGAGGGTCCTTTCTAATTGTTCCTCAACAATTATAGCCATCTTGCAAACTGAATGTACGGCTATCTAGTTTTGAATACTAGATAGCCGTACAAGATTAGAGAGAATAAAGAATGGACCTCGCGACTTAAAGCCACGAGGTCCACATTCACACGCTGTGTAAGATGACTTAGTAACGCACGAAGATATAGTTGTTGTTCATGCCGGCGGCAACGGAGCTGATGATAACACCCGTATTGTAGTCGGAAGCATGAATCATCTGACCACCACCGATGTAAATGCCGGTGTGGTACGAGTTGACCACAACGTCACCGGGCTGCGGATCGGACACACGCGTCCAGCCCATAAAGGTACCCGTGGTGCCGAGGCGGCAATAGCGACCAGTGAGGCAATAGCTAACAAAACCAGAGCAGTCGAAGCTGTTCGGGCCAATTCCGCCCCAGGAATAAGCGCAACCAAGCTTGCTGTATGCACGCGAGACAACAGAACCGCCATCGACGGACTGGCTCGGAGCAGAAGGCGTCGGAGCCGGAGCAGGCGTGGAGGGCTGCGGCGTCGGAGCAGGTGTCGGCGTAGGAGCCGGAGTGTTGCCGCCCTGGTTGTTGTTATTGCTGGTCTGACCACCGTTGTTGGTGTTCTCGTTCGTACCGGCAGTCTCGTTGCTCACCGTGGCCTTCTCGGCAGTGCTGGCGTTAATGCCCGCCTGCAGCGCGGCGTTTGCCTCAGCCTCGGCGGCAAGCTCGGCCTGCAGCTGCGAATCCAAGGAATTTACGACGTTCTGGGCTTCAGCCTGCTGAGCATTAAGCTCGTCGACCTTCTTTTGCGTGGCGGCGACGTTCTTCTCCTGCTCGGCCTGCTTATCGGTGAGCTGCTGCTTAAGCTCCTTGACCTCTTGAATGGTCTGAGCTTGCTTATCTGAAACTTTGCCGTAGTAGAACAGACGGTTGAGCATATCGCTCAGATCATCGACACCCGTCAAAACCTGAAGCAGGCTCAGACCGCCGGTTTTGTACTCGCCGGCGACATAGGTCGAGAGCTTGGCCTGACCATCGGCGATCTCGTGCTGCTTTTGCGTGATCTCGCCGGCAGTCTGATCGAGCGCCTGCGTCTGCGTGGCAAGCTCATCGTAAATCTGCTGGGTTTGGGTGCCGATCTGCTCGAGTTTCGTACGAGCAGCGGCAAGGTCGGATGCGGTATCGGCGTAGGCAGGAGCCGCGAGGCCCAAGCCCAAAACACAAGCGAGGGTTGCCGTAGCAGCGCAGCGTGCCATGTTTTTGTGCGTGTTTGCTGTGCGCATGTAGCTTCCTTTCCAGTAACTAAGGGTAACGGCTAGTCTACCGTCACCAGGCTAAAGAGCTCCACATCGTCATCAGACGGCGTGAGCTTCTCGCGCGGGTTGAGAAACGCAAGCTCAAGTATACAACCGTAACCGATAAGCTTTGCGCCCATATCTCGCACCAGTTTACCTGTTGCCTCGACGGTTCCGCCCGTCGCGACCAAGTCGTCCAGAATCAACACGGTATCTTTAGAGCTGATAGCGTCGGCATGGATCTCAATTGAATCGGTGCCGTACTCGAGCTCATAGCTCTGGCTCACCGTCTTGCGGGGTAGCTTGCCCGGTTTACGTGCGGGAACAAAGCCGGCGCCCAGAGCGACGGCCACGGGAACGCCCACCATAAAGCCGCGAGCCTCGGGACCCACGACCTTGGTGATTCCCATGCCGGCAAAGTGCTCGGCGAGGGCATCGGTCATGGCTTTGAGCGCCTCGGGATTGCCAAAGAGCGGCGTGATGTCTTTAAAGACGACTCCGGGCTCGGGATAGTCGGGGATGTCGACGATTTGAGATTCGAAGTCGTACATTGCATGACCTTTCAATGGGTTGCCGGATAAGCGGCAGCGGTTATTTGCCCGCCGTGGCGGTGCCGGAGTGCGAAGGGGCGACGACCTTGAGCGGCTTTACGAGAGAATCCTCGTGCGAAGCCGGCGTGGCTATCTCTTCGTTTTTGGCTTTGGTGGACTCGGAGCGAGTGATTTCCTCATCGAGTGCATCGATGTCGGCGTCCTCGGCCACGGCGTTGAGCGACTCAAAAACGCGGTTCTTGAGCAGCGCAGTGTGCACACCCTCGGTCAGGTCGTGAAGCTTCTTAAACGCACGCTCGAGCTTGGCGTCGCGCTCGTCATCGGAGGTATCCATGCCGAGCATGCTCACGAGCACCTGCTCAAACATCGAGGACTCACGGTTGGCGGAAGACACGTACTGACGCAGGTTGCGGGGCTCGATATGGAAGCGTGACAGCTCGGAGCAGTAGCGGATGATTGGAAAATCGCGACCATCGACGAGCTCACGATTCTGCGGACTCTTGATGATGCGAATGAGGTCGTTCTCGGCGAGCGAGCGGATAAACGAAATCTCGACGCCCAGCATATCGGGAATGGTCTCAATGGGATGCAGCTTTTGCTTAGTCTCCTTGGGCTCCGTCTTGAGCGGAACATCGGACAGCAAGCCCACCTCGTAAGCGAGCGTTGACAGGTCCGTGGCGTTTTCCAAGCGCTGCTTAATCACGTTGAGCGGCATGTAGCGGGTCTTCTGCAAGTGCAGGATGACCTCCAGGCGATCAACGTCCTCCTTAGAGTACTGACGGTATCCCTTAGGCGTACGATGAGGGGTAATGAGCCCCTCATCTTCTAGAAATCTAATTTTTGAGTTCGAAAGATCGGGGTATGCGCCTCGAAGAAGGTTGACGACTTGGCCGATACTCAGATAGTTGCGTTCGGCCATGCCCTACTCACCGGTTTCGATGCGCTCCGGCGTGCTCTCGTGGTAGATGAGCGTAAACGTACCGATCTGGACGGAAGAACCATCGTGCAGCGGGGCCGCGTTGACAATGGCGCCGTCGACCCAGGTGCCATTGAGCGAGCCCAGGTCCTCAATGCGAGCGCCGAGGCCCTCGCGAATAATGCGCGCGTGGCTACGCGAAACGGTCATGTCATTGAGGAAGATGCCGTTCGCAGGATCGCGGCCGATGGTGGTCACGTCGTCCTCGAGCTCAAAGGCGGCACCAGTCTGCGGACCCTTGACGATGGACAGAACGGGTGCGGTGATGCGCACGTTGGCCATGAGGTCGGGAACGGTGACGTCGCTTGAAGGCACGCGGAATACGCAGGTAGCGTCAGCAGTCTTATCATTCTGAGGCATATTGTTAACCATGTTGTCCATGACAACCCCTAACTTATCGCGGACGTGCCGCAAATAATGAACCGTACGTAATCATACCCCAACGAATCAGTCTTCGATTTCAGGGTTCAGAAAGTCGATGTCCTCGTCCTCGGGATGCGCGAGAGCCTGTTTAATGGCCGCTCCGCCCTTAATGGAGTAGATGACAGCGGTGAGCATGGAGAAGATCACACCGCCATACACAAAGAAAATGCCGAGGGGCACCGAGCTTCCGTTAAGACCCGGGAAGGCCGTGAGGGATGAAGGTAAAAGGTGCAGGCCGTCAACAACGGGGAACCCGAGCAGCATGAGCGAGAAGCCGGTCATGAGCAGCGCAGTGGCAATCTTTCCGGGAAAGACGACATCGATGGGGCGACGGTGATAATGGCGTACGATAAGCGTGCCGATGCCCAGATAGATGTCGCGGCCAATAATGAGCACGCAGACCCAGATGGGCAGCTCTCCGCGGACCACCAGCCCAAGTACGCCGGTGAACAGCAGCGCACGGTCGCAGATGGGATCCATGACCTTGCCGAGCCACGAGACCGTCTTGGTCATGCGGGCGATCTGACCGTCCATCCAGTCGGTAGAGGCGGCAACGGCGTAGATAACGATGGCGATGACGCGGTTGTTATCCGTCACAAACAGGTACAGAAATACCAGGGTGAGGATCAGGCGCGTAAAGGTGATGAAATTGGAGATCGTAAAGATCTTATTCGACGGGTAATCGGAAGTGCCGATAAGCTCCTTTTTGATCTTCTTTTTGATGCCCACAGGACTCCCCCGCTGGTTAACGACAAAACTTTCGCTACTATACCCGTTCCGGCGATGTCTATCCAGCGTAAGCATAGAGAGTCCAGACATGAGGAAGGCGCTTTTGGGCGGCGGTGGATTTCACATTCGTGTACATCAGCCTCCAAACATGTCGAAAAATGTCGGTTTTGGAGGGTGATGTACACGTTTTGATTCGGTGATTACATCGATCGGGAAAGTTGTTGCCTTAAGCAAATTAATCATGATGTGCGGGTCGGGAAGGGTTGGCGCCAAAAGAACCCAACGGCCGTTATGGCTTCGTTAGAAACGCGCCCCCACCATGGATGGTGAACCCGAAAGGTAAGGCGCGCGGGCACGGTGACTCGGCCCGCGCGCCCGGAATAGAAAGGATAAACCCATGGGTTACATGCTCGAGACGCGTGGGCTCACCAAGCGCTTCGGCCGCGGCGACCAGGCGCAGGACGCCGTGGCCGATGTGAGCCTTCATATCCGCGAGGGCGAGGTGTACGGGCTGCTCGGTCCCAACGGCGCCGGCAAGTCGACAACGCTCAAGATGATCTGCGGGATGCTGCGGCCGACGGCCGGGGAGATCCTCTTTGCCGGGCACGCCTGGCGCCGCGAGGACCTCTACGCAATCGGCAGCCTCATCGAGGAGGCGCCGCTCTACCCCAACCTCACCGCGCGCGAGAACCTGCGCGTGCGCACCACGCTGCTGGGCCTTCCCGAGAGCCGCATAGATGAGGTGCTCGCCGCCGTGGGCCTCGCGGACACCGGGAAGAAGCGCGCTGGGCGCTTCTCGATGGGCATGCGGCAGCGCCTGGGGCTCGCGCTGGCGCTGATCGCTCGGCCACGCCTGCTTGTGCTCGACGAGCCCACCAACGGCCTCGACCCCATCGGCATCGAGGAGCTGCGCGACCAGATCCGCGGCTTCGCGGCGGCGGGTACGACGGTGATCGTCTCGAGCCACATCCTCTACGAGGTGCAACAGATGGCGGACACCATCGGCATCATCTGCGGGGGGCGCCTCGCCTACGAGGATGCGCTTCGTCCCGGGCAGGACCTCGAGGAACTCTTCATGAGCTTCTGCCGGGAAGGGCGACGAGCGCGCGGGGAGGTGGCGGCATGACGGGCGAGAAAGGCGGCCTGCTCGCGGGCCTGCGCGCCGAGGCCCTGAAGTCGCGCCACGCAGCACCGGTTCGCCTGGCCGTGCTCATGGCGCTGCCGATGCCGCTGCTCGGCGCGATGCCCTACCGGGGCGTGCAGATCTTCAGCGCGTGGAACTACTGGTACGCGCTCTTCCTGCCCGTGTCTCTATCGCTTGTGGTGGCGTGCGTCGCGCGGGCGGACGCTCGCACGCGGATGCGGGGGCTTCTGGGCCTGGGCTTCCCGCTCGGGCGAGCCTGGTGGGCCAAGGCGCTCTGGTGCCTCGCGCTCTGCACGCTCTCGAACCTCGTGGTCTTCGGCATCTACCTCGCGGGATCGGCGTTCTCCTCGCAGGGCCTCACGGCCGCGGGCACGCTCACGATGCTCCTCTGCGCGCTCGTCAACACGGTGACCGCGGCGTGGATGATCCCCGCAGGGCTCTTCCTCACGGCGCGGTTCGGCATGCTCGCGGGCATCTTCTGCCCGCTCGCCGCGCAGCTCGTGGGTGGGTTCGCCTGGTCGTTGGTGCCGCTGCCGCAGCTCTTTCCGCCGTCGGCGAGCATGGTCATCCCCACGAGCTTCATCCCCGTGCTGCCGAGCGGCGAGCCGCTCGCGGCGGACATGGCGCTCGGCGGGGCGCTCGCGGCGGATGGCATGCTCACGCTGGCGGGCCTTGCGGTCTGCGCGCTCGCGTTCGCCGCGCTCACGGCGGCGGGCGCGGCCTGGTTCGCGCGCTCCGAGGAGCGGTGATGGCCATGACACGACTCTCCGACCCGACGCCGCGCATGACTCTCCCGCGGGCCCTGCTCTCCGAGGCCCTGCGCCTGGCGCGCTCCCCGCTCTCGGCGGTGCACCTCGCCTGCGGCCTGGCAGCCGGTCTTGCCTGCGGCGAGTACTTCTCCGTAACCCGATGGGACCCGGCGCTGGGCGCGGACGCCTACGCCCAGTTCCTCGGCGCTCTCATGCCGCTCATGTCCGCCATCGTCTGCGGGCTCGCCGTGGACGAGGAGCGCGCTGCCGGGCGCCTCGCCAACCTCACGGCGGTCCCCTCGCGCGGGCGCGCCGTCGCGGCGAAGCTACTCGCCCTTGCGGCGCTCGGCGCGGGCGCGCTGGCCGTGGCGCTCGGCGTGTTCGGGGCCGTGCTCGCCGTCGCCGGTCGCCTGCCGCTTGGGCCCGCTCCGCTTGCGTCCGCCTGGGCGGGCATCGTGCTGGGCAGCCTGCCCCTCTACGCGCTGGGGCTCGGCGTGGCCCTGCGCCTCGGCCGCAACGCCGTCATCGGCGCCGGCGCGGCGGGGATGCTCCTCGCGTTCTTCTCTGTGGGCGGACTTGCGCACGGTCTCATGACCGGTGAGCTCACCGGTGCCCTGGCGACGCCCCTGAGCTGGGTGCCGCTCGCCTGGCCCGCGCGCCTGGGGTCGCTCGGGGTGGAGGCCTTCATCGACGCCGCACGCGCGGCGGGCCCACTCCTCACGACTGCGCTCGCTGGCCTCGTGCTCACCCTGGCAGCCGACGCCGTCCTTCTCGCCTGGTTCTGCCGCTTCGAGGGCGGGAGGGCAGATGCGTAGGAGGCCGCTCGCCGCCATGCTCGCCCTCCTCTCCGCAGCGCTCCTTCTGGGCTGGAATGCCCTGTTCGACGCCGGCTGGGGGTCGGCGCTGCGCTCGATCGCCGACCGCGTGCTGCCCAACCCTGAGATCGCAATGTGGGCGCCCGCGCCCGAGTCCGGCAGTCACGCGAGCTCCTACGCCGACGCCACCGGGGCGGGGGCAAACTACGTCTACCTGGTGGACGCGGCGGACGACAGAGGCAATGTCCGAGAGCTCCAGCTCATCTTCTTAGGGCGGGAGTCGGACGGCGAGGGCTGGCTCGGGATCGAGGCGCGCGGCGGCTCGGGCGTGCGCTACCGCGCGTGCGACGCGGCCGAGGCACCCTCGGCTGCGCGCAGGGCTCTGGACCGCTGAGCGCGGCGCTAGTACAATTCCGACGAGAGTTTCAGGAGGTCAACATGGCGAGGATACTGGCAGTGGATGATGAACGGGCGATCCTCGATGCGCTCGCGCGCGTCCTCGGCCGCGACGGCCATGAGGTCGTCAGGGCGGCGGACCCGACGGCGGTCCCGGGGATGGACCTCTCGCGCTTCGACCTCGTGCTCTGCGACGTCATGATGCCGGGGCTCGACGGCTTCGAGCTCGTGCGGCAGATCCGCCCGGACTTCGACGGGCCCATCGTCTTCCTGACCGCGCGCGTGGCCGAGGAGGATGCCGTGGCCGGCTACGGCCTGGGAGCCGACGACTACGTCCGCAAGCCCTTCGGGGCCGCGGAACTGCGCGCCAAGGTCGCGGCCCATCTACGCCGTGAGCGCCGGCCGCGCTCGCACGCCCTCTCCTTCGGGGAGGTGCGGATCGACCTCGGGGCGCGCGGCCTCGCCGTGGGCGGCGAGGCCGTGCCGCTCACGCCCACCGAGTACGCCATCTGCGAGTACCTCGCCCGCCACCCCGGGCAGGTCATGAGCCGCGCACAGATCCGCGAGGCAGTGCTCGGCTGGGAGAGCGACGCCGACGACGCGGCCATATCCATGCAGGTCAGCCGCGCCCGGAGGAAACTCTCCGAAGCCGGCGCCGACCCGATCGCGACCGTCTGGGGGATGGGGTACAAGTGGCAGCTCTGAGGACCGGGGCGCGAGGTCGCGGGGGCATGCCGCTCTCCTTCGTCATCGCGCGCTACTTCGCCTACGCGTTCGCGGCGGTCGCCACGGCGTGGCTCGCCTCGTTCATGACGCTCTCCGCGGCGATCAATGCGGGCTTCGTCTACGAGGCAAGCTGGGGGCCGGCCAATGCGCGCGAGGTCGCGGAGGGCCTGGCACGCGACGGCGTCTGCGGGCAGCAGGACGTGCCGACGGCGTACCGCTACCTCATCCTGAACAAGGACGGATACGTGCTGATGACAGACCTCGAGGGCACGCGGCTCGAGGACGCGACGGAAATGGCCCGTACGGCACTCGCCGCTGATCCGGGCACAGTGGAGATCGAGGGCGGGGGCTCGGGCCTCACCTACGCCGCGTTCCCGCTCAAGGACGGCGGGGCCTGCGCACTCGTCAGCGAGTACCTGCCGCAGTGGGTCTCGCGCGATCTCGCCGGCCTGCTTCCCAACCCGCAGAACCTCATGCTCGTCGGCGCCGCGGCGGGAAGCGCGCTCGCGCTCGCGCTCGTGGCGCGCCGCGCGAGCCGCGTGATCTCGCGCAAGATGGCGCCGCTCGCGGAGGCGGCGGGGCGCGTCGGCGCGGGGGAGCTCGACTTCGCGGTCGGCAGCACCAACGTGCGCGAGGTGAACGACGTCCTCGCAGCGATGGACGCCATGCGGGCCTCCCTCGCCGAGTCGCTCGAGGCCCGCTGGGCCGCGGAGCGGGGGCAGCGCGAGCAGATGGCGTCGCTCGCTCACGACCTCAAGACGCCGCTCACCGTGCTGCGCGCCAACGCCGACTTCGTGGCGGAGGAGCTTGAAGACGAGAAAGACGCCGACCTCGCAGCCGCCGCGCGCGACATAGCCGGCAGTATCGAAAGGCTCGACGGCTACGTGCGCCTGCTCATCGAGGCCTCGCGCGGGTCCGGCGGGGCGGAGAGGGCCCCCATGCGGCCGGCCGAGCTCTGCGAACAGGTCCTCGCCGAGGCCGCCCAGATCGCCCGGGCGCGAGGCGTGACGCTCGACGCGGCCACGGGCCCCGCTGTCGCGGGCGCGCCCGAGGCCCCGCTCGACCGAACCGCCCTGGCGCGAGCCGCCGCGAACCTCGTGGCCAACGCCGCCGAGCACGCGCGCTCGCGCGTGGCGGTCTCCTGCGACGTCGAGGGCGGCCACCTCGTCATCGAGGTGGCCGACGACGGACCGGGCTTCTCTCCCGCCGCCCTCGAACGCGGCTGCGAGCGCCTCTTCACAGACGACTCCTCCCGCTCCTCGCGCGACGGAGGCCGCCACTACGGGCTCGGCCTCCACGCCGCCTCCGAGGCCGCGAGCGCCCACGGGGGCTCCGTCTCGCTCGCCAACGGCCCCTCGGGCGGCGCGGTGGCCACCATCGCGGTCCCCCTGTGCGGGCCTGACGACTCAGGCCCGCACACCGGCGTGCCTCGCAATCAAACGCTTCCCGGATAATTCATGAGGCCGTACTCGTATTCGAGCCTGCCTATCTCTGCGGCAAGCGCCTCCGTCATGTAGAAGGTTTTCGTGCGGCCCGTCGACTTCGCCAGGCGGTCGTACCTGTTCGCGAGGTCCTCGGGGATTCTCTGGGCTGCGGTGGCGGTTGCCATGACGCACCTCCCGGTTAGATGTAATACGTGTATTACTTTCTATCACATCACCCGAACCCCGCATCGGCGTACGGCCGCATCTGCTTTTTTACCTTACATTATGTCAACCGGGCCGTGCTCGGCTTGTTCAGCCGGATTAAATCAACCGTTAAATCAATCCAGGCCTGCAAGGGGCGGTGGAAATCCTTTGAGGACTGAGGGCGCCGTCCCCAGGCCGGCTCCTCGATGGCCGCGGCTGAATTCCCCTGCCATCGGCTGCGTGGGTTCCGGCACGGGGCTCTGGCGCTGCTCGAACTGGGCGCAAGACTCGGCTGTTGGTCGTACCGGACGGCATACGTTTTGAGACCGGCAAGCTGATGCCGGCTCGAGGACAGCGGCCCGGTGCACCGGGCCGATCGATAGCGGTCTCAGGTTCACAGCGCAGTTTCTCAGGGCTCGCATATATAGGAAGACTTGATTGGCAATCGATTTTAATGAAGTCGGCAGCGCATGTCAGAGTTTTCAACAAATTTAACATGCCACCCTTTATATCCGCACGCGCGTAATTCAACTCATAAGGACCGGCTATCCCTTACCTGTGACACAATCTCAAACGCACAGAACAGAATCATCAGTCCAATCATCGCATAAGAGGCAGCCGAACCTTCAAGCACTATTCCACAAAGAACAATCTCCGCGCCGCCAATAAGAACTGTTATCAGGCGCTCTGCCTTTTTGCTCTCGCCGCTCGCATAAAAAGGCGGCAAAGCGCACAAGATCACATATAGCCCGGGAAGGGAATACAGGATCGATAGTCCAAGCCCCCCATCAACCGCAGTGTTTTGCGTAAGAATCAACTGAACCCAAACGGCAATTATCACTGAGCAGGTTGTCGATAAAAGAAGACTAGAAATATAGCACGCAACAAAGTCCCGTCGCATTCGAACAGAGAAATCCGCGAACTCTCTTCGCCGCGTGGAAACAATAAGGTACACCGAAATTGCAATAGAACCAATCAGAGAAAACAGCGGAACAACCAGCAATTCAAGCTTATTACCCCATCGATCAACCACACCCCCACTCCAATGAGCGGGAATTGTATCAGGGAGGACTGACCAAGCCGCCCATAGAATCAGAAATGGAAGAATAGAGAGGATGAAAGATGATAACACTGCAGTAATTTTTTTTGAGGCTCTCATCGATTCCGCATCTCCTTGCGCGCCCACATTCCACTCCGCCTTAAATCAAGTATACGTTTTGAGACCGGCAAGCTGATGCCGGCTCGAGGACAGCGGCCCGGTGCACCGGGCCGATCGATAGCGGTCTCAGGTTCACAGCGCAGTTTCTCAGGGCTCGCATATATAGGAAGACTTGATCGGCAATCGATTTTAATGAAGTCGGCAGCGCATGTCAGAGCTTTCAACAAACCGCAGGTAAATCCGTGTACCAAAAATTGGTACACGGATTTACCTGCGATGTTCATGCTTGGTCAAAAGCCCATCAAGCGATATATCCATTATTTTAATGCGCGCGCCTGAGCTTTTGGCTGAAGTGGCAGTCCGACCGCCGGCAGGCGGCCACGCTATGTCCAAAGGCCACGCCTACTCCCAGTGCCCGGCTACGTCGACGACCCAGTGCTGCCCGTCGAGTTCCTGCCGCAGAGCTACATCAGGGACGTCTTATTGGGGGACGACCGCATGGAACCCCGGGAGATCAAGCTGTACGGCTGATCCATCCGTCAACAACATGTCAAAGCCCCAAACCCCACAGGATCGCGAACGAGGGGATGAATTGACCGCCCGGGTATTTGCGCCCGGGCGGTCAATTTTATCAACCATGGGTGCGATTCTGTGAGGCCATTTTTCTGGCATCCGCCGTTTGCTCCGGTCTCAACGCACCCATCGACCGTTCAGTAATCTTTGCGAACGCGACCACGTGCGCATTTGTCGAACAATCAAATGTCCGACAATGTCTGACGGAGCTGTCAGACATTCACGCACGAACAGGCGAGCTTCGCGAGCGATTGTAGGCATCTAGTAGCCCCAGCTGCGTCTTTGGCGCAGGTTCAACGTCTGACATCTTGAATGTCTGACGTTGAACGAAGCTGGTTGATAACAAGCAGGTGGAATAAACATGGAGCCCGACACCTCTCGCGCAATCGGCGCGCGGCAAGGGTCTGGCCCATCTCATATGTTGCCAACGCTAACGGTGAACCTGAGCGCCCGGGCACATTCTTTGTTGGCTGAAACCGGCATAGCAACTAACGGAAGGCATCATCGAAGGAGTGTGCTGGAAAGCACCCGTCTCCTTAACTGTTAGAAATGCAAGTTAATAATCTATGTGGTCAATATAATACCGTTAAACCCGCATATCGATACCGCTCAGCCATTCGCCTCGCCCCCGTCGCACGTATCTTCATCCGGTCTGTTACTTTTAATCTAACGATTCTTTGAGGAACGTAGGTGCTTCCAAATGTACTGTCGACTTCTTCTCAAACTGATCCTAAGAGACAGGGCCGCATGGATTTGTACGCTCGTTCTCGCTGCAGCCTTTTCCGTCCCCATTGCGTTCAATTCACCCATCTACGGGCCCTTCTTTATGAAGCAGGGCATGCAGGGCTTTGTCGACGCATTCAATACGCGCGCGCCCCAGGCCAGCGGCACAGACCTATCGCCAGAGCAGCAAGCTGACGCGGAGCTTGCAAGATACGCGAACGCCGCCCTTGCCGCTCAAACCGACGCCGCCTTTCTCGATTCTGCCGAGAGCTACTACGCGCTCATGGGCGAAGGCTTCCAATCCGGGTCCATCGTGGGAGACCAAGAGACCAATGACGCAGACCTCGCGTATTGCCGTGCCCTGAGCAGCTCCGGCATCACGGATATCCCGGCCTCCGCAAACGACCTGCCATTCCTTTCCTTCCTGCCTTACGCCATTGCCACGGCGCCGTCTTTCCTTCCCTTCATCCCCTTCCTTCTCTCGTCGATACTCGTGCTCGGCGCCACAAGGCCCGGGACCCTGGCGGCAAAGGCGCCCGTGCCCAAATTCCGGCGCCTTATCCAGATCGTGTTTTCGATAATCGCCGCGGGGACCGCGATGCTCCTCGCCGGCCTTGCACCCGGGGGCATTTACGCCTTGGCCCTAAACGGCTTCGGGCAAATTGGGTACCCGATCGCCTTCTTCCATGACGGCGCGCTTACCACCACGACCGCGGGAAACGTCTTCACAGCCCTGCTTCTCGCGCTGCTTGCGGGCGGAACCTTGATATCCGTTTGCTCCGCCGTCCTATCGACCGCAACGAGGCGCGTCCTCGCGGGCCCCCTTACCTCCGCGCTGCTTGTCGCGGCCCCGGCATTCCCGTTACTGTCCGATTCGGCACTAGGGCATAATGCCGTGCTCGGGCTCCTGCCACTGCCCGTATTCTCGCCTATCGAGGCAACGGGTTACGTAGGATGCTTCCCGACAGAATTCATTGGCTCCGGTTCAGGCAGCGCATCGATGCTTGCCGTGGCCCTGGCATACGTCGCGGTCTTTTTTACGGTCGGCGCCGTTGCGACACGTTCCCCCAAACAGCCTGGACCCGCGAAAAAGCACCATGGGCTCGAGCTTCTAGACGCGAGCGTGGGATACGGAAGCACGACGATACTTTCAATCGGGTCGCTTTTCCTGAGCCCGGGAACGGCGGCGGGCCTCGTTGCTCCCAACGGCTCGGGGAAAACCACCCTTCTTGAAGCGCTGTCGGGCCAATTTCCCACCCGCATCCGCTCGGGAAGCCTGGCGGCAGACGGAATCTGCCAACGTCGATCAGCCGAATTTGCAGAACTCGTCTACCTGAGCTCTTCGGGCAGCGCGGATCTCTATCCCACGCTATCGGCCATCGAGCACCTTGCTTTCGTTAGGGAGGCGTGGAAATCGGCCGCCGACATCGACTCGCTCTGCGACTCCCTCGGAATCTCCCCATATCTCGACAAGCCGACCCGTAAACTCTCGACAGGAATGAAGCAGCAGGTAAAGCTTGCCATGGCGATAGCGACCGATTGCCCGTACCTCATCCTCGATGAACCGCTGAACGGCCTCGATCCGGGAAAACGGAAAACCTCCTGCGACGCGATGCGCAGCGAAGTGGCGCGGGGACGCAGCGTGCTCATTTCAAGCCATCTGCTCGACGACCTGGCAGACCTCACCAACTCGTTCTACTTCATCGAGGCCGGCACGCTCGTGGAAAAGATCAAGTCGTCCTCGCAGACGCTCAAGCAGGAATACCTCGATACATACGAGGGAGGTGAATGACATGATAGGCAAGAGCTATGCAAAGATAGCGATTGTTGGCTTTGTACTTTGTCTTGCAATGGTGCTATGTGCATCATTTGCGAGGTATAGGTCCGAGCAGTCGTTCATCGATGGCGCTGAAAATGGGTTTGGCATAGACGGGATGTATGTCAACGATGGCGCGACCAAGCCGTCTATGGCGATTCTTGCAGGCGAAGATATGGAATGGCAAATCTGTAATGACGATGGCTCTTGTATGAGTGGTCGTTTGGCCGCAACGAGCGATCCGAATTCGTTTGATCTTCTCGACAATGATGGATCGGATTGCGGTTCAGTTCACCTGTCGTATGCATCACGAGACGGGATGGACGGCATTCTCTACGTCTCCCACGAGACTGGCGATTTCAAGATGCGCAGGACTAACCGAGTGCCGGCTTTTATCGAGGAGTGAGAATTCCTGGCGGTCTGCCGATCAGGCCGCCAGGGTATCGAACCCCGCATTCATCCGTACACACACGGATGAATGCGGGAAGTGTCCGGATGAAGTTGATAATCAAGGAAACAATACCGTTCTGCCTGGGACGGCTTTGGCCTGGACTTTAACTACAACATCGCAATAGACACTTATCAGCTCGCGCAACGCGCATGGCCAGATCTCGGACGCTGGTGCATGGAGGACCTTCGAGATTTACTGGACATCCAAAACGACGACGCACACCGCGTGCTCGCCGACTGCGAAGACGAGATGGCTGTCTACAATGCGATCAGAAACGGCGTGAAGTCCGGAGATCTTTCTGTGGAACTGCCGCGCCGTCGCGCGAGCCGACCGGGCGACCCGGGCAATCTGGCCCCGGATCTCCCGGTCGTATTCCTACGATATCGCCCCTAAATCACCAATGTGTCAGATAAAGAATGATGCAATGGTTATGATCAAGCATACGGCGGATGCGGCGACTGCGCCTTTTTTCCTCTCCTGTAGTCCGACGAATAGGGTTGCCGTAAAGTAAAGGGCGGAAAGGCAGTCTATGGCAAGCAAAACGAGTTCCTTGGGCGGTTTCAGCAAAAGGTCGCTAGCAAAGAGTGCTGCGAGCAGGGTAAAGCCGATTGGGACCAAGTATCTCGATTGATTTTGCGACAGCATGGCAACTGCCTTTCAGAACAGGCAAGTGAAAAGTTGGTACGCTGCCCTTGCGGTTGCATACAAGGCGCCGCCAGGACCTTTTGTCACGTAACCGGCGATCACACCAGCGGTGCCAGCAACGTAGAGATCGCGCAGGCAAGCCTCCTCCTTCGGGATCAGCTTGACCTTGTGAGGGACAGGGCGGTTATTTGCAAATCCGTGAGAATCGCACCACGCCTTGGAATATGAATCCGTGCAGCGCCCGCGCTCAAAGGGGGATATATTGTAATTTTCGTCGTAGTTGTCTCCGACGTAGATCTCACTGCTCTCGGCGGGAGATCCCTCGTCGGCATAGGCTGCCGCAACGGGTACAAATGGTGTCATGACAAGGGAGAGGCAAAGAGTTGCTGAGACGATGGAGGGTAGACATTTCTTCATGGCGGGCTCCTTAATCTGGCCTTTGATAGTTACTCGATGTCGCCTCCTTCCGCTTTATATCCGTTGTATTCGGCGTATTTCTTTAATAAGGCAAGAGGTTCTTCCTCTCCTTCGGATGGGCCGATGATGTTTCCTTGATCATCCAGTATGAATACGGACGAAATATGCTCAAGTTCATATTGGTCATACACGGTCTTATCTTAATTTTTGCTGATGGCTCAGGCAAGGCGGGGCTTACGTTCGAGGCGACCAACAATGCCCTGGCCCTACAGAGAATAAACGCCGCGAACACGCACGCCGGCGGCTGGGAGAAGTCCGAACTCCGCGGCCTCCTCAATACCGGCGACCTCTGGTCGCTTTTGCCTTGCGAACTCCAGTCCAAGGTGAAGTCCGTCACGAAGATGACCGACAACCTGGGCGACGGCGAGGCAGGCACCCCCTCGGCCACGACTGACAAGGTCTTCCTGCTCTCGATGACTGAAGTCTACGGTGACCTCCAGTCTGACGGCGCCCAGTACGAGTACTATAAATCCAAGGGCGTGACAACATCGAACTATTCCAGTGCTTCGTCGAGCAGCTATCACTGGACTCGCTCCGTGCATCCGAGCAACTCCGCGTCCTTCCGCTGTGTCCACAGCAACGGCAGCTATGACTACTACAGCGCGACGAACATCTACTGCGTGTTCCCCGCCTTCTGCTTTTAGCCTCATCTGCAACCAATGAAAAGCCCGTGCGATTCTGCGCGGGCTTTTCATTTGGCAACCAAACGAACGATTCTCGTCTTGAAGCATAGTTATCGGGTTGAGGAGAAATGGGGTCGTACAGCGGCTCTCAGAGCGTCTGCCGCACTCCCCCGCCATTACCCCTGCGGCGTCCTCGTATAGAGCCCATCCTGCTTGGCATTTCGTTGCAACAGCCCACTTGTCCACCGATCAAATGAACTGCTGGAATAAATACTGCGACACGCTTGTTCGTTACAGTCGCTATTTCTGTGTAAATCGCCGCGATAAATACAGCCTATACTCGGCTGTATACCAGCTACGCGTATGTAGATTCATAGCGCGTAAATAAATCGACTCAAGCGCGTGTAAAACGCGCAAGTAGCCGCAAAAGGTGATTATCGCGCAGGTAGATTTTTGGCACCCTGTTGCTTAATCAAAATTAAGCAATTGCTTAAAACAAAAAAGGTCAGGCACTAGGTGCCTGACCTACAAACTTCTGGTCGGGACGACTGGATTCGAACCAGCGACCCCTTGACCCCCAGTCAAGTGCGCTACCAAGCTGCGCCACGTCCCGAAGCTTTTGTTTGTTGCTCTGCTCTCGCTCGCAACAGGGAGTATATTAACCCGAAACTTTAGACTTGTGCAAGAACTTTTTTATAAATTTTGAAGCAAGTCCAAAATTGTATCTGCGAGCTGGGGTTTTGTTAGAACGGGAAGTTCTTTCGTACCTGTTGTGCTCACAATCCAGGCCTTGTTCGTGTCGGTTCCAAAGCCTGAATCGGCGCGCGAGACATCGTTGGCGATAATTACATCGCAACCCTTGCGGGCAAGTTTGCGCTGCGCGTACTCCACGACGTTATCGGTCTCGGCCGCAAATCCGATCACGCATCGCTCTCCCTTTTGGCACGAAAGCTCGGCCAAAATATCAACCGTCTCGACTAGTTCGATGCGATCCAGGCGCTCGTTGGCCTTTTTGAGCTTGTGGTTGGCAGGGGCCGCGGGGGTGTAGTCGGCGACGGCCGCAGCGCAAATGGCAGCGTCGGCCGTCTGGAAGGCGTTTAACGCCGCCTGCAGCATCTCTGCGGCGGTCTGCACGCGCACGCACTTTACGCCGCGAGGAATATCGAGCGATGTCGGTCCCAGCACGAGCGTGACGGCGGCACCGCGACGTGCGGCCTCCCCCGCCAGGGCGATACCCATCTTGCCCGAAGAACGGTTGCCAATGAAGCGCACTGGGTCGATCGGCTCGTGCGTGGGGCCGGCGGTGATGACGATGCGCTTGCCCGTCAGGTCTTGCGGCACGGGGTTGAGCACCTCACAGACAGCCTCGACGACGTCCTCGGGCTCGCTCATGCGTCCCGTGTCCACGTCGCCGCAGGCAAGGTAACCACTACCCGGACCCACAACATTGACACCGCGCTCGCGCAGCGTGGCCATGTTGGCCTGCGTGGCCGGTGCCTTCCACATGCCATTGTTCATGGCCGGTGCGATCACGATGGGGCGCGGCGTGGCAAGCAGCGTGGTGGAGATGAGGTCGTCGGCGATGCCGTTGGCCATCTTAGCGATGATGTTGGCCGTCGCGGGCGCCACGACCACCACGTCGGGCTCCTGCGCCAGCGAGATATGGTGGATGGGGTCGGAGGGGTCGTCGAATAGGCCCACGGCAACGGGCTCATTGGTGAGTGCGCGGAAGGTGAGCGGCCCCACGAACTCCGTGGCGTGCTCGCTCATGACGACCTTGACGTGGGCGCCGCGCTTTTGCAGCAGGCGTACGATGTTGCACGACTTATAGGCGGCGATCCCGCCGGTAATGCCCAGCAGGATCGTTTTTCCCTCAAGTTGCATTGAATTGTTGGGTGCCGCCGTCATCGTTAGGCTTCCTTGCTGGGAAGCACCAGCAGACGGTGGCAATACGGGCAGTGCGCGATCTCGCTACCGTCGTGGTTGAGGTCGCTCATGGACGACGCCTGCAGCGCGGTGTGGCAGATGGTGGGAATGTTGCCCTTGATGGTCTCGACGGCCAGGCCGCGGAACTGCTTGAGCAGGCGCTCGTAGTCGGTGAGCACGTCGGTCGGCAGCGTGGCAGCCAGCGCAGTGCGCTCCTTGGTGGCGGCGTCAATCTGTGCCTGGAGGTCGGCGGCCTTGGCGCGGGCGGCCTTGGTGTCGGCCTTCACGCCTTCCTCGAACTTGGCGATGATGGCCTGCGCGCGAGCCTCGCGGTCGAGCGCCTCCTTATGGGCGATGACGACGTCCTTGCGGGTATGCTCGATCTTGTCCAGACGCTTGGCCAGGGTGGCGAGCTCGTTCTCCAGGTCCTGAACCTCGCGGTAGTCAGATCCGTCAACGTGGCGCTTCTTGGCGGCCTCGATGGCGTTATTGGTCTGGATCTCGGTGGTGTTGAGATCGTCGAGCTCAATATCCAGGTCCTTGCGCTGGGCGTAGAGCTTGGTCATCTCGGCCTTGAGCTTAACGTAGGTCTTGCGCTTGGAAGCGAGCTCCTTGAGCTCCGGCATATTGGCAAGTTCGCTCTTGTTGCGGGCGAGCTCCAAATCGATCTGTTGCAGCTTGAGTAGCGTAGCGCCGGCGCTCATAAGTTCTCTCCTTTTGTCACAGTCCACCATTGGCAAGGGTCCAGTATTTTAATCGCATGACGGGGGTCGACCCCGGCGTCAACTGCAGAGTTCATCAATATATCAACGAACGGCTCCTCGGAGCGGTCATGGCCGAGCAGGATCACCGGTAGCCCGCGCAAGGCAAGGTCTTGCGCCACATGGTAGCCCGCCTCGCCCGTCACGATGACATCTGCGCCTGAGGCGATGGCGAGCTCTCCAAAGTCGCCCAAGGAGCCGCCCAAAATGGCGGCGGTGCGGCACGGGTGATCGGCCTCGCCCCAAACGCGTGGGTCGCTGCCGAAGGCCGTGGCGGCGCGCACGGCAAGGTTGCGCAGGTTGCAGAAGTCGTGGAGGGTCGCGAGTGCACCCAGACCGGTGAGCTCAGGCTCGTTCACATGCTCCAGCGAGCTCATGGGCTCAGCGCCCAGTAACTCACTCAGGCGAACGCGTGCCTCGTGCGAGCGGTCCAGGTTGGTGTGGAGCGAGATAATGCTCACCCCGCAGCGGGCAGCCTCGTAGAGCGCCGCACTGCACTGGGGACGCGTCGCGCTGGGCGGGCAAAAGGCCTCGGGCGCCTTGATATAGATGGGATGATGCGTGAGCAACACATTGGATCCAGCTTCCAAGGCACGCTGCACGTTGTCCCTGGTAGCGTCAAGCGCACAGGCTACGCCACGGATTTCGTCATCGGGGTCGCCTACGGATAAGCCTGCGTGGTCCCAGGGCTCGGCGTCCGTCTTGGGATAGCGTGCCAGCAGCGCACGCTCGAGCTCGGCGACGATCATGCGGCACCTACGATCGAGAGCAGCGTCTGGGCAAAGTCGTCCAGATCTCCCGGATTCACGCGGTCATCGAAGGAGATGCGCAATGCGCCCAATGCTTGCTCGCGACCGATGCCCATCGCGCTCAGAACGTGGCTGGGATCCATGCTGCCGCTCGAGCAGGCAGAGCCTGCCGACACCTCAAAACCGGCGGCGTCGAGCTTGATGATGAGCTCCTCGGAGTCCATGCCGTCAATGTAGATCGATACCATGCCGGGCAGACGGTCGGCATGCGCATAGTCGCCCATGGTGGCGTGAATGCGCGGATGGGCCGTAAGCGTGGCGTAGAGCTTGTCGGAAAGGGCTTGCAGCGTCGCACGCTCCTGGGCCACATGGGGCGCCAGCGTGCGGGTGGCAGCGGCAAAAGCCAGCTGCGTGCGCAGGTCCTGCGTACCGGCGCGACGGCCGGCTTCCTGTCCACCGCCAAAGATGCGCGGACGCAGCGGCGTGCGGTTCTTAAGGTAGAGCGCGCCGGATGCCACAGGGCCGCCAATCTTGTGCGCGGCAACGGTCATGGCATCGACGCCCAGCTCGGTGACATCGAGCGGAATATGCAAGTAGCCCTGGATGGCATCGGTGTGGAACAGGGCGCCCACGGTATGCGCGGCCGCGGCCAGCTCGCGGATGGGCTGCACCACACCGGTCTCGTTGTTGGCTGCCATGATGCTCACGAGTGCGACGTCGTCGCCGAGCAAGTCGTTCAGCGCGGCGGTCTCGATGTAGCCCGCACGGCAGGGCTGCACCAGATCGACGGTAAAGCCGGCGGCGCGCAGCAGCGGCAGGTTGTCAAGGATCGAATCGTGCTCAATCGCCGACACGATCACGCGGTTGCGCTTGCGGTCGCGCTGACGGGCGCCCTCGGCAAGTCCGAGGAGCGCCAGCTGGTTTGCCTCGGTGCCGCCATTGGTCAAGATAATCTCGGACGGGCGGACGCGCGCGCCAAAGCTGCGGGCGATCTCGCGACGCGCCACTTCCAGGCGCGCAGCGGCCTTGCGGCCGAGCGAATGCAGCGAGTTGGGGTTGACGCCGGCAAGCTCGCTATCGTCGTACTCGCGCTGCGCATGGAGCGCCTCGGCGCGCATGGGCGTCGAGGCAGCATAGTCAAGATTCACGGGTATGCGGTTTTGACCTGCGGTCATAGGGGTTTATGCCTCCTGTGCGGCCTCGTTGCCCAGCTTCTGCAGCAGCGCAACCTCGGCGGCGGGATCTTCGGACTTAAATACGGCGGAGCCGGCTACGAGCACGTTGGCACCGGCCTTGACGACCTCGGCGATGTTTTTGGAAGAAATGCCGCCGTCGACCTCGATCATGGGCGACACGCCGTGGCGCTCGCACATGGCCTTAAGCTCGTGGAGTTTAGCAATGGTACCGGGGATAAAGCTCTGGCCGCCAAAGCCGGGGTTCACGCTCATGAGCAGCACCATGTCGACAACGTCGATGATGCTCTCGAGCACGCAGACGGGGGTGGCGGGGTTGAGTACCACGCCGGCCTTGACGCCGCGCTGCTGCAGATGCGTGAGCGTGCGGTGCAGGTGCGTGGAGGCCTCGTAGTGCACGGTGATCATGTCGGCACCGGCGTCGGCATACCAATCGACCGTCTCGTCGGGGTTCGACACCATGAGGTGCGCGTCGACCGGCACATTGGTGGAGCGCTTGACGGCCTTGAGGATGTCAACGCCAAAGGTGAGGTTGCCGGTAAAGTGACCGTCCATGACGTCGAAGTGCACATAGTCGGCGCCGGCGATCTTGTCGAGCTCGCCCTTGAGGTTGGCCATATCGGCCGAAAGGACAGACGGAGCGATTTTGATGGAACCCATGGTAGTAGCCTTTCTGTGCTAGTCAGTGAGTCCGTAGAACTCTTGAGAGGGGACGCGGTCGGTAAGAATCTCGAGCGCCCTATCCAAAGTAACACCGTTGTAGAGCGTTTGCTCCACGGCAAAGGTGAGCGGAATGTCTACGCCCAGTGAACGGGCGAGTTCGCTGACGCTGCGGGCCGCAACGGCACCCTCGACCACCATGTGCGTGCGTGCCTGGTACTCGTCGAGTGACACGCCGTGGGCAAACTCGTAGCCAAAGGTGCGGTTGCGCGAATGCTCCGAGGTACAGGTGGCGATGAGGTCGCCCATGCCGGCAAGTCCCATGCAGGTCATGGCCTGTCCGCCGCGGGCGTGCACCAGGCGGCTGATCTCGGCCAGGCCGCGCGTCATGATAAGGGCGAGCGTGTTATCGCCCGCGCCGGAGCCGGCGGAAATGCCGCACACGATAGCGATGACGTTTTTCATGGCGCCGCATACCTCGACGCCGGTCATGTCCTGCGACAGGTAGATGCGGAAGGCCGTAGATAGGAGCAGGTCCTTAAAGGTCTCCCCTACCTGCGGATCTTTGCTAGCGATGACGGCGGCAGAAAGTCCGCCGCGGCAAATCTCCTCGGCATGGTTGGGGCCGGAGAGCGCCGCCACGCGCGCCTCGTTGCCAATCTCGCTGGCGATGACCTCGCTCATGAGCAGGCCGGAATCGGGCTCAATACCCTTGGTGAGGCAGAGTACCGGGGTGTCGGCGGCGATGAAGGGTGCTGCCTGATGGCATACGCTGCGCAGGTGCGTGGAGGGCACGGCAAAGATAATGGCCTCGGCACCGTCGAGCGTCTGCGTCAGGTCCGTCGTGGCAACGACGTTGCTGGGCAGCTCGTAGTCCACCAGATAGCGGGGGTTACGATGCTCGCCATTGATGCCGGCGGCCGTCTGCTCACTATGGGCCCACATGGTCACGTGCTCGGCTCGCGCGGCGGCAAGGCCGGCGACGGCGGTTCCCCAGGAGCCGGAGCCAATCAGCGCAACATTCATGACTCTCTCCTACTTATCGTCGGGTTCGGTGACGCGCTTGGTAAACGAGAGCTTGGACTCCTTGCCCGTCATGAGCTTTTTGATGTTCGCACGATGGGCCCACACCACGGTGATACCGATCATCGCCATGCAAAACTTGAGACCCAGGCTGCTGTACGGAAAGACCGCACAGACGGCGATGGGAAGACCGATGGCCGCGGCAAGCGAGCCCACCGACACAAACTTGGTGATGGCAACGGCCACGATAAACATGCCCAGCAGCGAAAGTCCGATGGGCCAGTACCAGGCGAGGATGACGCCCAAGCCCACGGCAATGCCCTTGCCGCCGTGGAAGTTGAGGTACGGCGAGAAGATGTGACCCCATACCGCTGCCAGGCAGATGACGCCGAGCATCCAGTCGCCGGGAGCTCCAGGCGCCATGATGCTCACAGGGAAGCCATAGCCAACGCCCGCGATAAGCGGACGGGCGATAAGGACGCAGATGGCGCCCTTAAGGCAGTCGAGCAGCAGCGTGAGCGCGGCCACCTTGGGGCCGGCCACGCGCAGGGCGTTGGTGGTGCCGATGTTGCCGGAGCCCGCCTTGCGAATGTCGGTGTGGTTGAACACGCGGCCCAGGATCAAGCCAAACGGAATCGCTCCGATAAAGAACGAGACCACGGCGCAGCTGGCGGTCAGCAGAATCGGATTATGCATCCTTTTGCTCCTTCTTCCTAAAGAAGAGTCGAATGGGCGTGCCGGAAAAATCGAAGGTCGAGCGCATGCGGTTCTCCACGTAGCGCTGGTAGGTGTCGTTGACCAGGTCGCTGTGGTTGACGAAGAACGTAAACGTCGGCGGGTTGACGCCCGTCTGGGTCACGTAGTGCATGCGCAGGCGACGCTTGCCGTCCACCACGGTGTGGCCAAACTCGCGCAGGTCGGTGAGGAAGGTGTTGAGGCGCGAGGTGGTGATCTTTTGCGAGCGCGTCTTCTCGGCTGCGTCGACCATCGCCCAGATCTTCTCGACGCTACGGCCGGTCAGGGCCGAGATGCGCAGGTACTGGGCCCAGGGAGCCATAACGCCCAGACGGCGGTCGACGGTCTCCATGCAGGCCTCGCGCTTGCGGTCATCGTCGAGCAGATCCCACTTGTTGAGCAGAACCACGATGGCGCAGCCGCGCTCGATGGCCAAGCCCATAACCTTCTGATCCTGCTCGGTGACGCCCACGGAGGCGTCGACGACGAGCAGCGCCACGTCGGCGCGGTCGATGGCGCGCAGGCCGCGGACCATGGAGTAGTACTCGATATTCTCGTACACGGTGCTCTTCTTGCGAATGCCCGCGGTGTCGACCATGCGGTAGTGCTTGCCGTCGCGCTCGACGACGGTGTCGATGGCATCGCGCGTGGTGCCGGCGATGTTGGACACGATGGAGCGATCGGCGCCCAGGATGCGGTTGAACAGCGAGGACTTACCGGCGTTGGGGCGGCCGATGATGGCCACGTTCAGCGCGTCGGGGAACTCATCGGCGACCTCGTCCTCTTCCTCCGGAAGCAGGGCCACGATGTCGTCGAGCAGGTCGCCCGTGCCATGGCCATGCAGGGCCGAGAGCGGCGTGGGCTCACCGATGCCGAGCGAATAGAACTCCCAGATGCTGTCGTTCTCGCGATCGGGGTTGTCGAGCTTGTTCACCAGCAGAAAGACCGGCTTGTCGGAGCGCTTGAGCATGCGAGCGACCGACTCGTCCTCTTCGGTGACGCCGGTGCGGCCGTCGACCACAAACAGGATGACGGCGGCTTCCTCGGCGGCGGCGAGGGCCTGGTCGCGGATAGACGTGGCAAAGACGTCATCGCTCTTGAGCGGCTCGATGCCGCCCGTGTCGACGATGGTGAACTCGCGGCCGTTCCAATCGGCCGTGCGGTATGAGCGGTCGCGCGTGACGCCGCGGGACCCGTGGACGATGGCGTCCGAGGTCTGGGCCAGGCGGTTAACGAGCGTGGACTTGCCCACGTTGGGGCGTCCGACGACGGCGACGATAGGTTTCATCTGCTCTCCTTTAATGGGTAGGGTCAGCGGAATTAGTAGAGTCGGCAGGCGCAATGCCAAGGATGTGCTCCAGGGTATCGAGCAACTCATGCGGCATGGTCGATACCACATGAACCTCGGCGCCGCGACTGGTAAGGCTTGCGAGTAAATCGTCACGATGATACTCGTCAAGCGTCATGCCGTCAGCGTTGAACATGAGCTTAGGCACAAAGAGCATAACCCCCGACAGGTCTTGCGGCAGCTGCTCCAGAATGTCACACGCGACGATGAGGCCGGTCACGTCCACGTTGCCGCCAAAGTAGCGGTTCTTGATGGCCGTGACAGTGCCGGCGAGTCCCTTGGGCGACTCCACAAAGCGGGCCACCGTGTCGCGTGCGCTGGCGCCCGAGAGACACAGTAGGTGCTGGCTGCGGGCGGCGATGGCCTCGCGGACGCGGGCCAGTCGCTCAGCATCGGTAGTCAACACGTCGTCGGTCTCGTCCAGATACGAGCGGATCATGCCGATGCCGTCGTAGTACTGCGGATAGCCGTCGTAAAAGTCTGCCTCGGGAGGATCGATGCCGGCGTCCAGATAGAACTCGTCGCTCATCTGGAAGGTGTGGCGGCCAAAGCGTTCGTAGGCACGATCCTGGTAGGGACGGATCATGGCAATGGTCTCGCGCGCCAGTTCGGGCTTGTCGCTGTATGACCAGCTAAAGCGGTTTTGGTGTTTGGTAAAACCGAGCGGCACAATGCCCAGGCTTGTGATTTGCTCATGCTCCTCGCAAAAGCGCAGGGTCTTTTCCAGCTCCTCGCCGTCGTTCATGCCGGGGCACAGCACAATCTGCGCGTGAATCTCGATGCCGGCGGCCATGATAGTCTCGAGTACGTCCATGCCTCGCTGGGCGTTACGGCCCATCATACGACGGCGGACGTCGGGGCTCACAGCGTGGACCGACACGTTCATGGGACTCATGTTGCGCTGGATGACGTTTTGCACGTCCTCGTCGGTGAGGTTCGTAAGCGTGACAAAGTTGCCCTGCAAAAAGCTTAGGCGATAGTCGTCGTCGCGAATATAGAGCGTGGAGCGGCCGCCCTTGGGGAGCATCGTCATAAAGCAAAATACGCAGGCGTTCACACAGGTGCGCATACCATCGAAGATGGGGCCATCGAATTCAAGGCCCCAGTCCTCTCCCGGGAAGCGGTCGAGCTCGACGGGGGTGACGCTGTTGTCGCGCGGGTCGAAAACCTCGAGGTCGACGGTGTCGTCGTCGGCCTCCCAGAGCCACACGATCATGTCGGTGAGCGCCTCACCGTTGACCGTGAGCACGCGCATGCCCGGCTCGATACCCACATCCCACGCGGGCGATTCGGGACGCACGTTCTTTACGAGCGCTCCCTCACCCGGCTCGGGGTCGCGGCTGCGCCCGTAATCGGCCACCTCGGCGGCGTATGCGGGTACGGTCTGGTCCATGATTAGCGGCAAAGCTCCTTGATGCGCTCGACGGCGCGCTCGATGTGTTCTTGCGGGGTGGAGGCTCCGGCGGTGATGCCGATGTGGTGAGCGTCGGTAAACCAAGCGGTCTCAAGCTCTGAAGCTTCCTCGATGTGATGCGTGCGCTCGCAGGCGTCTGCGCAAATCTGCGCCAGGCGGCGGGTGTTGCCCGAGTTCTTGCCGCCCACGACGACCATGCAGTCGCAGCGGTTGGCAAGTGTGGCTGCTGCCTGTTGACGCTCACTCGTGGCGGCGCAGATGGTGTTGATCACACGCAGCTCCTGCACGCGCGGGGTGATAGCTGCCACGACCTCGGCGAGGTTCTGCGCGGTCTGGGTGGTCTGCACGACGAGGCCTACCTTGCCCTTGAACGACAAGGCGTTGGCGTCGGCGGCACAGCTCACGACCAGCGCATCAGTGCCGGCGTGGCCCAGGATGCCCTCCACCTCAGGGTGACCTGGCTCGCCTACGACCACCACGCGGTAGCCCTCGCGCACCAGGCGCTCGGCTGCCATATGGACCTTCTTCACGTAAGGGCAGGTGGCGTCGACGACGTTAAGGCCACGCTCGCGAGCGGCATCGATCACCTGCGGCACCACTCCGTGCGCGCGAATGATTACGGTGCCCGATGCGGCGTCGTCCAGGTTCTCGGCCAGGCCAACGCCTGCCTCAGCAAGCTCGCGCACCACGATGGGGTTATGGATGAGCGGACCCAAGGTATGAACCTGAGTGCACTCCCCTGCCTGCGGCGCGGCGGCTAGCGCCATATCGAGCGCACGCTGTACGCCGTAGCAAGTACCGGCGTGGGCGGCGATCTCGATGGTAGGCGCGGTTGCCTGGTCGGACGCAGTCGCGGCGGTGTTCGTCACATTCTCGCTCATGGCTAGAACCTGCCCGGATGCTCGGCGCACAGCTCGTCTCGCATAGCGTAGACGCGGTTCATGGCCTCGGACTCAAACCATTCCAGGCGCTCCGTGCGTTTAAGCCCGGCCGGTGCGTCGGAAAGCGAGACGGCCTTGCCGGCGCGGATCCAGCACTTCTTGGGGCGCATGAGCTTTTTGCCCGCAGGCGTAATATCGGACCAGCCGCAGATGGCGAGCGGGTTGACGGGCGCCTTGCCCATCTGGGCGATGAGCGCAAAGCCGCCGTGGACCTCGGGCTTGATATCGCGCGAGCGGATGCGCGTGCCCTCGGGGAAAATCAGGACGTCCTCGCCGCGCTGCAGCGCATGCTGGGCGGCGCGCATGCACTTCATATCGGCAGTACCACGCTCAACGGGGATGCCGCCAACGCGGCTGAAGGCCCAGCGCACAATCTTGCTCTTGGCGAACTCGGACTTAAAGATGGGACGAATGCGGCGGCCCCCAAAGAACAGCGCCGTCTCCACGGCCAAGAGCTCGGCCATCGAGGTGTGGTTGCAGATGACCACGCTGCCGCGGCCTTCCTGGCGCTCAAACAGAAGATCGGCGTCCTCGACCTTCCAGCGCCACATGAGCTTGGAGAAGGCCCAAAGGATGGCCATGACTACGACGACGGTGCCGCGGATGAGCGCTGGGAACTCTGCGTAGGGGGCGTTGTAATAGTCCTCGGGCGTCTGCTTAAACAGGCGCATGGGCTACCTCCTTTGGTTGATGAGGCCCTCGATAATGCAGACGACCTCGTCGATGGTATGGGCGGTGGAGTCGACGTGCACGGCGTCCTCGGCGGGGACGAGCGGGGCGACCTCGCGGCTGCTGTCAAGCTTGTCGCGCTGCTTAAGGGCGTCGAGAGTCTCGTCGACCTCGGCCTCGAGCTGCTCGACAGTAAGCGGCTGGGCGTCGTTTTGGTGACGCTGCAGCACGCGGCGGCGGGCGCGCTCGCGCGGGTCGGCGGTCAGGAAGACCTTGACCTGCGCGTTAGGGAACACGACGGTTCCGATGTCGCGACCCTCGGCCACGATATCGCGGTCCTCGGCGGCGCGGCGCTGGTGAATGAGCATGGCGGCTCGCACGCCCGGGTAGGCCGAGACCTTGGACACGTTTGCGTCGACCTGCGGGGTACGAATGGCGGCCGAAGCGTCCTTGCCGTCAATGGTCAAACGCGTATCCTCGCCGGTGCCGTTGGTAAAGCGGATCTCAATCTGCTCGGCGAGGGCGTCGATGGCCGCCTCGTCGTCCAGATCGATGCCGCGGTCGAGCGCGGCGAAGGTGACGGCGCGATACATGGCGCCCGTGTCGAGCTTGTTAAAGCCCAGCTGGCGGGCGATCTCCTTGGCGATGGTGGACTTGCCGGAACCGGCGGGGCCGTCGATGGCGACGATCATGCAATGCTTCCTTTCGATGGTTGACGTGCTGGTATGGTTCGCGGGCGCTGGGGCGCGGCGGGTTTCCTAGCCTGTGTAGCGCTCGCGGTAGGTGTTGCGCTTGGGTGCGGAGCCGTGGCTGCCGTGGTGACGCATACGGCTGGCGGGCGTGTCTTGGGGCTTGCCGCCGTTGCGCTTGGCGCTCGCCTGCTTGGGCGGGATGCCGCCGCTTTTGAGGATCTGCACCTCGTGGTTGGTGAGCTCGCGCCACGAGCCCTTGGCCACGTCCTTGAGCTCCAGGCCGGCAAAGTTGCAGCGATGCAGGCGGATTACCGGATGGTGAATCTTGCTCAGCATGCGCTTGACCTGGTTCTTGCGCCCCTCGCGGATGATGACCTCCACGGCGGTGGTACCGGGCTTGACGCCTTGCGGAGCCACGGCCTCTGCCTCGCGCGCGTTGATGACGCGGCAGATCGCCGGCTGGCACAGGCCGTCGTCGAGTTCGATGCCGCGGCGGAGTGGTTCTAAGTCGCGATCGGTCAGGTGGCCGTCCACGAGCGCCTGGTAGGTCTTATAGACATGCTTGCTGGGGTGCAGCAGATCCTGCGACAGGTCGCCATCGGTGGTAAAGAGCAAAAGGCCTGTGGTGTCGCGGTCCAGGCGGCCCACCGGGAATAGTCCCGGAAAGCGGTCGCGGGGGACCAGGTCGGCCACGCAAGGGCGCTCCTGCGGGTCGCTCATGGTAGTGAGGTAGCCGGTCGGCTTGTAGAGCATCAGGTACACGGCGCCCTGGTTGAGCTTGACGGGCATACCGTCGACCTCGATATGGTCGCGGTCGACGTCGACCTTGGTGCCCAGCTCGGTCGCGACCTCGCCGTTAACAGTCACGCGGCCGGCGGTCATCAGGTCCTCCGAGCCGCGTCGGCTCGCCACGCCCGCGCGCGCCAAAAAGCGCTGCAGGCGCATGGTATGCGGGTAGACGGGCTGGGCGTCGGTTGCGGGTACTGCGCCCACGACGCGCGTCTCCCCTACTTCGTTAGTCCTCGTCATGCAAATCCTCCGAGGTCTCGTCGACGACCAGGGTTTCCAAGCCCTCGACTGCCTCAACATCGTCAACATCGGTATCGAGCAGTTCGCGCTCTTCGTCCAAGTCCTCGGCCTGCTCCTCGAGCGTGGACTGAATGCTGCGGCCGCTCAGGCGCTCGCGGATAAACTGACGCGACTGCTCGTCGGGGGCAAACTGCTCCAGATCGGGCAGGTCGCGGGTGGAGCGTAGACCGAACTTTTCCAAGAATGCGTTGGTCGTGCCGTAAATGATGGCCTGACCGCGCTGGGGGTCACGACCGAGCTCGCGCACCAGGCCCTTGTCCACGAGCGACGCGATGACGCCGTCGGAATTGACGCCGCGGATGCCCTTGACCACCTCGCGCGTCACGGGCTGGTGGTATGCGATGACGGCCAGTGTTTCGAGCGCCGCCTGCGACAGCTTTTGCGTGTCCCAGCTCAGCACATAGGCCTCGACCACGTCGTGGTAGGCGGGATGCGTAAACAGGCGCCAGCCGCCGGCGACCTCGCGCAGCTGAAAGCCACGGTTGGCCTCCTCGTACTCAACCTTGAGCTCGGCGAGCAGCGATGCGCACTCGCCGGGGGCGATATCCAGTGCGCCGGCGAGCGCGGGCGCACTCACCGGGTCGCTCGACACCAGCAGCAGCGCCTCGAGGGCGCCTTTGAGGCTGTTTGCCTCCAGCGTGGAAAGGGTTGACATGGTTGCGGCTCCTATTCGGTGAGATCGGGGCCCTCGCCGGGCACGTATGCCTCGGCGCCCTCGACGCGGTTGATTTGAATGGTTCCAAAGATCTCGTCCTGGCTCAGCGTGAGCGAGCCACGCTTGGCTAGCTCGAGCATTGCTAGGAAGGTAACGACGAGCTGCTCGGTGGTGGCGTCGCCGTCCAACAGCTCGCGGAAGGTGCAGGTTTGGTGCGCCATGGTAAAGCGGTCGACAGAGGCCACGGTCAGGTCGAGCGGCACGCGATGCGGCGCCACGTGCTCGGCCTCCAGCAAGAAGGTCTGTCGCTTACCGTCCAGGTCGGCACAGATGACGGCAAGACCGCGCAGGGTGATGCCAGCTAGGTAGTCGGGCATGAGGCCTAAAAACTCCGGGTCGGGGCCGGCCACACGCGGGTGCATGCGGCTTTCGGCCTGCATGCGGGCACCGAGGGCCGCAGCCGCGCCCTTAAACTGCTTGTAGGCGATCAGGCGCTGGATCAGGACCTCGCGCAAGGCGTAGCCGTCGAGCGTGCTGAGCTCCTCGAGGTCTTCGTCGAACTCGTCATCGTCGTCATCAGCTTTGCGCGGGGCTTCCTGCGGTACCAGCGAGGCGGCCTTGATGTCCAAAAGGGTTGCCGCGACCAGCAAAAAGTCGCTCGCCACGTCCAGGTCCAACGCCTCGATGCGCTCGGCCTCGGCAAGGTACTGCTCGGCCACCTCGCTGATGGAGATGGCGCCGATATCAACTTTTTGGCGGGTAACCAGCTGCAGCAGCAGGTCGAACGGTCCGCTGTAGACCTGCGTCGACACGCGATACGACATCTTCGACCTCCTTTGACGGCGCCTTCGCGGCGCGGTTTGGGTGCATGTTGCGACCGTTTTGCACGGTCGACCTGTAAGTTTACCTTAGATGCCGGCGATTGCGAAGTTGAGCAGCTGCTCAGCAAGCGGATACACGGTAACGTCGAAATAGCGGCCGATCACGTCGATGCCGGTCCACATGGGCAACAGGTACAGAACCAGGATGAGGATGGGCATAGCGTATTGCTGCAGACGGTAATAGTTGTTGAGCGCCTTGCCTTTGAGGAACGGCACGATGATCGACGAGCCGTCGAGCGGCGGGATCGGGATGAGGTTGAAGAACGCGAGCGACAGGTTGACCACGATAAAGGTGGCGCCGAAGTTCATGATCTGGGACGCCACGGCAAAGGACATGCTGGCGTAGAGGTTGCCGTACATTGCGTGCATGAGGGCGGCCGCGAGGCACGCGAGCGCGATGTTCGATGCGGGGCCGGCTGCGCTCACTAGGACCTCGTCACGCTTGGGGTGCTTGAGGTTGTTAAGGTAGACGGGCACGGGCTTGGCGAAGGCGAACACCGGGCCACCGGCTGCGAGCATGAGCAGCGGCAGGATGATGGTGCCAAACGGGTCGATATGGTTGAGCGGGTTGAGCGAGACACGACCGCGCGATCGGGCCGTCTTGTCGCCGAGCGCCCAGGCTGCGGCGGCGTGCGCACTCTCGTGGATAACGATGCCCACGATGACGGCGACGGCGCTGGCAAGCAGGTTCATGAGGTAGCTGCTGGACATATCGCTCCCCTAGCGGACGCGGCGTGAGGCGCGCGTGAGCAGGTAGTCGGCCACAAACAGGATGACAGCGACGATGGCGTAATCCAGGCGGAAGACGCCGCCAAAGGGCGACGTGATGACGCCGTAGCCGGCGATGGCGCTCGGCAGCGCGCGCGAAAGCTCGACGACAAAGCCCACGATCTGCAGCTTGGCGGTGAGGCCGCTAAAACACAGCAGCACGGTCATCGCGCTCATAAAGATGCCGCAGATGCGACAGGCGATGGCGATGATGCTCATCGCCACGGCAGCGGCTTTACGAGAGTTCACGCGCGGTCTCCTCTTCGATCTGGGTGGAAAGCTCCAGCCATTCGTCTTCGAGCTTGGGCAGCTCTTGCTTAAGGCCGTTATATTCCCCCAGCGCGGCGTTGAACTTATCCTGATCGGCATAAAGTTCTTCGCTCGCCATCAATTCCATAAGCTCGTCATAGCGGGCGCGCTTTTTGTCGAGCTCCGTCTCGATCTTCTTGAGCTGGTTGCGCACGCCCTTGAGCTTTTTATTGAGCGCGGCGCGGGCTTGGGCCTCGGCGCGCTTTTGCTCCTTGGTCTTTTTGCCCTCGGCAGGCTTGGAAGCGGCGGCGGGCGCATCGGGCTGGGCCGCGGTGACCTTAGCGGACTTGATCGCGCCCGGCGCGCTCTCCCCTGCTGCCTCGGCAGCGGCACGGGCCGCAAGGTCCTCGCGCTTGTAGAGGTAGTAGTCGTAGTCGCCGTCGTAGACCGTGACCTTGCCGTCGCGGATGTCGATGACGCGGTTGGCCACCGCGCGTACCAGGTGCTCGTCGTGGCTGATCAGCACGATGGTGCCGGGGAAGTTTTGCAGGGCGTTCTCGAGCATATCCACCGAGTCGATGTCCAAGTGGTTGGTGGGCTCGTCCAGGCACAGGAGCGCCTCGGGGGCCACAAGCATCTTTGCCAGGGCCAGACGTGCCTTTTCACCGCCGGAGAGGACGCGTACCTGCTTTTCGATTGCGTCGTTGTCGCTAAACAGGAAGGCACCCAGCAGGCTGCGCTGCTGCGGCACGGTCCACTTGGGCGTGACGGTGTCGATCTCTTGCAGGACGGTGTTGGACTCGGTCATGCCCTCGAGCGCGTGCTGGGCATAGTAGGCGACGCCGACGTTGGTGCCCAGATCGCGGGTGCCGGTGGTGGGCGGCTCCAGGCCGGCGAGGATCTTCATGAGCGTGGACTTGCCGGCGCCGTTGGGGCCGACGAGCGCCACGTGCTCGCCGCGGTAGAGCTTGAGGTCGATATCGCTGTAGATGTGCTTGTCGCCGTAGGACTTGGACACGCCCTCGAGGCCCACGACCATGTCGCCGGAGCGCGGCGGGTCGGGGAACTTAAAGTCGATGTGCTTGTGGCCCTCGGGCAGGATGACGAGCTCCTTTTTGATCTGCTCGATCTTGCGGATGCGCTCCTGCGCCTGGGCGGCCTTGGTGGGCTTATAGCGGAACTTGTCTACGAAGACCTGCATGTGGGCGATGTCGCGCTCCTGGGCGGCACGCTTTGCGCGCATCTGCTCCAGGTTGTCCTCGCGCTGCTTGAGGTAGCTGCTGTAGTTGCCGGTGTAGGTGGTTACGCGGCGGTTCTCGAGTGCGGCGACGTGGTCGACGCAGGCGTTCATAAACGCGCGGTCGTGGCTGACGATGAGCACAGCGCCGTCATAGTTGGCGATAAAGCCGCGCAGCCACTGGACGCTCTCGAGGTCCAGGTGGTTGGTGGGCTCGTCCAGAAGCAGCAGGTCGGGGTGACGCAGGAAGAGCTTTGCCAGCGCAATACGCATCTGCCAGCCGCCGGAGAACTCGGAGCATGGGCGCTCAAAGTCGGTGACCTTAAAGCCCAGGCCGGACAGGATCTTGCGGGCGTTGCTCTCGAGCTCGTAGCCGCCCAGGTGCTCAAAGCGGTCCTGGACCTGGCCGTACTCGTTAAGGAGTGCGTCGACGTCCTTGCCCAGCTCGGAGAGCTCGGTGATCTGGGCTTGCAGCTCGTTAGCGCGCTCGCCCATGCGGCGGATTTCCTTGGCGGCGGCCATGACCTCGGCAAGGATGGTGGTGTCCTTGTGCTCTAGGTTGGTTTCCTGCTCTAGGTAGCCCACCTGGCAGTCTTTGGCGTACTGGACCTGGCCTGCGTCGGGGCTGTCGATGCCCATGATGATCTTAAGCATGGTAGTTTTGCCGGCGCCGTTGGGGCCCACGAGCGCGAAGCGCTCGCCGGGGTTGATCTGGAAGGACGCGCCGCTAAAGAGGACGCGTGCGCCGAAGCTTTTTTCGATCTTGTCGACCAGGAGGATCATGGTGCCGCCTTTGACCTTGTGTGCCAATATGAAAAAAGGCCCCAACTTGCGTTGGAGCCTCATTCAATGCTCGGGTGGAGACGAGGGGGATCGAACCCCTGACCTCTTGACTGCCAGTCAAGCGCTCTCCCAGCTGAGCTACGCCCCCGTGCGAAGAAGTACTATACGGGAACTCGGACGGCGATGCAAGGACAATTTTGGAAAAACTTTCGGCGGCATCGCGCGCAGCCGTCCGAGGACACCCGGAAGTGAGTTAGTTGGCTATTTGTAAGTGAAAACCACTGCGATGAAAAGAAAACAGGCCAGACATACTGCCTGACCTGTTGAAAAATCTGGTGGGCCCTCCGGGATTCGAACCCAGAACCCAGGGATTATGAGTCCCCTGCGCTAACCGTTGCGCCAAGAGCCCTTATAAAGTAGCTGTCGCGGTTGGGGTGGAAGAGCAACTTCCAACGTTTGTACCACGACGTGAAATACTACCATGCACGCGGCACCCGTTCAACGCACGATCTTGTCGACCAGGAGGATCATGGTGCCGCCTTTGAACTTGTGTGCCTATGTGAAAAAAGGCCCCAACTTGCGTTGGAGCCTCATTCAATGCTCGGGTGGAGACGAGGGGGATCGAACCCCTGACCTCTTGACTGCCAGTCAAGCGCTCTCCCAGCTGAGCTACGCCCCCGTGCGAAGAAGTACTATACGGGAACTCGGACGGCGATGCAAGGACAATTTTGGAAAATATTATGCGGCGCGTGGAACGGACAGGGGGCCGAAGAGACACAGGATGCCCGACACAGCCCGCGGTGCGTGCCCCGCGGGCAGCGGCAAGCCCGCCGCCTTCCTTTCCGGGGCTCGGCATGTCGCCCCAGCTGGTCGCTTCATAAACAGACCGGTTTACTACGCTGATTCCCGGATTACCGACCTCACGCCTATTTTCGCAAAACGGGCAGGCGATCTACCTGCGGTTTTATGAGTGTCGAAATCGGTGTGCTCAGCCACCCTCAATCCAACGTAGTAAACCGGTATGGTTTTAAAATGGCACTTAATTACTGGCGCATATAAAGTATTAAAAATGCTCACTTGGGCATTATTACTTACCAATATCAAGCCAATTGCACAGAACGTTGGCCCGCAATCTGGTCTCAGCGCATCTCATCGCCTTGGTTTTTGGTTTGTAGCGCAACTCCAATCGCTCACACACACTGTGAATGATGGCATCAAGCTGATCGTGATCATTGAGCATGTCATGGGTTACAAGAAATACGTCGTATCCCATGCTTTGCAATGCCGTCATTCGGGTGGCGTCGTGGTCAAGCACAACGCCCGATCCATGGATAACCTCTCCTTGAAGTTCGATAATCACAGCCTTCATTGTTATTGGATTTACGATGACGATATCGCCGTAACAGATTTTCTGGCCTGAGATTTTCCGAGCTGAATTCGACAGCGGTGTTAAGTCGTTGACGTATATGTTTTTAAACTCCGTTCCGCCGGCACGCCTCGGATGACTTAGCAACATGATTCCAGCAACTTCTAGCGGGGATGCCGCAATACCCATTACCTGCTGTGCGGCTTCGTAGAATTGCTTTCCCCACATCTCGCTTTTAACCTTCGCTGCAAATCTGTGCAGTTCTTCTATTTCAACAAGAGGCTTTCTCATCCAGAGCGATGTACCCTTTCCGTTAGCATTATTTCCGGATCCGTCATCCTGCTGCCCACTTTGATTATTCTCGCTGTCCATCTGGTGCGCCCGAGCATAGACTCGTTTCCATGGGGCCTCGTCTTGGGTTTCGTCTAGTTCAAACAGACTTTCTGTGGTGTACCTCTCTTCTTCTGATTTTGCCTGCTCAAGTGACATGTCGACCGCGGGCGATGGTTTAAAAACCGAGAACCATCCGCAGAACTCGTACATAGCCAGAACCAGGTCGCATGAAGACACGCTTCGAGTCATGGTGAATAACGTATTAAGAGGATCTGTGACGCTAAAGCCCATACCCGTGTCAATGGAAACCTTCTCTGTATAGGCGCTGTTCCATCGGATGGTCCGTCTTGCTTCGGAATGCAGGTTGCTTCGAGTTGATGCCGATGTGATGACTGGGGTCTTGAGGACGTCGACTACGAAGGGCGATTGGGATAGAGCTCGCCAGCCGTCTTCGGAGTTGGGTAGGCGCGGGTAGAGGTCGCGCACCTGCGGTGGGCAGCGCCAGTAGCGGAATGCGGTGTTTGCGCAGACGATTTCGTCCATTTGCGCCTCCCCTGGTATCGGCCGTAGGCCATGTGGATTGCGGACATGGCCGATTATCTACCGGGGCATCATGCGGGTAAGTACCGGAAGCAAACCAAAAGCTTGACGAGTTCTGCCGAAAAACCGTCGTGTGACAGAAAACCGCTGGAAGACGCTCTGGGCATATGGTCCCTGTCTCCACATTTGCGCTCGGATCACAAGGGGAATTCAATGAAAATACGCATGCGTTTAATGCAAAACGGGCAATGGCGTCAGCGAAAAGGGTGCGATAAAATGACGCCTTAGACGACTTCGATTTGATTTTGGTGCCACTTTTGGTGACAGCCATGGTGTCAAAAGGAAAAGGTCAGAGGCTTAATACCTCTGACCTGTGCTTTAGATGGTGGGCGATACAAGATTCGAACTTGTGACCCCATCCGTGTGAAGGATATGCTCTACCCCTGAGCCAATCGCCCGTCGCCTTTCGGCAAAAGAAATACTATCATAGCCGCGCGTGGTTTACCAAGAACTTTTTGCCGCCGATTTTAAATTCGTGGGCACATGCCGTTCCATCAAAAATAAGGCGCCCAGCAAACAAGCAGCTCAACCGCCCTTTATCGCTTGATCCACGAGGTCTCGGGGCGGCAGCACAGGGTGCTGGGGATATCCACGTGGTGTCCAATCCATTCAATAATCGGCGTGCGGGTGCTTAGATTCTATACGTGCGACGGGTTGTCCGCGCCCGCAACGCAACCGCGGCGCAGTTCTTCGGCGAGCCCGTTGGTCGTGCGGCGACTGGAAACGAGGCCCTGAATCCAGGCGTAGTATTGGTTGTCGTTGGGCTCGGGACTGTCGATTAGCTCGACCGGAGTGCCGGCGAACCTTAAGACGGACAAGGCAAAGACAAGGCTGGTGCGTTTGTTGCCGTCCTCAAAGATGTGGTCCTTGACCATGTGCTCGGCCACGTAGGTGACCTGGTCAAAGATGTCTGTGAAGCGATCGGCCGGCGATTGACCGAATATCGTACAGAATGCACCCGCAAGCACGGACTCGACGCGTCCAAGCTCAAGCGCGGCCCGGTCGCCTGTGGCGTCGGTTGTATAGCAGCGCCCGACCGTCATCAACGTGCTGTGCAGGCGCATCACGGCCGCGGCCATATCTTCGAGCGAACCGGCATCATCGAGCACGAGCGGCGCGAACGGATTCGCTCCCCGCTTCGTGTCCGCCATCATGAGTTCTCCAAGAGCCTGAGCGCGTTGGGCATGTTCGAAATGGTCAGCCGAATAGCTTCGTCGATTGACGTGGTGCCGCCGAGCAAAATCAGTGATGCTGAATTTGCCACGTGCGCAGTTGAATGATCTTCTTGAGCAACGCAATCAGCGCCGTCATCTTGTTGAACATGGCTCCAAGGCATGTCTGACTCCTCTATAGCTTTACAGACGAAATAGCCTGCGAGTCGTACTCCAGAGCAATCGGTTGCCAGACGAGGTCTTCGATGGTGCAGTTTAGGGTGTCTGCAAGCGCCAATGCCGAGGAAACCGAGGCGCGGCGTAGGTCGAGCTGGTTCTGCTCGTAGAGTTGTATGGCGCGAAGCTTAACCCCCGATTGGGCGGCGAGCTGTTTTTGCGTTAGTCCGGCAGCCTTTCGTGCCGCCTTGAGGCCCTTTTTGTCCGCTTGGGCGTTGTTCCATTTTTCGATGACAATCTGGGCGAATTTATCTTCGGAGGCCTCGTGAAGTGGATGGTACGAGCCGATGATCCAATCGAGCGGAGCGACTTCGAGTAGCTTATTAAAGCCCAAGCTGCTCATCCATTGCGTATAGGCCATAACCCACCCCGCCCAATACTGAGGCGAACGGTCGAACGGATAGGTCTCCCTACATCTGACGGGGGTCAGTCCCGCATGGGCGATAATATCGCGCGCGAGCTCGTCGCCCGCCATGCCGCAGACGACGCGAGGCATACCGCGCTCAAACTGTTTCATCTCAAGAGCGTTCGACATGATCGCCGTCAACTCGGCTGGAGTCAGCCCTTGGTCACAGAGAGCAAAATCGACCGCCTCGCCCAGCGTTCTCATTGCATCCTCGAGATACATCTCACTGTAGGCGTAGGTCATCGCCCGTCATCCCCTCTCGAATGATATCGACGATACGTATTCCCTCAAACGGGTTTTCGGCAAGGAGCTCCCGATACTGCGCCCTTGCCGCTTCATCTCGTTCCTTGGCCAATGGACCATACAGAGCTTGCTGCGCACGTTCAAATCCAGCAAAACGAATGCTCTTAAACGCACGCTCGCTTTTGAGCACAATCTGCTCCCCCAGGTTACCGAGCCTCATAGATCGTCCAAGCTGATCGACGGTGATCGTATTGTTTACAAAAGCTCTGGCATAGCTAAAGTACGAGTCGTCCGCACGCCACCCCCTTATTACGTCGCAAGTGCTCGTCTGAGGTAGAAAGTGATCATGGAGATATTCGCACGCCCCCGCGGCAATGGCGGTATCTTTGCGAAAAGAACGATGCTCAACGAGCAACGCTATCCAATGCAGGACGCAATATTGCGGCGATAGCAAGTCGAGAACTTTGAGATCGGCTATATCGAGTTCATAGCGATTCGCAAAGCCATCGGCATCGCGCGAGCATGCCCATTCCCTTGCAAGGTCGAGGCTTTCTGTGCAATAGAATCCCTGTCCATAGTCGTTATGGATTTTCCCCAGGCCAAGCTGGGGAGTCTCAATGATTTTCTGAGAACCATGCCACAGTTCCACGCGAGTCTCCTAACAGGTATCGCTCTAGCGATAGTATAACATACTATCGCTAGAGCGATACCTGTATTCAAATAGCAAGAGGGTGTCTGGAACCGAGTTTGAGTTCAATACTGGCTTCTAAGGCTCGCCGAGTCCGGAAGTATGCGACAAAATTCAGACTTGCTGATCACGCCGGAGCACACTAACGCCTCGTCCTGCTTACAGAGCTTCATAGACACGCACCTCATCTTGCTCGATGCTTTTGCGGAATGCCGGGCGCATGTGCTCTGGTGGGTTGGTGACGATATCAACCTTTCGCCCAAGCTCCCTCTCGAGCTCATGGGTGAGTTCGTAAAGCGTGCCGAACGTCATGGTGTTGCCGCAGACTAGGCGCAAGTCAATATCGCTATCGGGCGTTTGCTCGCCTCGGGCAAACGAGCCAAATAAATAGGCTTCGCTGACGTCGTATTGAGCCAGCACGCGGGAGGCGACGGTGGATATGTCGGAAGGCGAAATCATGGGATATTTTCCATTCAACAGTAGAACGTCAGGGGGTCAGCGCCGATACCGCCGGTCCGGCTTTTTGCCGTTCTGCAAGCTCGAAGATAAACGGAGCGTTTGATCTAACGAACTTGGTCAAAAAATCCAGATCGTCAGTAGAAAAGCCTTCGACTTTGAACCAATTAACCCTAGGCAATAAGCATTCCGCATGGTCAAAGCCAGGGCCAACCGGACGCTCAACGGCTACGCGAACGGTCCCGTCATCTCGTGTTTCTGAGTAGGCAAACTGAGTGCCGTCATCTAGCTGAACATAGCTCTAAAGCATTGCTACCTCGTTTACAATTTTTTGAGTTAAAAGCCTGCCCCTAACGCGGGTTGAATCACACTAGTTACCCGACCGAAATACGTCATCTACAAGATCAGGCAGGTCTGTCCATACTTGATAGGCGACAACGTTGTCCGGATTCATTTCTCTTGCACGACGTTTATTATCCGTATTGTGCTTTGCGGCATTGGTCAAAGCCTGGTCCTTGTTGCCGTCAATCATTTCGAGATTTACCGACTTGAACTTAGACGCAGACGACCTGTTGGGGTCGGTGGTCTTTAATACACCAAGGTCGTGCGCTCTTTTCTCGCATTGTGGCGTCGATGCAAAAGTTTCCGGGCATGGTGAGACATGATCGATAAGCCATACTTCAAAGCATGGATTGGAGATCGCGAGCCTAACTCCTTTTGTCTTTGCTTCTCGTTCTGCTGCGGCTAGGTTTCTGAACTCATCTGAATCAACAACGATTCATGCAGAACTCAATGCTTCGATTTCGCCTGCTTTAACGGCCTTTTTATCTGAATCGAGCTCTCGCGA
This sequence comes from Collinsella sp., assembly GCA_019414445.1. Classification (GTDB taxonomy): domain Bacteria; phylum Actinomycetota; class Coriobacteriia; order Coriobacteriales; family Coriobacteriaceae; genus Collinsella. Next base: position 93,683 of record DXMA01000003.1, read on the forward strand.
AAGCTGCTTGGCAACCTTCAAAGGGTCTCCGTCTATATGCCGATATCGCACGTTTCCGCGAACGTCCATTTCACTAATTAAGTGGTTGAAGTATTCGGTTTCGGTCACCTTGCCATTGGACACAATTAGGTGGCGCTTTCTTTTGGCTCTTGTTTGCTTTTTACGGCCGCGAGCAAGCCCTCTCCTTTCTGTCTTAGCCATTTACGTCAGTGCCTTCCTTCATAAGCTGAGCCACAAGTTGATGGAAGCTCGGATTTGGCAAGGGCACGTAGACCCCGTTCAAATAATTGCGTCCCAGATTCTCATTTGCGCGGGGGGAATACTCCATTGCAGCAATTAATTGCGAAGCACCTTCAGAGTCCTTTTCTACAAACCAGACCTGGTCACGTTCGAGCACCTCTTCCATGGGGCTGGTTCGCGTCATCAAGGTTACATCATGGGTTGAGAAGATTAGCTGCGCACCCTTTGGATTTGTGTCGGGATCGGCGAACAGTGAGACGAAGTCGCGCAGGAGCGTAGGATGAAGACTCGAATCAAGCTCGTCAATTACTGTTGTGGCTCCACTGCTTAAAGAGCGTAAGGCTACCGAGAAAAACGCCAGCGCAGCTTTTGTGCCCTCCGATTCATGGGCGGAGTCCAGCCAAAAGCCATCTCCCGAGCCTTTGTGGTGGAAGAACAGGTCATAAGCGAACGACCATTTAAAGTCTTCTGCAATTTTATTACGTGCCACTTCCGGAATCTCTTCGAGTCCAATGAGTGAGTCTTTTAAGCCCATGACGCCTTCCGATTGGCGGACATCCATGCCGTCAATTCCAATGTCAGCATATTTAATGAGCTGAGATAGCATCTGAGCTCGTGCGTCATCGTTGATAAACAGCTTTTTAATGGTGGCGAGCTCTGCAAGATAATGCGTTGCATCATAGAGATTGATGTCATTGGCAAGAGCTGCGAATGCGGGTTGAATTACATCAATACCAGCCGCCGCGGCGGCAGATAAGAACAGAGAATTATTGCGCGTGATATCCCAAAGTTGTTTTTTGGCGCCTGTAAACGTGCTACCAAATTTAATCGACTGTTCCCCGTTTACCGAAGAGCGGTCATAGAGGAGCGACGGTTGTTTCGATCGGTATACGGTGAGGTTCTCATAAGTAACCTCATTTTTGTTTACACCAAATGAGAACTCATATTTCAAATTGCTGGCTGTAAATTCAATCGAGAACTCGGTATCACTTGATGGCGACTTTGAGTCAAGTAAAAAGGGAATGATAGGTATATGAGATTTCGAATCACCTGTTGCGTAACCGTTGCGAATAAAAAACGAGACAAAGTCCAGGGCGTCTAAGAAATTTGATTTGCCCGACGCGTTTGCACCGTAAATCGCGGCTACCCGCACGGGTCCAAATTTCTTTTTGCTCGAAATCGGTTCAAACGAGAACCGCTGAGCATCTCGAAAGCTCTGGAAGTTCTTAAAAGAAAAATTGAGAATCATCGTCAGAATCCTTTTCACAAAAGCCGACGCCCATGACATCCTTTAATTACAACGACAGTTATATTGTTTTAAAACCAATATTTGTTAGTTATGAACAAATATCCGCTTTAAATCGAGACATAAAACAAGAGTTTAAATCGGTCTTGTAGATAGGGGCGTTAATGCGCGTTGGTACAGTTGCCAGAGATGGGTGACGAATCCGAGCAAAGCGAATGCTCAGTCTTTCTTTAGCGAATCGAAGTCAATCAGCTCTAGCTGCTCGACGAACTTCTCGAGATACGAGGCGACTTGCTCGTTGTTCACGAATAAAGGTCTGTCCTGCGTCAGCTTGCCCGACTTATAGGACGGATATCGGAGGCTGATGCCGTTGTCGTCGATGTCGGCAATGCTGTTCACGAATGCCCCCATATTCTTGATGACCTGTCGGTCCTCGCGCCCCCTTTGTTCCGGGAACCGCGAGAGCAGGGAGTTCCAGAGTCCTGAGAGGCCGTGGTTCCCCTTCGGCTCACGGCCGCACTTCCTAATCGCCCGCTTGATAGCGAGTTCCATACAGTGCCTCGTGAGAAATAGCACAGGAATCGCGTAGGAATGATTTAGTATCACGTACATACTTGGCCTATCGATAGCCGTCCTGCCGGCTGCGGCCAACACCTTGGCAGCATTGAGGAATGAGCGGATGAACTCGTCTTCGAACATCTGGTCCTTGAGCTCAGGCTTCATAAGAGCAGACAAGTCAAGCAGCGAGAAGCTGTTGAGCGTCGGGTCTTCCAGACCCTTCATCTGCGGCTTCATCGCGCGGCTCTTTTCGTATTTGGGGAAGACATGGTTCTTGAACGCGTCGCCCATCTAGAGCACCTCCCCGGTGGTCGCTACCATCTTCGCCTCCCGACCGTCGGTCAATGAACACGGTCACGGGCTCGCCCTTGGTCTTCGTGACGATAGTCATGAATCACATGTCTATTTTATTTGCTACAAATGACTATGATTCGGATTAATTTGAACAGCTTGTTTCCTGCTCTTGGTCCGCTTCGGCGGCTTGGGGTGGTGCTGCACTGTCTATCTCAGAGTCCAATAATCACACTCTAGTGATTGAGGTCTGCATCAGCAAAAATAATAATCCCCGTGAGCAAGCTCGTTCCATTTTTGCTTAAGAAAGGCCTCATTTGTAACAACCCATTCAGAAGCCAATTTCATTTTCTTGGAATTGATGTTTCCGGTGATCACTTTACCTGAGGGTATTTCAAGAACAACTTCTTTTTGCTGATATTGAGCATGTAGGTGAGGCTTGTTGTGGCCGTTTTCGGAAGTGTGAATGATAAATTTAATCCCATTTTCCTCCCCAACACGTCCTCGCTCCGAGATGTAGTCGAATATGCATTGCCATTCGCGCATTTCTGGAGCTTGAAAGTGTAACCAAACGGCCATTGTCTCCCCTTCATGTTCGGCATGTTGCTTTGCAGTCATGTTAGACGGACGAAGTCAACGTCACATTATTAGGCTATTTTATTTAAGATATTAACGAAGTCAGCTCTACGGTTTGCGTTGCTTTTGCTGCACTCGAGTGGCGAGCCATAGATTCAATGGCAATCTTGCTTTCAAGAATTCAACCCGTCAATCAATGCTCTCATCGTGGAGTCCAGTATTTTGAGTAGTCAATTCGCGATGAGCGGCGAGTAGCAAGTAATGAATGCTCGGGCACTGTGCTCTTTTGAAAAACGAGCGCCTCAGCAGCGATGTACGGCGCACAAAAGTGCTGATCCCAGCAGGAATAGCGCTAAGGAGGCAGCGATCCAGTTGCTGTCGCCGGTCTTGAGGAGCGTCGGCGTCGTAGCCGTTGCGGATTTGGGCATGGTCTTCTTGGTGGCTGTGGTCTTGGTCGCCGTCGTCTTGGTTGTCGTGCTTGTCTTGGGAGTCGCGGCTGCCGGCTTCACCGCGGAGTCCGTCGCCGGTTCCGCACTAGGTTGCCCCGCAGCGGGATCAGCGCCATCAGCAGTTTCACCAGCCCCGCCACCTGGCACCTCGCCCCTGTCGGTCTTCCCCGCCGGCGGCGTGGCCACATCGGGCTCAACCACCACATGCGGTGCCACCGCACCGGAGGCATCCACTACGCCACCAGCACCAAAAGTCCCACCGGCAGGCGTCACAAATCGTGCGGACACATGCGACCCGCCCGTGCACGCAACGCCGCCGTCGGCACCGGTCGCATCAAGCCGCGATTCGTCGACGGAAAGCCGACAGCCGGCCGCACCAGCGCCAAGGCCCGCATCTTGCAGATGCACGCCGTGGGCGCGCACGCCCGCTCCGGACCCGGCACCCGCGGCAACGACGCGCCCGCCGCCGCGCACGGCCATGTCACCTGCGATCACGCCGGCAACCGCCTCGTCCGTAATATCGGCCCCGTCCGCCCGGGCGTCGACGGTGCAGCCGTCCGCCACGAGCGCCCGCGAGACGTGGATCCCGCACTGCGAGCCCGTCGCCGTCAGGGTCCCGGTACCGCGAAGCGTCAGGTTGCCCCACACCTCCATGCCGCACAGCGTGATGTCCGCATCGGGCGCATGCGACTCCGTCACGGAGTTTTGCCCGGCAAGCGTCAGCACCAGGTCGCCTTCGCGCCGATGGCCTCGTCCGCGTAGCCGTTAAGCTCCAGTTGGTCGGCATCGGTCCAGGCCCAGCCGGGGCCCGACACGCCCGGCTCGCAGTACGTCGCGCCCGCGATGATGAGGCTCTCCGCGCCCGCGGCATAGGAAGGCCCGCCCAGCAAAACGCATGGGCAGGCAATCGTCATTGCGCAGCAACATTTCCAACAAGATTGAGCAAATTGGATGCCATTAGGTTGAAATCCGAATGGTTTTGGTGGTTTCGATATTAAGGGAATTATCGGAACAGCTCATCATGGCTGCCAGTGCGTTCAAAGAAAGCTACCTCTTCGTTTGATGACCATATGACAAGCCAGTCGCCAGAGTTTGCTACGTGACATTCGTTTCGCCCTGCCCAGTTGCCGCTTAGCCGGTGCATATTATGACGTCGCTTTAATATGTCCATTGACTCAGGTGTATTCTGTAGCACCAGGTCAATTAGCTTTTGAAGCTCAGATAAATCCCATTTACGGCGCTTTGCTTTTTTCTTTAAATCGCGGGAGAAGGCTGCAGAGAACTCTGCGGTTAACGTGCTCATTGTGCCATCGCCGCAGCGATCAGATCGGCGCCATTGTCAAAGCGTCCTTTTTTGCCAGATGCAAGAAAAGCGTCCCCCTCGCGAATGGCCTCAAGGCTTTCGGCATTGGGCTCCTCAGGGGCAAAAGTCAACGGGATGCGATGGGTGTTGACCATTTGCTTGAAGAACGCGCGCGTCACGGACGACAAATCAAGTCCATAGTAATCAGCCACTTCCGCCGCCTCGCGTTTGAGGTCGTCGTCAACCCTGATGGTTAATGTTGAGCTTGCCATTTTTAGACCTTCCAATCGCGTGAATGTACCCTTAGTATAACGCACATACAATAGTAGATTATGTAATTACAAGTAATTAACTATGCATATGAGTTGTATGGCACGTAAGAATTTGCATGCGCGAAAATAGCAACGCTCCCTTTTCAAGAAGCGTTGCCCTCAAAGCTTCAACGGAGTTCTTTTATTGCAGCTAGGCGCGTCGCGCGGTCTCAGCAGCGATATGCGGCAGCTAGAAGTACTGTACCTAGCGGGAAGAGCGCCACGGATGCTGCAATCCAGTTGCAGTCGCCGGTCTTGGGGAGTGCCGCAGTTGTCGCGGTGGCAGCCTTGGGCTTGGAGACTTTGGCGACCGTGGTCTTGGTTACTGTCGTTGCTGTCTTGGTTGTCGTGGCCGCGGGTTTCATCGTGGGATTTGCCGTGGGTCCTGTGGTGGGCCCTCCGGCAGCGGGGTTAGCATCGGTGGGAGACCTGTCCACGCTGCCACCCGGCACGTCGCGCCCGTCCGTCTCCCCCGCCGGAGACGTGGCTACATCGGGCTCAATCACCACATGCGGTGCCACCGCACCGGTGGCATCCACCACGCCACCAGCTCCAAATGCCCCACCAGCAGGCGCCATAAACCGCGCGGAAACAAGCGACCCGCCCGTGCACGCAACGCCGCCGTCGGCACCGGCCGCATCGAGCCACGAGGCAGCGACGGAAAGCCGGCAGCCAGCCGCGCCAGCACCAATGCCCAGATCCTGCAGATACACGCCGTAGGCGCGCACGCCCGCTCCGGACCCGGCTCCCGCGGCGACGACGCGCCCGCGGCCGCGCACGGCCATGTCGCCGGCGATCACGCCGGCAACCGCCTCGTCCGTAATATCGGCCCCGTCCGCCCGGGCATCGACGGTGCAGCCGTCCACCACGAGCGCCCGCGAGACGTGGATCCCGCACTGCGAGCCCGTCGCCGTCAGAGTCCCGGTACCGCGAAACGTCAGCTTGCCCCACACCTCCATGCCGCACAGCGTGATGTCCGCATCGGGCGCATGCGACTCCGTCACGGAGTTTTGCCCGGCAAGCGTCAGCACCAGGTCGCCTTCGCGCCGATGGCCTCGTCCGCGTAGCCGTTAAGCTCCAGTTGGTCGGCATCGGTCCAGGCCCAGCCGGGGCCCGACACGCCCGGCTCGCAGTACGTCGCGCCCGCGATGATGAGGCTCTCCGCGCCAGCGGCATAAGAAGGCCCGCCCAGCAAAACGCATAGGCAGGCCATGGCAACAATCGGAATGTAATGACGGCTGGTGTGGGACTTGGCAGCAAACATACCTGCTCCGATCTTCGCAGGAGCCAATAGAATGTGCACCAGAAAATGCCCTGGTAGCAGCAATTTATAGTTTAGCGAGATCAATGCGGGAGCAAAGAGAAATCGTGTGGGCAATGTCCACAATTAGGTGTAAATCGTTTTGCCAGTCGGTGAAAGGAGGGATCAACGGATTAGATATCCATCTTATTAAAGTCGATGGAATATCCCATGGACTTGAGTTCTTTCAAGAGGCCGAACTCCCAACTGTCTGTTCCGGTATAAACGACGCCCTGTAGATCGGAGGGAATCTCGATACCTTTGTCAACAAGAATTGCAACGTTTTCCCTGCCAAGCCGACCAATAAAGTATCCGGCTTCAAATACAACATTTTGTCTAGCCCTGGGCTTTTCCGACTGTTCTGCCTGGGCTCTTCCTTCGTCGTCTGCCGTAAAAAGGCATACCGCTCCTGCTGCATCGCCTTCAATTTCCAGCTTTTCGATGATTGTCTTGCCCTGATTTGACTGCTCGTTTAGGACAACCGCCGTCAGGCCCTGCCTTTCGATGATTCTCGCGACCCTTTCTCTAAGCTCTCCGTTGTGACCATGAACGATAAATACCTTCGAATAATCTCCAACATTTGCAGTCGATCCGGTTTCCCCTTCGTCTGAAAACTCATCAAGGTATGTCTCCAGCACAGCTTTTGCACTGCGCAGGCCGTCCGCACAGGCTTCAACGAAAGCCGAGTCGGGCGTACCGGAGGTGAAGAAAGACAACGAGTAGCTGATTTTGTTAAAGCTTTTAAATTCGTAGCTGTCTTTTCCAAATCGCCTAATTAAAAGCCTGTCCGCCCTTGTCTTCCATGCTTTAAAGTCAGGCGAACTAGAGCTGATGTATTTCTTTGAAAGTTCGTCTGCTGTTTCGCACAACTGCTGCAAAATTTCAAAATCAGACATTAAGCCTTCTTTCTATAACCAATAACGGAGCTAAGAAGCATCTTATTCCAATGAGCGGCCAAATCTCTTTACTGTTTCCTCGGTGCCCCTATCGGAGATGGACTTGCCCAGTGCGAACTCAATAGCGTCCAGCAAAGCCATGACCAAAGTCATCATTAATGAACGCATCCCAGTCAATGAGATTCGATTCGATGACGGAGTTCACAGTGTTCGATGTCAGCTTTCTTAACGAATTTCGCTGAGTAGACGCTGGGGGCCGCGCCTCCAATTTCTGTGCCCGAATAGGAGTACGAGCACGTCGGTCAAGATGCATTCGGTGGTCAACATGGCGGGATCTATCTGCGAGCGGAAAACAAGCGGTGCTGCTAATGGTAGCGCCGCTCGCATCATCAAAGAAGAATCGTTATCGATTGTCTCTGGGACTTTTCGTTCAAAACCAGAGCATGTCGACTACTGCTTATCGAAGTACATCCACCCTACAGGCTGCATTAGATCGTAATAATCGACGGGCGGTTTGAAGCGAATCCTGCCCAAATAACCACGCTTTTCAGCAACCAACTGCATCTGTCTGCGTCACGGCAAACTCTTTGAATTGGCGTTGCGGCAAGTTTGTCTTAAGAAAATAAGGCTGTTAAGACAAACCCATTTTGACGTTTACGTAACGTCGACCATCGATCAAGCCGTATTATTCGGAGTTAGAATTATCGCCCCACGACGCTGAGCCGGTGACCATCCAATGATTTTTGGCATCGATATAGACATCGCCAATCTGATTGTCCAAGCATTCATCGGACTCGTTACCTTGGTGGCCTTGATTGTCGCATTCTGGCAAGGCAGCCAGAGCAAAAGGAACAGGGAGGACGACATCAAGCGGCATCAGCCATCCCGCATATCGGCATGGTACGAAGGGGATCGAAACCGAACTGATCAGCCCGAGGACAATCGGTTCGTCTGGCAATTCGTCGTGCTTCGAAACGAAAGCGAGTCCCCCGTCTACGACGTAATCGTCACCTGCGTCGGGATTAGCGGGGCCGGCCCCTCTTTCAAAGGTGAGGATAACCGCCCCGCTTATCCCAACCGCGTCTGCGTCGGCACGCTTCCTCCTGGAGCATGGTGCATATGGCTCCCGACGGAAGGGCACGGAATGGGAGTACGCACGGCACCCGAAACGGCTTTCACCGACGCAAGCGGAACTTCATGGGTTCGGCGGGGCAACGGAAGGCTCGAGGAGATCCCTATGGAGCCAACCTCGTTCTACAGGCTGCCCCTTCCCTTGACCTGGCACGGATGCAAGAAGCTGACCGAGTAACCCCTGGGCATCGTCGTTTCAGGCATTGGGTTTTCCGGACTGGGACGCGAACTTCCCCAGATGTTCCGGATAACGGGAAAGTCAGAACTATTCGGGTTTGCGAGGCGGGATCGAGAGAGCGACTCCGCCCTATTATTTCGATGCGTCCATGAATTGAAGTGAGATCGGCATCATCACCTCGAAGCACTTACATACAGATCCATATGGCAAAGGCAGCAATTCGCCACCTTGGTTGCAGCAGCGGAGGTTATTACTCAGGATACAAGCGGAAGTAGCCAAATAGGCGCTGGGCGCAACCGAGACGCAGCCAGAGAAGGGTGACATGAGAGTTGTTTCAGAGGATTGGGGTGATATGGATGAAGTTGACTGGTAAGTGCATCTCCAGGTTCAACGGATGGCTGATCAAGGCCGTCTTTAGGTTCACGTAGGGATCCGCTTTTGCTGACAAACAAACACGTGATTGATTTATGGCTTCCAGACGCTTAGCGTGTCTGGAAGCTCATTTATTTTATTGTCAGCAACCACGAAGCCAGCGCTGAACCTCGCCCTAGTAATTGCAACATAGAGCTTGGAGCGTGTCTGCGGCTTCAGATCCGTCGAGGCATCTTGCAACCAAGAGGCCATATCGGCAACTGGATAAATCAAAACATGGTCATATGTTCGGCCTTTTGCTTTGCCGAAGTTGCAGATCGATGAAGCGTTCGCGGTCTGAGTGGCGACGCTACGTCTCAAAATCACTGGATCCAAAAACTCGCAATACCTTTGCGCAAGTGACTCTGGAATGGCCCAAACTCCATTATGGGTTTCATTTGAGGCGGCGCGCAAAGATGCGGTTGGTGAAAACTCCGGATAAACCATGTTTGCGAATCGCCATTCTTGATTTGCTGCTTTTTCGTTATCTTGTCTATGCAATGCAACTGAAACGCATCGGTGTCTCATCTGCAAATACTCGTAGGGCGATAAATGATTATTTAGCCGATCCTTCTTCGAATCCGAAAAGCAAACCGTCCTCATTTGGTAAACAGCCCCGTTCGACGCATTCCAAGATTAGCGATTGCAATAATTTTGCAGAATCGGAAACACAAGACTCAGAAGGTTGTTTTCCCTCATGAACGGCTTCTGACCTTGCTCTATATAGTTTCTTTATTTCTTGCTGTTTTTGCTTGCCTCCTCCAAGAAACAAAGCTGCGAGAGTACTGACACGAAAAACAAGTTCGCTCCGGACTCCAAACAATGACTCAATCCCAGCCCATATAATCGCCATTTGAACTGAAGGTCGAAGCGATTGCTTGTAGCTCCACAAGGAATTCACCGCGGTCTCAAATCGCGTGTTTTTATCAAACAGTTCCCATGCGTCCCGATAATGCTGTCTTATCCACTGCTTCTCTGAATCGTTGATCACTTTCAATTTTCTTGGAATGAACAACCTTGTAGAAAGAACAACATTGATTGCCGAGCATGGCGAAAAATCTTCTGTCCGCGAATCGCTCTGAACATGCCAATACAATTCGCAATTCAAAAGCGCGGACAATAGAACTATTGCAGATTGGGCATTCCAAACTCGAACTGCAAGCTCTTTGCCCTCTCCAACAACGCGCAACTGAGCTGTAGTTTTCCTAAGGACGGCAATCAAGACACCTAAATCGGTCTCATCTCCGCTGCCATATTTCATCACAGAATTTATCATGTCGTCCGGCGAGGCCTTGCACGTGGCCGGCAATAGAGAGAGGTGTTGCGTAAGCGGCAGCTCTTCGTCTATGGTTAATCCCATTAGGTATAGATATGAAGCAGCAGCCGATTCATTTACAACAATCATCATCTTCGCCCCCCTGCCATAGCGCTCTATACCTAATCCATCCGAACAGCGCCAAACTGAGAGACGTCGATTTCGCCCTACATGAGTTTGGGAAGCAATGCGTCACGCAGTTCGCCAAGAGCCTACGACTTGAGTATATTAGCCTATATGAGCTCAAGAATACCATTGAGCATCGAAGTCGTTCTTTCTATTGCACAAGCTGGAGCAAACGGGACGTTCATCGACTTAATGTTTTTTAATGCAAGCTTGGTCTGAACGGCACCAACAGTTCCAAGCCTAATAGCTTCCATGCCCATTGAGCTACGAAGAAAGAAATACGACCACGCCGCAAAGTCGCCTTTAAACGAAGTAAGTTTGTTGCAATTCTCTGTGAGGTTTGCCTCATCGAGCGTTTTTCCGATATACGCCGTAAGGCCAATCGTTCCGACAACGGAAACAATTAGATCGCCAGTGTTGACAACGTAGCGCGAAATATTAGATCGTGTTTCATCGTCGATATATAGCATTTCCGAAGTGAGTAAGAGAACAGAAGCGTTGTTTAAGTCGCGGACTCGAATATATGGATGAGAGTTTGCCTCTGCAATTAGCTCTGAACCTTTAGGGAGCCTCTAACCGCCCTTGACTTCGCAGAATGACTCGACTGAACGGTAATGATTTTCTCGCTTGTTCTCTTCAATTGTTTGAGCAAAAAGGGCTTCTCCGAGTTCAGCTAAATAATCATTTACCGGAACATAGGCCTGCACTTCAGAATTGTTTCCATCGAACCAAGGGGAAAGGAGCCCCCGGTGGAAGCGATGATCAATATGGTTCTAACACAGATGTAGCCGGTTCTAGACTATCTGCAGATAAAGCAATCTTAAAAGCAGTGCTCGAAAGCACTATGTGTAGCCATGCCGAAAGCAGCGTGCCCAGCAACTCGAGTCTACTCGGTCTCTTCCTTACCGACAAGGAAGTCGAGGGGTGCTCTCCGAGAACAATCGCGTACTACGAAAGCACCCTCAAACCATATGAGGCATGGATGGAAGAGAAGACGATGCTGAGCGAAGACGGCCGAATCGTCAGGGTGGACAACCCATGGTGTTCGTTCTACATCGACACCGAGCTGGCACCTGCGCTAGACGAGAGCAGGTGCGGGAAATGGATGTTCTACTTCAACGATATCGAGTTCGCGGAGGAAGTCTGCCGCAAGGCGGCCCTCGGAATGGTCGTCGCGGAATGCAAGCACAGCTCATTCGAGTCCGTTATCGAGAACGGCAGAGGCGTCGCCTGCTTCTACCTGAACTTGGACGACGTCGAAGCACATCGCCGCGTTGTCGCATTCATGTTGGAGCATGGCCTGGTTCGGAAGACGAAGTCGGGGAAGCTGTATAACATCGGCTTCAAGTTGGATGACCAGGCACGGGCGGGAGAATATGGAGCCGGTTTCAAGGCACGAATCACGTTGAGCGATCGCTCGAATTAGGCGAATTTTACCTGCGAAGAACAATGAAGGGCGGGGGTGTATCGGCTAATGCCGAACACCCCCGCCCTCGACGCGGTTAAAATAGCGAATGATTGAAGCGGATCAGCCTGGTTCCGCCCTCTTCCCTAATCCCGCTTAAACAAATCCCGCGTGTACACCTTGTCCGCCACGTCCGCGAGCTCATCGCTCCAGCGGTTGGCGACGATCACGTCGCAGCCGGCCTTGAAGGCCTCCAGGTCGTGGGTCACCTCGGAGCCGAAGAACTCCGGCGCGTCCAGCGTGGGCTCGTAGACCACAACGGGCACGCCCTTGGCCTTCACGCGCTTCATGACGCCCTGGATGGAGCTCGCGCGGAAGTTGTCGGAGTTGGACTTCATCGTCAGGCGGTAGACGCCCACGACCGGCTTCTCCTTGCCCTCGTAGACGCGGTCCCACACCATCTGCAGCACCTCGTCGGCCACGAAGTCCTTTCGGGTGCGGTTGGCCTCCACGATGGCCTCGATCAGGTTCTGCGGCACGTCCTTGTAGTTGGCGAGCAGCTGCTTGGTGTCCTTGGGGAGACAGTAGCCGCCGTAGCCGAAGCTGGGGTTGTTGTAGTGGGAGCCGATGCGCGGCTCCAGGCACACGCCGTCGATGACGTCGCGGGTGTTGAGCCCGCGGACCTCGCAGTAGGTGTCGAGCTCGTTGAAGTAGGCCACGCGCAGCGCCAGGTAGGTGTTGGCGAAGAGCTTCACGGCCTCTGCCTCGGTGGTTCCCAGCACGAGCTCCGGGATGCCCCTGGAGCCGTCGGCGTTCACGCGCTCCAGCTCGGAGGGGTCGGCGCCCTGGGCGAGCAGGCCGGCGAACTTCTCCGCCGCGGCGACGGCCTCAGGGTCGTCCTTCGGCGCGCCAACCACGATGCGGCTGGGGTGCAGGTTGTCGTAGAGCGCTTTGCTCTCGCGCAGGAACTCGGGGCTGAAGAAGATCTTGCTGTCGCCGAGCCTCTCGCGCAGGCCCGCGGTGTAGCCAACGGGGATGGTCGACTTGATGACGATCCAGGCGTCCGGGTTCACCGAGCGAACGGCGGCGATGGCGGCCTCGACGGAGCTCGTGTCGAAGAAATTCCTGTCCGAGTCGTAGTTGGTGGGCGTGGCGATCACGGCGTAGTCGGCGTCCGTGTAGGCCTCGGCCACGTCCACGGTGGCGTGCAGGTCGAGCTCGCGTTCCCCCGCCTTGGCCTCTGCCAGGAAGCGCTCGATCTCGTCGTCCTGGATGGGCGACTGGTAGTTGTTGATCTTCTCGACCTTCTCGGGCACGATGTCCAGCGCGTGCACCTCGTTGTACTGCGAAAGAAGTACGGCGAGGGACAGGCCGACATAGCCGGTACCGGCGACAGCGATTTTCATGGGAATCTTCTTTCTATCTGGGGTTTTCAAGGTGCCATACGTGATGGAACGATCAGAATGAGCTATCTCTTAATTAGAGCCGTGAGGTATTTCAGCTGGTCAGTGAGCGCATATCCAGTGATTAGCGCAATGCTGCTCACAAGCAACTTTACGATGAGAGAGAGGAAAACATCTTCCATGGGTATAAAGGCGCCAACTCCCGCAACAGCAGCAATGCCCACGATGCCAACAGCAATCTCAGGCAAGAAATTTAGCAGGCAATAGTAAGGTCTGCCGAAACCACGTTTCACTAGGAAATACGCTAGAGGAACCATATGAAGGCAGTATGCTACGAAGATGCCGTAAGCCACTGTGAGGATGGAACCGCCAGCCAGGCCCGCCACCAGCCCGGAAATGGTGATCGCGGTGTTCACAAGACCAACCTTAAACATGTAATCGGTGCGTCCTATGCTCTGGAAAAACGCACCCGAAGGGTTGCCCATCATCTGGAAGTAGACCGACAAAGCAAGCACGGCGAACACCGGCACGGCTTGCTCCCATCCTGGCCCGTAGAAGACAGCAATGATTTCCGCCGAAGCACAGCTGAATACCACCGCCACAGCAACACCCACTAGCGAGAGCAGCTTTTCGATACGCATCCAGCACTCGTAGATGCGGTCGACATCGTCTTGATGCTCTGCCATGAACGGCTGGATGACCGAGCCTATGACACTGGAGAACGCTGTCATGGGATAGGTTGTCAATTTATAAGCCTTATCGTAAAAGCCCAAGGCCGCAGTTCCCTGCATACCGCCAACGAGCATGTTATCGAGGTTGCGGGAGAAGTAATTGACCAAGCTGAACCCAAACTGGTAAGCAGAATAGGAGAATATCTTCTTAAGCGTGCAAATGAAATGAGCGTTTATCTGCCTGATTGGTCGCGCTACGATGTTCCAGAAGAACACCACCGCTGCAGATAGCACAGTCTGAAGGACGAGCGCATAGCAGCCCGCACCCAAGGCGGAGGCCGCGATTGCGACCCCTCCAGAGACTACTGTAGCCGCCACAAGACGTACGCCAATGGCGGCGAAGCGCAACTCCTTGAGCATAAGGCCATTTGGCACCATATTGAGCGTGGAGAACAGCAGCGCGGGGGCCGAGGCAAGGCACAAGGGCACAAGCCGGGCGTCCCCGTAGACTGCGGCGATGAATGGCGATGCGGCACAAAAGGCCAGAGAAAGCCCTGCAGCCAAAAGTGCCGAAAATGCAAATAGACCGCCATAATCACGTTCCGTAAGGTCGCGATACTGCACGATAGCAGTGCCCACGCCCATATCAGAAAGCAAGCTGAATAGCCCAGTGAACACGGTGACAATAGCCATAAGCCCAAAGTCACCCGGCGAGATAAGTCTTGCCAGCACAGCCGTTATCACGAGTTGAGCACCCATGCTGACATACTTAGAGCCAAACTGCATAAGGGCAGCACTGCGCATGCCCGTATTTGATTTAGACACTTTCCATATTCCAAACTTTAGCGGCCTCAATGGCCTGGTATATCTGTTCCTCTTGTGGATTACACGCGCCGGCACGCCGCCAACAACCGGTCGCTCCGGGAAATTACGCGCGACCACTTCACCCACAATGGCGTGCGAGCCAACAGTGACGCCGGACATTATTTGTACGCAGCACCCGATCCAAGCGTCATTGCCCAACACTTTCTCAGCCCAACGTTGCTTTGCTCATTCATCGGTTTATCAAGTCTTTGATGGCGATGCAAGACCGTACGCACGAGAGAACCATAGGCAACATTCAGTCGCGCCCAATGACGTCTTTCACGCATTCGAGGTAGCCAGCATCCCACCGTTGACATACGCCCCTCCCGATGAATATATGTTCAGGATAACGAATCGCTATGTCGGCCGTCGGTCAACCGAGAGAGCCGATCCCCCTCAGTTCCTGCATGTTAGTCTCAAGTCATTCGTTAGCCTTGGATTGCGAAAGTCTATTCTGAACATTAGGAAGAAGTCACACGATATCCCTCCTCGAAATACGATGGACTCAATCCATAGCGGCACATGAGCTCGGCCATGATGGCATCGTTACGCCCTCCCGCCACATTCGCGTTGCAAAGAGCGTCTGAACGAGGACCCTCCAATTGATAGGGATGATTCTGTCTGTTCGGAGCATATGCCACCTCGATGCCGTTGGCGAGCTCGAAGAACTTGAGATAAAGGTCGTCTGCAGGCCAGGCTACTCCACGTATGGCCTCTATATCCAGCGATGCGAGATCGAAAGCTGCGGCAGGATACAACGCCCCGGCGCCGCCGGTTGCAAGCAACCGGCGGCTAGGGGCTGAAAAAGCGTCCTTATGCTCCCAGCCCCATTTTTCATAAGGAAGTAAATCTCCGGCAACATCAAACCCTATGAGATGGCAGCGCCTTGCCACAACGCAATAGGGAACAGCCTCGTGGGCCATGAGAAGCGATTCGACCATGTCTGCTGGATAGATGAGATCATCGTCCGCCGTGATAATGAGCGAGTCCGGGAACTCTTGAAATGCGAAGAGATATTTCTTGTGCGGCCCCAAATCCTCGTAACCCATTCTGATTTCAAGACCATATTGTTCAAGGTCAAGCAAATCATCGGAAAGCGTGTCCCTTTGGATAGACTCATCAAGATAAAGCAGAACCTTTGAGGGTCTCACTGATTGCATGAGTAGGGAACGGATGGCCATATGGACCGCATTGAGACGCGCCCCATAGCTTGTAAGAGATATATATGTATTATTGCTGATGGGCGCGCTCATGTAAGGGCGAAAATCAAATTTACTGACCTCACGCAGCCTGGAACGCCTCTCAATCTCGAACCTAACAAGCGAAGGGTGCCTAACACAGCGAGCGGCTTTTCTTAATAACATGCAATTCCTAACCACGATGAGCATTAAGTTTCTTAAGAGCCTGCTTCGCATTGTGACCAACAACGCGATATGCTTTATGTATAAAAGCAAAGGGAGCAAGCGCAAACGAGGATAACAGCTGGACTGCGCCCTCAGCACTCGCGTTCATTCCAACGAGCATCATGCCGACGCGATAGTGCATCGCATGCTCTACACGACGCCTTTGGTTGAGCGTAAACACCCCAGAATACTCCCGTATGAGCCGATCATAGTTCAGCTCCCCCGCCAAAGACTTGCCGCTCGTGCTTATCCTCACCGTCCCTAAGTCATCGTAGTAGACTGAGAGCACCTCGGGGACGCATCTAATCTGGAAGCCCGCTATCAAAAGCTTGAACATGAGAATGGAGTCCTGCTTCGCAGGCGTATCGCTGAAGCAACCGACGCTCCGTAACGCATCCTTGCGCGCCAGCCATTGGCTCGTCGCCGCAATACAGCCGCAGTAGGCCTGCTCGAAAACAGGCACCCCGTTGCAGACTCGGCGGTAGTAAATCTCTGTACCATCGGACTGGACGCCCTTGCAGTGCGCATAGGTCAACGACACATTAGGATCGGACATTGGTTCCATCTGCAGCTCTAGCTTGCGCGGTAGAAACTCATCATCATCGTCAAGAAAGGCAACAAAATCGGCCTTTGAAGCATCGATGCCAGTGTTACGCGCAAGCGATCCGCCTCCGTTTTTTTCGCGAACGACATAGCGCAATTCAACGCCCGGCCGAGTCTCGAATGCAAGAACACGAGCTTGAGTCTCAAGCTGTTGATTCGTGCCTTTACCATTGTCATCTACGACAACAATCTCGATATTAGAGTAAGTCTGGGAATTGACACTTTCCAATGCCCGAGTCAGCATGTCAGAACGTGAATATGTCGGGATCACGACACTGACTAATGGGGCGTTTGAATTCACTGAAGGCATCACCATCTCATAAACCCTTCGGGCCGATAACGTCACTGACTGCGGAGTCGACAGAGTCATTTTTAGAGGTGCGTTCACCCAGCAGATTAAGCACTAAGCAAAATAAAGCCATAACGTGGTAGACATCCGGAATATTGGCCATGCCGTTAAAGGTCGAGAAGTAAGTAAGCATTAAAATTCCCATGAACAGAACAGAATAGTTTCCCGTTGCAACAGAGTTCTTAATTGATGGCAGCAAGATAAGAAACGCTGCACCAACTGCAAATACAAGTCCAAATTTAAATGCGAG
Source organism: Collinsella sp. (assembly GCA_019414445.1). Classification (GTDB taxonomy): domain Bacteria; phylum Actinomycetota; class Coriobacteriia; order Coriobacteriales; family Coriobacteriaceae; genus Collinsella. The sequence continues at coordinate 110,962 of DXMA01000003.1, forward strand.
CGTCAAGGAGGGAAGACGTCAGTGCACTCGGCACAATGGCATTTACCGAGAGAATCAATCGTTGTTTTTAGGCACTCGATTCTATTCAACGTTGTAATCGCAACAGGTGCAAAGATGCCTTTGCTAGATGAATACGATATTTCTTGTGACATGGTAAGCTATTCCCATCACGAACAAGGTTTCAAGGTTTTATAAAGTAGATTGTTTATTCAGGACGCAGCCCTGCTTCACATATCAAAATGCCCATTAAAGCTAAGTAATGGAACAAGCAGAAATAAGGATGGATTGACAGCAGCAGCCGGGTAAAAACTTTCACTCAGAGCTGTAATCATGTAAATAACCACAAATGCAAGAGATGCCCAATCGCGTGTTTCTTTAAGCCGTTTAACAATTAACTGCATTGATCCGAATAGCAAAATGAAGGCAATTAATCCGTAGGCAACGAAGACGAAGACGTAGCTATTGTCAAAATTACCCTCTGAGGTCAGCATGCCATGACCGAATAGGCTTGCCGTGTAGTTACTGAGAAAGAAGTTGTTGTAATAGATACGACCCTGAAAAATCCTATCGAGAACGCCGACAAAACCGTTTCTCCCATAGAGCAACGCAGTGCCGAACGAAAATGCGATAAGAAGCGGGAGCACGGCCGTTGAGAACCTGACGAACAGTTCCCTTATCTTCCCTGAATGCTGAAGTACATAGAACAGGAGCAGACCACCCGTGCCGAGGAACAGGCCGATGTAACTGCCCGTGATGTATTCACACAAGATGTTCAAAACGGCAAACACGAGGTAGACGATAATTCCGCAATTTCCCCTTTTCATATAGAGCGTCAAGAAGACGACCGTGAGAAAAGACAAGTGCATGACGTTGGTAGAGGAGCCGTTTACAAGGACTCGCTGAATGTATGTGTCTGTCGCCATTTTATAATACTGGTAAAATTCAACTTCAAAAATACCCGTAGCGGCAAACAGCACTACGAAAAGAAGTCCTACGATTTTCGCGGTCAGAAATGTAAGTAGCACCCTCTTGATATCAATGTCCTTGGCGCCAACCAACAGCATGACCGTAAGTAGCAGGGTGAACCGTTTGCTAACAACCAACTCGATGACGCCGAGGGCTGCAAGACCCATTGCAATCAAGAAGAAGCGCGGATCAAAGTCCATAGCAAGAAACCTAATAACCGCGAATGCGGCACCGAGCCCGACGCAGGCGACATAAATATCGTCACCAGCGCTCAGGCCAAGCGTGCTCATAAACACGACCGAGAAAAGATACGCGCAGTACAGAAGGTCCACGACTCTCATGGAGGAAACGTTCCCCGCATTCATGTCGGTGTATTGCTTTATGGCAGCCTTGCGCTTAATCAAGATACTTTCCTTCCAAAACGTCTCCTTTCGACCAGCACAGACAAGGGGAATACAAGGAGGGCAAATACCCTATTAGAATCGATTCCGGAGAAGACGGGCTCAGCGACCGCCATGTTCAGGGACTCGATTCCGACGAGGGCCGAAATTCTTTCCCTCAGCGCTCGGACGCTCGAGTACCGCCTGGCAGATTCATGTCGCTTGACAAGTGCCATGCGCGTACCCACGGGGCTGCCCAGCCAATTCTTCCAGATGTTTTTGGTGAGACCTTCCTCGAGGTATTCACATCTGTAGAAGGGTTCGTTGTGCACGCAAAACAGCTCGGGAGCAACGAAGTCGTAGTAAGCCGAGCCTTCAGGAATGAAACGCTCGCCCTGAACAACGGGAAATGGATGCCGCCTTAAAACATCAGTGTTAAAAACAATCGCCGTCTCGATGACGAGACCGTATTTCATGCGCATATCGGCAAGCTCAATCTTGTCAGCACCATCGGGAAACCATGTATCCAAGGCTGTTTGCGCAGCAAACAGCCTTGGATACAGAAGACCTTCTTCCGTATCCAAAGCTGTTACGTCGTGCAAGATAGTCTCCACTGCGTTGGGCTCAAGCCAGTCGTCCGAGTCAACGCAAATAAAATACTCTCCAGATGCCTCAGCAGCACCAAGATTATGTGCAACGTGTTTTCCAGAGTTCGGCTGTTTGATATATCGAATAGGAAAGGGCGACGTGTCTAACCAAGAGATAACCATGTTCTCAGTATCGTCAGTCGATCCATCATCCACAATGAGCCATTCGAATCGAAAGTCGGTCTGAGATATTAGTGATGAATACAGGCGCTCAAGCTCATTAATACGATTATAGGTCGGTGTAAATATCGTTAATAATGCGTTGCCCATTAACGAACACCCTTAATTATGTTCTTAAACGCCTTGAAAAGAATAACCCCTCTAGGGCCAACCGCTCTCATAACTTTATGCTTAAAATGCGTCGCCGGTCCAGCCCATGATCCGTCGAAATGATGAATGGCATACGTATTTTCAGTTACGTTAATCTCATGCGTAAGGAAATCCTTTGGGCAAAAATATTCACTTGGATAAATAGTTATCCCAGCAACTTCTTGGATGCCAGGTTTATCTTCAAGTCCAAGACCTTTAAGAATATCAGTTGTACGAACAACGACAGTGGTCTGGTCGTAGACACCACCAGTCTTTATAAAGTGATCAGACTCATAGGAATCGAGGATAGTCTTGTAGAGGCCAAGCCCCGGATTGGCCGCAAGGCCAAGCCCCGGAGCGACAGCGCCGGCAGCACCAGAGCTGAAATCCTGTTCAAAACCCATAAAAGGGCCCCTTTGAATAATTTCATCGAGAGGCTTCAAAAGCTCGACATCAGTATCTAAGTAGACCCCTCCATGCTCATACAAAATCTTGAATCGCGCATAGTCGCTTGCAAATGCCCATTTCTTTACGCTTATAGCTTCGCGAACATAATCACAGCAATCAGTATCAAAGTTTGATTCGTCCCAACGAACGATCTCGTAGCCTGGCATATATTTTTCCCATGAAGCAATGCAGCGTTCAGCTAGAGGGGGAAGCGGATTACCGCCAAACCAAATGTAATGAATCTTCTTGGGTATCATGGGGTTAAAGCTCCTCAATCAAACCACAGAGCTCCTTACAGAACTCTAAGTTATGGCTCTTAAAATAGGTTCCGCATGAAAGTTCACGGGCTCGTTCTATTGCTTGAGGCAGCTCTTTAACGTCATAAATAGGCACGATACCGCCCTGGCGCTCCGCCACAATGCGAACGAAATCCGCTTGATGATCATTCACGTGTTCGCCAAGGTCCCCTCGACGCGGAACAACAACAGGGACCTTCCCGGCCGCCATCGCCTCAATGAAGCTCGAAGGGCCACCATGCGTAATCACCACATCCGCAACTTCCATATAATTCTTCATCTGATGGAACGGCACAAAACGCGAGTGATCACAATGGATAGGCTCATATGTTGAATAGCCTGTCTGAATGAAAACCGGTTCCGTAAGTATCCCGTCCGCCCTGAGTTCGTCGACAGCCTTGACCAAGCGATTGAACTGCTGCTCGTGGGTGCCCACGGTAACGAAAATCATTCGACCACTTCTTAGAAAATCGAGCCGAGGTTCACGGCGTGCTTGTATGCTTCCAGTTGCTCCGGCCACTGGACAACGAACAGGTCAGCGATCCCGTTGAGCATCCGACCTGTCATGGTCGGCTTATCCACGCGGTCGAACACCTCTACGTAAACGCATTTGGCACCCAGCAGCTTGCCCAGTACGAAGAAAGGAACTGCCACGGCAGCTCCAGACGAGATAATTAGGTTAGGACGCTCCTTGCGGAGCACCTTCCAGGCGAGAACCGTGTTCTTCAGCAGGTTCGGGATGTTGCGGTTCGTCGGATAGTGGCAATGGTAGACGCGCTCCCCTTCCAGAAGAGAATTCACGTCCTCCTTGTCGAAGGTCACCCAGAACCTATCGGCAGCTTGTGACCAAAATGGCCTCAAGAGCCACATATGAGTCAGATGTCCTCCACTTGAACTCGGGATACACACTTTGGCTTTTGAAAGATCCATCTAGCACGCACCCTTTCCCGTGATCACTTCGATGATGGTGAGAGCGATAATTCTCAAATCGGTGAGGAGCCCGCGTCGCGCAATGTATTCCAGGTCGCGACGAACCATCCCGTCGAATCCGGTCGAGTTGCGCTCCGTAACCTGCCACCAGCCGGTAATTCCCGGCTTCACGGCCAGGCGCTGCAGGTCGTATTCCGTGTACTCGGCCACCTCATTCGGCAGCGGCGGACGCGGGCCCACCACGGACATCTGACCCAGAAAGACGTTCAGGAACTGCGGGAACTCGTCGATCGAGTGCTTGCGGATGAACTTGCCGATTTTCGTTACGCGGGGGTCCTCCCTCATCTTGAACATGGCACCGGCGATCTCGTTCTGCTCCTTGAGCTCGGCCAGGCGCTCGTCGGCATCCCTGTACATGGAGCGGAACTTCCACATGCGGAAGGTGGTCAGGCTGCCGTCGGGGCGGGTCTGACCAACGCGGATCTGGCTGTAAAACGGGTTGCCCTCGCTCTCCAGGCGGATGGCGGCGGCCAACACCAGACCGGGGATCGCGATGAGGACGAGTACAACACCGCTGAAAACGATATCAAACGTGCGCTTTATGGCCCGGTAGGCCAGGCGCGAGTTGTCCCAGTCCATGATGGATTGCATGGCCCTGTAGCTGGCGGCGCCCTCACGCCGGTCCATGGCCTGAGAAATGAGCACTGCCCCCGCAGGCGCATCCGTTGCAAATTGAGTTTTATCCGACACGTTTTCTTCCAAGACTTCGTCCCCGGGTCGGGGATCCTCCCTGTTCTGTGTAGCGGTCGCCAACAGCTAGGCGATCGCCTTTTTAAGGTTTCGCATTACGCGCTGCTCGGCCGAAAGCACTGCAAGGCCAACGCGCGTAGTTACGCGTCGGCCGCATAGGTCGAGCTCCAGATAAGCAGTGCTCTTGCGTCTGTTAATGGTTTTGATAAGGCCTTCGTGGCCCAACAGCGGACCAGCCGTAACTACGACCTGGTCGCCGTCTTTTAGGGCCTCGCTCATGGGTACTACGCGGTCTCCCCTATGCGTAAATCCGCCAATAAGCTGGGCCTCTTCTTTTGCCAGCGGCACAAACTGACCGTCCTGGGCAAGCACCCGGGCAAAGTCGTCCATGCGCAGCAGATACTGTTGCACGGTGCGGGGATCTGCCGTATCGCAGATAAGATATCCGGGAAAAAGCGGCTTGGTCGTATTGACCCATTCGCCGTGTACTTTGATCTCGGTTTGAAATTGGGGATAAAAGAGCTCCTGCATGGCGCCCGCTGGCACCACACGCTCGATGCGCTCGCGCATTACGTCTTCGCGACCGTTAATGACCTGAATCACATACCAGACGAGCACCACCCCCTTGCTGTCTTACGTGTGGCTCACGGGGTTTGGGTATGGCTTCGCCAGGGCGCTTATGCGCGAAGGCGCTCCATATTCAAACCCTGAGCCCAGTCAGACAAGCACGTGGCTCTGCCCCACCGTGAACGGTATGTATAAGCGCAGTTGCTAGAGATGCGGCTGTGTATCGCAAAAAGACCGCGTCTCCAGCTGGCTGCATGCGAATCAGTCAAGCGGGAACAAAACTGGACCGCACGCAAACAGCTGTAAAACTGCTTCTTATTGGCATGCATGCTAATAATTGCATCATGGAATTACCCAATACAAATTAATAACGTCGCATAACTTCTTTATTGGAGCTCGTGGTGTTTCTGGCACCGCCGTTACGGCCGGATGCTGATCGACCCTGCGCTTAGCGACTTGCTGGAGCCGCGAGCACAGTTGAACTCATGTAACGTTAAGTATCCTAGCACAAGCTGGTAACGAAACTGATTTGGCTTGTGGTGGACAACATATCGTTCATTTAGCGTGTTCAAGGGTGTTGTTTTGGAATGTTGTTCACGTTGGCGCAGGTTATTGTGGTGCTGGCAATAATTGGGAGCGTTCCTGAAGCCCAACTGAAGCAGCGAGCTGCACTGGTAATTGCGTTTGGATAACAAACTATGTACAGACATGGGAAATAAATTGTGCAACTTTTTGTTGATGTGGGTATGGGTTTGTGGCGCGAGGTATTTTGGCATGAAAAAAGCCTTCGGAATTCCGAAGGCCTTTACATTCACGATGGTGGAGACGAGGGGAATCGAACCCCTGACCTCTTGACTGCCAGTCAAGCGCTCTCCCAGCTGAGCTACGCCCCCGTGACGAGGAGATACTATAGGAGAAGTTGGCGCGACGTGCAAGGACTTTTTTGGGTCAGATTATAAATGCCTATTGATATAGGTAAGATATGGCGGTGCCGGTGTGGACTTGGATCGTGGCTGTTGACCTGACGACGTTGCTAATGCCCGTGTCGGCCAACAAGCCCAGCGGGGCGTGATCTAGTTCCCATTCTAGGCCGTGTTCGCTTACCTCTGTATTGGGGGCAATGGCGATGATGGAGAACGTCTTGTCCTCGGCGCTCTCGATGGTCCACGACTCACCTCCGTGAAGGATGCGGGCGACCACCTTGTCCTCGACAATCCAGACAGGGGCATCCTCGTAACCCGCGAGCAGCCCCAGTACGGATAGCGCCATATCAGGACGACCGCCAGTGGCGCAGGTCGTAACCACCTCGGCACCCGGCCAGCGACGGCGGACGGAATCGAGCGCCAGCGCCAGATCGGTATAGTCCTTGTAGGGGTCGCGGCGCTCCACCTCAAAGGCTTCGGCGGCATCGACTAGTGCGCGACCCGCATCACTCACCGTGTCGGCATCCCCCACATACACGTCGCAGCCCAGCCCCGCGCCCAACAGCGCATCGAGACCGCGGTCCACGGCGACAACGTGATCGCACTCCCCTGCTAGCCTACGCAACAGATCCGCGCTCGCCACCACGGGCGAGCCGCAGACCACTAATACCTTGCAAGCCACGGGCCTCACCTAGCCTTCAAACGAAAGCACACGGTCAAGGTCCAGCTCTTCATAGATGTCGATAAAGATGTCGCAGTTGGCACGCACCTCGTCGCGCTCCATACGGCCGTGCGGGTCATAGATGCCCACGCGCTTAAAGCCGGCGGTGCCAGAGCTCTTAAGGCCAAAGACGGCGTCCTCAAACACCCATGCGCGTTCAAACTTATGCCCATGGCGCTCCTCCAGGCGGCGCAATGCCAGCTCATACACATCGGGGAACTGCTTGGAGCGTCCCGCCTCGCCGGTGGTGGTCACAAACTCCATGTAGGCATCGAGCCCGGCTCCCGCAAGCGCAGACTTAACCAGCTCGGCCGGCGTGGACGTAGCCACACACATGGCAATGCCCGCCGCCTTCGCCTGCTCCAAAAATGCCAAGAGCCCCTCGCGCGGTGGCACCTTGGAGTAGCCATCGATCAGGATGTCGCTCAGCTCGCGATACAGCTCCTCGCCATTCGCTCCAATGCCCCAGGTGTCGTGGTAGGCCTGGCACTCGTCCTCGAGCGACAAATGCTCAAATTGGGCAAAATCGTCGACCGTTACGTCAACTCCGTGGCGGTGCAATAACTCGGGCTGAGCATAGGCCCAAACGGGGGTGCTATTAACCAGTGTTCCGTCGCAATCGAAAATAAAAGCGACATTGGGAGCAGCGGTCTGGGACATAAACGAACCTTTCGATGTCAAATGGTAAACATCCTGCTAAAAATGTTTTACCAAACGTCAGACTAACAATCTTGAAACCCTAATTGGTAAAACTGTCAAGAGTTTTACCATCGCAATTCTGCCAGTGGTCTAAACATGGCGCTCGCCGATTAAACACCGCCGCAAATCCACTTTTCTCCATAAAAGTAACGAACAGGTGTTATCGTATTTCGTGCCGAAAGTTCCACCGAGCACGCGAGGTGGAACGAATCATAGAACTATCGCCGTCCCTTCGATTCGTGCAGCCTTGGACCTTTCGCATCTAGTCACCAAGGCAACACGCTGCCGCGTCATGATGGGATCAAACGTGAGCGAAACAAAGCTAAAGCCAACGGCTAAAAAGCCCGCAACCCGTAAAGTCGCCCCGCACGCACCGGAGCTCACCAAGGACGATGTCTATCTATTTGGCATCGGCACGTGGGAGCGCAGCTGGGAAAAGATGGGCGCGCACCCCGACACGCAGAACCGTACGCGCGGCTGGCGCTTTTGCGTTTGGGCGCCCGATGTAAAGAGCGTGCATGTCATTGGCGAATTTAACGACTGGAATGAAGAAGCCAACCCGCTGGTGCCAGTGCATACGAGCGCTATTTGGGAAGGCTTTATTCCTGGCGCCGAGCAGGGCCAGCTCTATAAATACCTTATCGAGACCAACGAGGGTGAGAAGCTCTACAAGGCCGATCCGTATGCCTTTAAGGCCGAGTGCCCTCCGGGAACGGCGAGCGTGCTGTGGACCCTCGATGGCTACAAGTGGAACGACGCCGCATGGCTCAAGCGCCGTGCTGGCCACAACCACATGTCGCAGCCCCTTAACATCTACGAGGTGCATATTGGCTCGTGGAAGCGCCATGGCGACGCACCGCAGGGCGAGCCGGACGAGTACGGCAACTACCCCGGCCCCATGGATCCCTTCCCCGCGCAACGCGGCGAGTTCTACACTTACGACGACCTGTCGGTGGAGCTCGTGGACTACGTGCGCGACATGGGCTACACGCATATCGAGGTCATGCCGCTCATGGAGCATCCCTTCGACGGCTCCTGGGGCTACCAGACGACCGGCTACTATGCCGCCACGTCGCGCTATGGCGACCCGCAGCAACTCATGCACTTTATCGATGCGTGCCACGAGGCGGGCATCGGTGTGATCATGGACTGGGTGCCCGGTGGTTTTTGCGCCGACTCCCACGGCCTTGCTACCTTTAACGGCCATATGCTGTTTGAGCACGAGATTCACCCCAACTGGGGCACGCACAAGTTCGACTTCGCCCGTGGCGAGGTCCGCTCCTTTCTGGTCTCCAACGTGTTGTACTGGCTCGAGAACTTCCATGTTGACGGCATTCGCATGGACGGCGTGTCCAGCATGCTGTACCTCAACTTTGGCATCGATGATCCCGGCCAAAAGAAGTTCAACAAGTACGGTACCGAGGAGGACCTGGACGCCAGCGCGTTTATCCGCCAGGTCAACTGCGCTGTGGAGGCCCACTTCCCCGACGTGATGATGATGGCCGAGGAGTCCACCGCGTGGCCGCTCGTGACCTACCCGCCGCAAGACGGCGGCCTGGGCTTCCACTACAAGTGGGACATGGGCTGGATGAACGATACCCTGCACTACATGCAGACCGATTTTCCGTGGCGCCCCGGCAACCACGGGCTGCTCACGTTCTCCATCATGTACGCCTTTACCGAGAACTTTATTTGCCCGCTGAGCCACGACGAGGTTGTGCACGGCAAGTGCTCGCTGATCGGCCGTATGCCGGGCGACTGGTGGCGCCAGTTTGCCGGCCTGCGCACGCTGGCCTTCTACCAGATGACGCACCCCGGTGCCAAGCTCAACTTTATGGGCAACGAGATCGGCCAGTTTATTGAGTGGCGCTACTACGAGTCCATCCAGTGGTTCCTGACCGAGGAGTACGAGACCCACCGTCATCATCAGGCGTTTATCAAGGCGCTTAACCACCTGTACACTGCCGAGCCGGCCCTGTACGAGCGCGGCTACACCGACGACGGCTTTACCTGGATCGATGCGGACAACTCCAAGCAGTCCATCGTGAGCTTTGTGCGCCAGGGTGAGGACGTCGATGACGATCTGGTGATCCTGATCAACTTTGACCCGGCGAGCTACGAGAGCTTCCGTGTGGGCGTGCCGCGCGAGGGTGACTGGGAGGTCATCTTTGATTCCGACCGTCCCGAGTTTGGCGGCAGCGGCTATGCCGGCGAGGAGCCCTACACCTGCTCGAGCGAGCCCTATCCCTGGAACGGGCAGATGGACTCCATCGAGATTAAGGTACCCGGCCTGGCAGGCGTGGTGCTTAAGCGCCGCGGTCCCAGCAGCTATATGCCGCCCGTGGTCGAGGAGCCCAAGGCTGCGCCCAAAAAGCGTATGTCTTCGGTGAAGCCCAAGCCTGCGGTTGCTAAGAAGGCTCCGGCTAAGGCCAAGGCTACGACGACCAAGGCCAAGGTTGCCGCAAAGCCCGCTGCTAAGGCCGCAGCCAAGAAACCGGCTGACAAAAAGGCCGCTACCAAGGCCAAGTCTGCTTCTGTTAAGCCGTCTGCCAAGGATGCGTAACAAAACCGTTACAGCTGTAATTACCCGCCCCGCAGGGGCGTAGGATACAAGCCATAACCGTTCCGGGAGAAACATCCCCGGGGGAAAGGAACGTATGAATAAGATCTTCGACAACAAGCAGGAGTTTACCGAGCTCTATCGCGATGCCGTCATGAGCATCAGCGGCAAGAGCGTCGAGGCCGCGAGCGACCTCGATCGCTTTAACGCCCTGGCCAAGCTCGTGGCCGAGAAGGCGCGCACCGTTGCCACCAAGAGTGACGCCCGCGCCACCGCCGAGGGCAAAAAGCGCGTGTACTACTTCTCGATCGAGTTTTTGATCGGTCGCCTGCTCGACAACTACCTGCTCAACTTTGGCGTGCGCGACATGGTCGCCGAGGCGCTCGATGACATGGGCTTCGACCTGTCCGTCATCGAGAACCAGGAGCCCGATCCGGCGCTGGGCAACGGTGGCCTGGGCCGTCTGGCTGCGTGCTTCCTGGATTCCATGGCAGCCGAGGGCATCGCCGGCTACGGCAACGGCATGCGCTACCGCTACGGCCTGTTTAAGCAGGAGATCGTCAACGGCAGCCAGGTGGAGTCCACCGACGAGTGGCTCACCCACGGCTATCCCTGGGAGGTCCGCCGTCAGGACAAGGCCGTGACCATCAAGTTTGGTGGCCATGTTGAGGGCTTTGAGGAGGACGGCCGCACGTTCTACCGCACGGTGGACACGCAGGACATCCTGGCCGTGCCCTACGACATCCCTGTGGTGGGCTATGCCGGTGAGACCGTCAACAAGCTGCGCGTCTGGGCCGCCGAGCCGGTCGAGGAGCACTTTGACCTGGAGGCCTTCAACCGCGGCGACTACGCCCTGGCCGATGCCGAGCGCGCCGAGGCCGAGGCCATCAGCGCCATCCTCTACCCCAACGACGCCGGCGAGCACGGCCGCCTGCTGCGCCTGAAGCAGGAGTACCTGTTTGTATCGGCCGGCATCTACAGCCTGCTCGACACCTTTGAGAAGGAGCACGGCGCGAACTGGGAGCTGCTGCCGCAGTTTGTGGCCATCCACACCAACGATACCCACCCCGCCATGTGCGGCCCCGAGCTTATGCGTATCCTCATCGACGAGAAGAAGCTTGAGTGGGACGACGCCTGGAACATCGTGACGCAGGTCGTGAGTTACACCAACCACACCATCCTGCCCGAGGCTCTGGAGAAGTGGCCCATCGGCACGTTCTCCAAGCTCCTCCCCCGCGTGTACCAGATCATCGACGAGATCAGCCGTCGTTGGCACGAGTCGTTCGACACCACGCAGGAGGGTTGGCAGGAGCGTCTGCGCCAGACCGCCATTCTGTGGGACGGCGAGATTCGCATGGCCAACCTGTCTGTGATCTGCAGCCACAGCGTCAACGGCGTGGCAAAGATCCACTCCGACATCATCAAGAACATCGTGCTCAAGGACTTCTATGCCCTGACGCCCGAGAAGTTCAACAACAAGACCAACGGCATCTCGCACCGTCGCTTCTTTGCCGAGGCCAACCCCACCTACGCCAAGCTCGTGACCGAGGCTATTGGCGATGGCTGGCTCAAAGACGCCTTTGAGCTTGAGAAACTCAAGGAGTTTAAGGACGACACCGAGTTCCTGAAGGCGGTGGGTGCCTCCAAGCGCGCTAACAAGGAACGCCTGGCCGCCTACGTCAAGGCCGAGACCGGTCTGGTTATCGACCCCAACACCGTCTTCGATGTCCAGGTAAAGCGCTTCCACGCCTATAAGCGCCAGCTCATGAACATCATGAAGGTGATGGACATCTACAACCGCCGCATCGCCGATCCTAACTTCCACGTGACGCCGACGACCTTCATCTTTAGCGGCAAGGCTGCCTCGAGCTACACCTTTGCCAAGGAGACCATCCGCCTCATTAACTCCGTGGCCGACGTCATCAACAACGATGCCCGCGTCAACGAGGTCATGAAGGTCTGCTTTATCCCCAACTTCCGTGTGAGCAACGCTCAGCTCATCTACCCCGCCGCCGAGATCTCGGAGCAGATCTCCACGGCCGGCAAGGAGGCCTCGGGCACGTCCAACATGAAGCTCATGATGAACGGCGCCATTACGCTGGGCACCCTCGACGGCGCCAACATCGAGATCGCCGACCTGGCCGGCCGCGAGAACGAGGCCATCTTTGGCCTGACCGCCCCCGAGGTCGAGCAGCTCTGGGCATCCAACAGCTACTTTGCGTGGGACACCCTCAACGGCGACCGCGAGCGTCTGGGCCGCGTGATGGACGAGCTCAAGGACAACACGTTTGCCGGCCTTTCGGGCAACTTCGAGAGCATCTACAACGAGCTCATGAACAACAACGACCCCGACCTGGTCATGGCCGACTTCCGCAGCTACGTGGATGCATGGGAGGCGCTCACGAACAGCTACGGCGACCAGGAGACCTGGAACCGCAAGGCCCTGCTCAACACCGCCTCCTCCGGCTGGTTCTCGAGCGACCGCACCATTCGCGAGTACCGCGACGAGATCTGGCACGCGTAAAGGCGCGCGAGCTCCCTTTGCCGCACGGCATTACTCGACGGGCGTGACAGTGCGCCGCGCCCGTCGCTAATGGGTTAGGAACATCGATGACAGAAGGAGAAATCGATGAGTAAGAAAGAATGCATCGCGATGCTCCTCGCAGGAGGACAGGGCAGCCGATTGGGGGCACTCACCCAAAAGATCGCCAAGCCGGCGGTTAGCTTTGGTGGCAAGTTCCGCATTATCGACTTTTCGCTGTCCAACTGCTCCAACTCGGGCATCGACACGGTGGGCGTTCTGACGCAGTACCGTCCCTACCTGCTGCATGCCTACGTGGGCTCCGGCGAGGCGTGGGATCTGGACAGCCGCGACGGCGGCGTGTCGATCCTGCCGCCGTACGAGACGCAGACCGGTGGCGCCTGGTATGCGGGCACGGCCGACGCCATTACGCAGAACCTCGACTACATCAAGGCCAACGACCCCAAGTACGTCCTGATTCTTTCGGGCGATCACCTGTATCGCATGGACTACCGCAAGATGCTCAAGACGCACATTGAGAACAACGCCGACCTCACGGTGAGCGTTATGCCCGTGCCGTGGGAGGAGGCCAGCCGCTTTGGCATCCTGACCACCGACCCCGAGGACGGCCGCATCACCAAGTTCACCGAGAAGCCCGAGAAGCCCGATTCGAACCTCGCTTCCATGGGCATCTATATCTTCTCGGCCGACGTACTGATCGAGGCGCTCGAAGAGGACGCTCTGAACCAGCGCTCGAGCCACGACTTTGGCAAGGACATCATCCCCAAGCTGCTCGGCGAGGGCAAGCGCCTGTACAGCTATGAGTTCCACGGCTTTTGGAAGGACGTCGGCACCATCGCCAGCTTCCATGAGACCTCGATGGACCTGCTGGGCAACAACCCCGAGTTCGATTTGTTCGACAAGAACTTCCCCATCATGTCCAACATCACCACGCGTCCGCCGCACTACATTGGCCCAGACGGCCGCCTAGACGACTGCCTGGTCTCCAATGGCTGCAAGATCTACGGCACCGCTCGCCACTCGATCCTTTCGACCGATGTCATCATCGAGGAGCGCGCCGTGGTCGAGGACTCCGTGCTGCTGCCGGGTGCGCACGTTAAGAGCGGCGCGCACATCTGCCGCGCTATTTTGGGCGAGAACTCCACGGTCGAAGAGGGCGTGAAGCTCGGCTCTGTCGATACCACCAAGGATACGGCCGTCGTTGGAAATGACGTCGTTATCGGGAAGGGGGAATGATCCGATGATCAATCGCAAGGCCATCGGTTATATCACCGCTAACTACTCTTCGTCCTACGGCAGTGTCCTGCTCAAGGACCGCCCCATCGCGTCCGTTCCGTTTTTGGGCCGCTACCGCCTGATCGACTTCCCGCTGTCCAACATGATGAATGCCGGCATTAAGACCGTCGGCGTCGTCATGCCGGGTAACTACCGCTCGCTGATCGACCACGTGGGCTCGGGCAAGGACTGGGGCTTGGACCGCAAGAAGGGCGGCCTGTTCATGGTGCCCGGCAACGCGTATGGCACCACCAAGGGCGGCATGCGCTTCCTGCTGCGCGACATCATTTCCAATAAGACGCTGTTCCAGCGCTCGGACAAGCCCTACGTTGTGATGATGGGCACCAACATCATCTTTAACATGGACCTCAACACCATCATCGACGCGCACGAGAACTCCGGTGCCCAGATGACCGTGGTGTACTGCAAGGCCACGCGTAACGTCGATGACGAGACCAAGCTGCAGATCAACGAAAACGGCCGCCTGACGGGCGTGAGCGCCGGCGTCGTGTACGGCGACAACGCGTCTATGGACTGCTGCATCGTCAACCGCGAGACGCTGCTCGAGATCATCGACCACTACCAGGCCGCCGACTATCTGGACCTGCTCGAGGCACTCCAGGGCGACTTTGGCAACATCGACGTTTGCAGCTACGAGTACAAGGGCGAGGTCGTGGGCGTGTTTAGCGAGAAGTCGCTGTACCGCCGCAGCATGGACCTGCTCGACCAGACCGTGGCCGACCATCTCTTTGACCCCGAGCGCCCGATTCTGACCAAGGCTCACGACGTGCCGCCTTCGCGCTATGCGACCGGCAGCCACGCCTGCAACTCGATTATCTCGGCCGGCTGCATCATCAAGGGCACCGTGCGCAACTCGATCCTGTCGCGCGGCGTCGTGGTCGAGGAAGGCGCCTCGGTGACCAACTCGATCATCAACCAGAGCTGCGTCATCAAGAGCGGCGCCCGTGTTGAGAATGCAATCCTGGACAAGAACAACGTGGTTCCCACCAACACCGAGCTTCGCGGCACGCCCGAGAACATCCTGGTGCTGGGAAAGGCCCCGTTAACTTCTGATATCACCAACGCGAGCTAGCTTTGGCACCGCAACATCGCTCGTAACACGTAGAATAGCCGCCCGGTTTGCGCCAGGCGGCTATTCTCGAATTGCAACAGGGAGACAATATGGCTGATTCCAGCAAAAAGATGCAGATCGTGTTTGCCTCGGCCGAGTGCGCACCGTTTGTGAAGACCGGTGGCCTGGGTGACGTGGCGGGCTCGCTGCCTGCGGCGCTCGTGCGCGCCGGCGCCGAAGTCATCGTGATGGTGCCCAAGTACGCCACCATCAAGGACGAGTACAAGGCGCAGATGGAGCACTTCTCCGACTTTTACGTGAGCCTGGGCTGGCGCAACGAGTACTGCGGGCTCGAGAAGCTCGAGCACGACGGCGTCACCTATATGTTCATCGACAACGAGCGCTACTTTGCGCGCGACTATCCGTACGGCTTCTTTGATGACGGCGAGCGCTTCGCGTTCTTCTCCAAGGCCATCACCGAGAGCCTGCAGCACCTACCGGCCGGCTTTGAGTGCGACATCCTGCACTGCAACGACTGGCAGACCGCGCTGGCGCCCGTGTTCCTGCGCGAGTTCTACCAGGGCCTGCCGCTGTACGACCGCGTCAAGACCGTGTTTTCGATCCACAACGTGGCGTTCCAGGGCCAGTTTAGCGACACCGTAATGGAGGACATCCTGGGTGTGGCGCATATTCCGGCGGCTGCCTCGCAGCTGCGTTGCGACGCCTGTAGCATCAACTACATGCTGGGCGCGCTGCGCTATGCCGACGCCATCACTACGGTGAGCCCCACCTATGCGGGCGAGATCCAGACGCCCGAGTTTGGCGAGGGCCTGGACGGCGTTCTGCGCGAGCGTTCGTACGCGCTGCAGGGCATTTTGAATGGCATCGACGTCGCGAGCTTTGATCCGGCGACCGACAAGCGCATTGCCGCCAACTACACTGTCGGGGACCGTTCCGGCAAGGCCGTGTGCAAGGCCAAGCTGCAGGAGGAGCTGGGCCTCGAGGTTCGCGACGACCGCCCGCTTATGGTGATGGTCACGCGCCTGACGCGCCAAAAGGGCATGGACCTGGTCATGTACGCGCTCGACCGCATCCTGTCCGGCGGCGTGCAGGTGGCGGTGCTGGGCACCGGCGACCGCGACTACGAGGACGGCCTGCGCTACTTCCAAGACAAGTACCCCGGCACCATGGCCGCACGCATCGAGTTCGATCCGGCGCTGTCACAGCGCATGTATGCTGCCGCCGACATGTTCCTAATGCCTTCGAAGTTTGAGCCCTGCGGCCTGTCGCAGATCATCGCCATGCGCTACGGCACGCTGCCCATCGTGCGCGAGACCGGTGGCCTCAAGGACACCGTGCAGCCGTACAACGAGTTTACCGGCGAGGGCACGGGCTTCTCGTTTAGCAACTTTAACGGCGACGAAATGGGTGACGCCGTGTTCCGCGCGGCGCGCCTGTTCTGGGATAACCGCAACGCTTGGAACCAGCTGGTCACGCAGGCCATGAGCCAGGACTTTAGCTGGACGCGCTCGGCCGACAAGTATCTGGACCTGTACTTCTTTATGCATCCGGAGATTGAGAGGCCTGTGGCTGTTGTCGACGAGCCTGTGGTTGTGGCTGAGAAAGTTGAGGCCGAGCCCGAGGTTGTGGCCGAGCCCGAGCCCAAGGCCGAGCCGGTTGTTGAGGCGCCCGCTGCTGCTGAGGAGCCCAAGGCTGAGGAGAAGCCGGCTGCGAAGCCTGCGGCAAAGAAGACCACGACTCGTAAGACGACGACTAAAAAGGCCACGACAACGAAGGCCGCTGCGAGCAAGACCACCGCTGCCAAGGCAACTACCGCCAAGGCAACGACCACGCGCAAGCGCACCACCGCAGCTGTCAAGAAGGCCGCCGAGGCCGAGGTCGTTCCCGAGGTAAAGGCCGAGACCGTCACCGCCGAGGATAAGCCTGCGGCAAAGGCTCCGGCCAAGACCGCTGCCAAGAAGACGACCGCGTCCAAGACCACGACCAAGACCACTGCCGCTAAGAAGGCTACAGCTACCAAGGCCACTGCAACGAAGGCTGCCCCCAAGGCTGCCGCAAAGCCGGCCGCCAAGGTCGAGGAGACGCCTGCCGAGTCCAAGGCGGAGGCAACCGTCGAGGCCAAGCCTGCCGCCAAGACCACCTCGCGCAAGCGCACGACGACAGCCAAGAAGACCACGGCAAAGGCCGCAACTCCCAAAGCAGAGACTAAGCCCGCTGCTGCCAAAGAGGAGCCCAAGGCCGAGGTAAAGGCCAAGCCGACGCCGAAGGCCGCTGAGGTCAAGGCCGCACCGAAGGCAGAGGCTAAGCCCGAGCCTGCCAAGGAGACCCCGGTCTCCCCCGCCACTCCGGCCGAGGAAAAGGCTCCGACCAAGAAGACCTCCGTCCGCAAGGCAACGGCCACCCGCAAGCACCGCTAATCCGGACGATTAAAACTTAATCCTCAACGCAAAAGAGGGCGCCCCAAGCAGGCGCCCTCTTCTTGGTTGAACTTTGTATTAAAAAGAGGGCCGGTTTACTACGACAAAATGCCTCCGGCCGACCACGGCGAGTAATCTTCGAAATTGGCAACGCTTCTACCTGCAGTTTTAATATCACTAAAATGACTGTGGTTGAGATCATTCAATTCCTCGTAGTAAACCGGGGTACTTTTATTTGGCTACAAATACTATCTACATAGGCGTTTTCGAGTATCGCGATAATGTGGATGGTAAAACGATTTTCTAGGACAACCGTTCGCCGATAATGAGCGGCTGTAGTTTATACAGCTAAAGTGCAACGATATACTTAAGTACTGTGCGTTAAGCCCATGGCCCGCTGGCCATGATTGTATAGAACTGGACCGTACTATGAGATTGATTCACAACAGCCGCCTGCCGCAGTTTCGCACTCCGTTTGGCGCTGTGACCACTGGAACTTCCGTTGCACTCTCGGTGATTTTGGAGGATGCCGATCCCAACCAGGCAACGCTTACGCTGCGCACCTGGGTCGATGAAATCGGTGAGTCTCTGTATCCCATGACGCACGAGGGCGACGGCATATTTACTGCAGAGTTTGAGTGCACCGAGCCCTGTCTTATCTGGTACAGCTTTATCTGCAATATCGAGGGCCAGCCCGAGGTCCGCTTGGGTGCACCGCAGGGTCGCACCGGTGGCGAGGGTGTGACCTACGACTACGCCGAGGTTCCGTCCTTCCAGATTACCGTCTACAAGCATCGCGAGAACCGTCCCACCTGGTACGAGCGCGGTATGGTCTACCAGATCTTCCCCGATCGCTATGCTCGCGACGAAAACTGGCGCGAGCGCACGCTGGCCGAAGTCGAAAAGCCACGCAACGGAATCCAGCGCCGCATGGTCGATGACTGGAACGAGCCGCCCGTGTACGAGCGTGCCGAGGACGGATCCATCAAGACCTGGGACTTTTACGGCGGCTCGCTCAAGGGTATCCAAAATGACCTGCCCCGCATCGCCGAGCTGGGCTTTACGGCCATCTACCTCAACCCCATCTTTGAGGCCGCGAGCAACCACCGCTACGACACGGCCGACTACACCAAGATCGACCCAATCCTGGGCACCGAGCAGGACTTTACCGAGTTGTGCCAAGCAGCCGAGAAGCTGGGCATCTCCATTATTCTGGACGGCGTCTTTAACCATACGGGTGACGACTCCATCTATTTCAACCGCTACGGCAACTACCCCGGCGTGGGCGCGTGGCAGAGCGAGGACTCGCCGTGGCGCGATGCGTTTTATTTCCACGAGGACGGCTCGTACGACTGCTGGTGGGGCGTGGGCAACATGCCCGCCATCAATGAGAGCTCCGAACTGGTACGCGAGCGGCTCCTGGGCAAGGACGGCGTGATCCGTAAATGGCTACGTGCCGGCGCTCATGGCTGGCGCCTGGACGTCGCTGACGAGCTTTCCGACGACTTCCTGGCCGAGATCAAGAAGGCCGTACTTGCCGAAAAGCCCGATGCGCTGTTGCTCGGCGAGGTCTGGGAAGATGCCTCCAACAAGATCAGCTACGGCCATCTGCGTCGCTACCTACAGGGCTCCGAGTTGGACTCTGCTATGGATTACCCCTTCCGCGACATGGTCATCGGCTTTTTGATGGGCTACAAGAACGCCTACCAGGCAGCCGAGGATATCGAAACCCTGCGCGAGAACTATCCCCGTGAGGCCCTGTCCTGCGCACTTAATCTGCTTTCGAGCCACGACCGTCCGCGCATTATCTCGGTGCTCGGCGGCGGCCCCGACGAGTCGCAGCTGCCCGAGTGCGAGCGCAGCAAATGGCGCCTGGACGAGAACTCGATGGGCCTAGCCAAGAGCCGTTTTTGGCTCGCCACGCTCATGCAGATGACCTTCCCCGGCGTGCCTTCGATCTACTACGGCGACGAATACGGCCTGGAGGGTCTAACCGATCCGGGCAACCGCCGCACCCTGCCGACCAAGGACCAACTGCACGACTTCGACACGCTGGCTATTGTCAAAAACGCCTCCGCCGTACGCCGCGCACTGCCGTTTATGATCGACGGCGAGATCAAGGCCTTCGCGCTCAACGACGAGGTGCTGGCATACAACCGCACGGGCAAGGATGGCGAGTCCGCGACGGTTATCATCAACCGCAGCCTGCGCAATTCGCATCGCGTGACCATTCCAGCGCTCGGCGAATGCGCGAGCGATGTGATTAGCGGTCACGAGTGCGAGATCCACAACGGTACGGTCACGCTCGATCTGTATCCGCTGGGCTCGTCGATTATCTATCACCATGCAGAGCAGCGCCTGCAGGAGCCGCTCGATCACGGCGCGGGTGTTGTGTGCCATATCACCTCGGTGCCCACCGACGACGGCAAGCCCGGTACAATCGGCGCGCCCACGCGTCGCTTTATCGACCATCTGGCCGCCATGGGCATGCGCTACTGGCAGGTTCTCCCCGTCAACCCCACGGACTTCTTCCGCTCCCCTTACGCCGGTCCTTCGGCCTTTGCAGGCAATATCGACCTACTGCCCGAGAGCCACGAGGAGCTTGCCGCCGACTTTGAGACTTGGAAGGCCCGCGGCGGCGAGGATGCCGATCCGCTGTACACCGCGTTTAAACATCGAAATGCCGATTGGCTCGAGAAATACTGCGTCTACATGGCCGTTAAGAAGTACTTTGAGGGCGAGTCGCGCCACGATTGGCCGGCAGATGTCGCGCGCTACAACGAGCATCTGATCGACGACAAGCGCTTCCACGACGAGGCCGAGCTTCAGGCGTACATGCAGTACCGCTTTGACCTGGCTTGGTGCGAGCTCATGAACTATGCACACAAGAAGGGCATCGAGGTCATCGGCGATATTCCTATGTACGTGTCCGACGATTCGGCAGATGCGTGGAGCGAACCCGAGAACTTCTGGCTGTCCGATACCGGCAAGGCAATCGAGATCTCCGGTGCGCCACCCGACAACTTTGCACCCGAGGGTCAGGTGTGGGGCAACCCAACGTTCCGCTGGGACCACATGAAGCAGAACGGCTATAGCTGGTGGATGGATCGCCTGCGTCGCGCGTTCTCGCTCTACGACCGCGTGCGTCTGGATCACTTCCTGGGATTCCACAGCTACTTTAGCATTCCCGCCGGCAAGGCCTGCGCCGACGGCCGCTGGCTGGCGGGTCCGGGCAAGGACCTGTTCCAGACCGCCTATGACGAGCTGGGGCCGCTCAACTTTATCGCCGAGGACCTGGGCTATTTGACGCCCGGCGTTCGCGCCATGGCTTCGACTTGCGGCTTCCCCGGTATGGACGTACTGGAGTTTAGCGATTACGACGTTCGTTGCGGCGTGCACCCTACGCCCGGCAAGATCCTGTACACATCGACGCATGACACGTCGACGCTCGCGGGTTGGTGCACGCGCTCCTTTGCGGGCGGCGACGAGCCGAGCGGTGTTGAGGTGGCAGCCAAGCTGATGAGCGACGCGCTGACAAGCGACGCTCCCCTGGTGATGATGCCGCTGCAGGACGTGCTGGGGCTTGGCGACGACACGCGCATGAACGTACCGGGCGTGGCCACGGGCAACTGGACCTGGCAGGCTGACGAGGCCGACGTTGCAGCCGCTGAGGGCAAAACCGCACAGCTCCTGCGCAACACGCATGGATTCTGGGGCGAAGCGTGATAAAACGCCCGATATAGGGTACAGTTACAGACGTTTGAATTTATGCGGGCAGAGTGATCTGCCCGCTTTGTGCTGAAAAGGAAGTATTATGGCGCGCTACGATTACAAGTGCTCGAGCTGCGGCAACGTGTTTGAGGTTGAGCATCCCATGTCCGAGAGTCCCGAGGTCGTGTGCCCCAGCTGCGGCGCTCCGGCATCCAAGACGTTCTCGGCCAGCGGCATCAAGTTCGACGGCAGCGGTTTCTACAACACCGACCAGCGCAGCGGCGGCTCCAGCACCAGCGCCACCAGCGGCTGCTGCGCCAACTGCCCGCACAGCCACTAGAAACCAATCAGCCCCGCGCCAACACCAATCGCGGGGCTGATTCTTTAGCTGCCCAGGTTTCCTTATGAGTTGCGGTGAAATAAGGACTGTTTGGCGGGCAGAAGCTGCTATTCAATCCCTTTTTCACCGCAACTTAGTCGTTACTTGTGGACCAGGCGGGCGCAGAAGTGGCCGTCGTAGGAGTCGGCGTTTACCGGCACGCTTTGGAAGAGGCCTCGATCGTTCTGGCGTACGGATACGAGCTTCTTGGCCTGATCGAACTCGGGGAGTTGCAGAATCTGCGCCTCGGAGAGCGGCTCCAGGCTAAAACCGGTGCCCTCGGGAGAGTTCAGGAAAGCGTCCACCACCTGCATGTTCTCCTCGTCAAAGACCGAGCAGGTGGCATAGATGAGCTCGCAGCCGGCAGCCACGCGCGCAGCAGCCTCTTTGAGCATCGTCAGCTGCAGCTTGGGAAGCTCAACCGTCACATCCTTTTCGGTCAGGCGCCACGGGATCTCTGGATGACGACGCATGGTTCCGGTGCCAGAACACGGCGCATCGATAAAGACTGTGTCGAACTTAACCGGCTCGCCAAGCATGGCATCAAACGACGTCAGTACTTCATCAAGCTCGCAGGCATCACCCGAAACCGTACGAACGCCCTGAATACCGGCCTTATGCAGGCGAGCGAGATTCAGATCGCACTTGCGATCATGCAAATCGAGCGCCGTATGCTGACGCTCATAGCCCGCACGCTTGGCCTGGCACATCATCACATAGGTCTTGGTGCCACGACCGGCACCAATCTCAAGGCAGCTTCCAGGGCGCGTGGCAGCTGTGGCGATGAGCTGGGCGTTAAGATCCGAGGCCACGGCAGCAGCGCGCTCAAATACGCCCGACGAAACGGTAACCTGGGCATCAACCGGGGCATGACAGCCCGGGAAGACAGGCGCGACGAGCTGCGAGATATACGGATCGGGATTAGTCGCAAAGGCGTTCTCATGCAGAGCCAGCGGCGCGGGGGCCAGATTGCCGGCAAAGTTAAGCGCACCCTCTGGCGTGTCAAACGATGCCATAATGCGAGCGCACAGCCATCGCGGCAAGCCCATCAGGCGAGACAGGCGAACCAAGCGTCGCTCAGACTCATCCACATCGGACGCAGTAGCAAAGTCCACAACATTGTCCGCAACCTTATGCAATACAGCATTGGCTAAGCCAGCGGCGGACTTAGCACCACTGCGAACGAGCTCAACTCCCTGACTTACGGCAACGCGGCCCGGCGTATGCAGATAGAGCATCTCGAAGGCCGAGATACGAAGCGCCATGCGAACACGCGGCGCAACCTTTTTGGGCTTATCGAGAAACTGATCGAGCAACTCGTCCAAAATACCCTGCGTGGCGGCAACACCGAGTGCCAGGCGAGCGGCAAACGCAGAATCGCGCTGGTCAATGGCCTTGGCCGATGCGCGAGAGGACAGCACGTCGCGCGCATACATGCCGCGGCGATCGGCCTCCATCAGCACATCGAGCGCAAGCTTGCGCGCGGGAGACAGCTTGCTCATGACAAAACACCCCAGATAAGATCGGCACCCTGCAGGCCAGCAGCCCAAGCAGAAGCAGTCATAGCACGCTTGCCATCAGGCTTAACCTCGAGCAGTTCAGCCGAGCCATCAGAAAGGCCCAGGTAAACACGCTTGGCCTTAACGAGAACCTGACCCTCGCCGAGCGACACATCAGCCGCCGCAGCATCGAGCACGCGCACGGTCTTGCCGGCAATCACGCAACGAGCAGGCGCGGTATCGGACGAAGCCAGCACATGACGCACGCAATCAAGCGCCGCCATCTGCGGATCCAAGCGCATCTCCTGCTTGGAAATCTTGGCAGCATGGGTGACGAGCGCCTCATCCTGTTCAGTCCACACGGCGGTGCCATCGGCAAGAGAAGGAAGCGTATCAGCCAGCAGTTTGCCGCCAAGCTCACCAAGCTCCATGGTCAGCGCCTCAGCATGCTTACCGGAAACCAACGTGGAAGCCTGAGCACAATAAGCACCAGTATCCACGCCGTGCCCAATGCGCATGATAGAAACGCCAGCAACCTCATCACCAGCGAGAATCGCACGCTGAATAGGAGCAGCCCCACGCCAACGAGGCAGCAGCGAAGCATGAACATTCACAATACCAAGCGGCGCCATATGCAGCACCTCATCGGGCAAAATGCAACCATAGGCAGCCACACAGAAAATATCAGCCTGGGCAGCCTGGAGCACCTCAACAACCTCAGGCGTCATACGATTAGCCTCAACAACCGGCAACCCCAGCTCAAGCGCCTTGGCCTTAATAGGAGACGGCTCCAACTTTTTACCACGCCCGCGAACAGCATCAGGACGAGTAACAACAAGCGCAATCTCATTCCCAGCCTCAACAAGCGAAGTCAAAGAAGGCACAGCAAAATCAGGCGTACCCATAAACACAATACGCATAAAGATCGTCTCCCCTCAACCAAAGCCGAGACGGCTACAAAGAACAGCGGAAAGCAAGGTTCCCAGGCCATCCGCAATAACAATTCAACAAGAACAAATATACCCAAAACCAAAGAAAGAGCCGCAATAAAAGCAGCTCTTCCAACAAAGCACCTATCAGCGAAGACGCCCATCCCTGGCCCGACGGCACCTGGGCGAGACAAGCAGCGTCAACGTAGTCCCCGGGGCGCCCGCCTATATCGTCCCGCGCGCAGTTTCGCAGCGCAGCGAGAATGTTTGAGCACGGGATGATATAGGCGGGCGCCCCGGGGACGGACAAACCTACTCAGTCTCGCCCGGTCGAGCGCCGCGGGCCAGGGCGTCCTGGTACTCCTTGACGGCCTTGATCCTCTGCATAGGCTTAAGGCGCTCGAACATGGTGTTGCCGTGCAGGTGATCGATCTCGTGCTGCAGGCACACGCAGAACAGGTCGCCCGTAGCCTCGTAGCGAATCAGGTTTGCGTCCAAGTCGTACGCCTCGACGACGACATGGTCGGGACGCTCGATCTCGCAGCTAATGCCAGGGATGGACAGGCAGCCCTCGCTAAACGGCACCAGATGGTCGCTCTGCTCCACGATCACGGGGTTGATGAGCACGTACGGGTCATAGTCGTTCTTGTCGGTGTAGTCGCAGTCGATGGTGACGAGCTGGATGAGCTCGCCGATCTGCGGGGCAGCAAGGCCGCAACCGCCGTTCTCGAACATCATCTTCTTCATCTTCTCGGCAAGCGCCTCGATCGCTGGGGTGATCTCCTCGATGACGGCGCACTCCTGACGCAGGCGCGGGTCGGGCGACAGTACGATTCCGTTGGCTTCCATGGCCATCCTTTCGGGTTGTTACATCAAATCATAGGCGTCGACGTCAACGCTCACGCTCACGCCGCGCACAGAGCCCACCTCTTTGAGGCAGGCGTCGATATCATCAGAGACATGGTACCCCACGGGCGACTTCACAAGCAGATGGAAGCGGTAACGGTCCTTGGCTCTCTCGATTACACACGAAGCCGGGCCCAGCACCTGCGGCATGGCACTCCCCGCCCTCAAAAAGTCGGGCGCGGCGGCATGCCAGCGGCGCTTAAGAAGCTTTGCAATGCGCCCAATGTAGTCCTGCGCGTCATCCGCGTTCGTCGACCACACCAAAATGTTGACCAGGCGCACAAAGGGCGGATACAGCGCGTCGCGCCGCTGGTCAAGGTCGTAGTCGGTAAAGATAGAACGGTCGTGCTCGGCGACGGCGCGAATGACCGGATCCTCGGGCAGATAGGTCTGGATGATGACCTCGCCGGGACGATCGCCGCGGCCGGCGCGGCCCGCCACCTGCTCCAGCAGATCGTAGGCGCGCTCCCCTGCGCGGAAGTCCGGCAGCTTGAGGGCGAAGTCGGCATTGACCACGCCCACGAGCGTGACCTCGGGAAAGTCGAGACCCTTGGCGATCATTTGGGTGCCCAGCAACACGGCGCAATCGGCCGCATCGAACTGCTCGAGCAGCTTTTTGTGCGCATCCTTGCCGCGCGTGGAATCGGCATCCATGCGGATGATGGCGACGTCCTCGGGCAGCATCTGGTGCAGTGCGTCCTCGATCTGCTGCGTGCCCAGCCCCATTTTTGCCAGGTAACGACTGCCACATTTGGGGCAACGACTCGTGGGCGCGGGATACGGCTGCACGCGCCAGGAGGATCCGCATGTGTGACATTGCAGCGTGTGCGTGCGCTCGTGATACGTAAGCGCGGTGGAGCAGTGGTTGCAGGTGGGAACGCAGCCGCACTCGCGACACATCAGGAACGGCGCAAAGCCACGGCGGTTATGCAGCAGCACGGCCTTCTCGCGGCGCTCGACCACACGCTCCAAGCCCTCCATCAAGGGTTTTGAGAACATGGAGCGGCTGCCGTGAGAAAACGCACGGCGCAGGTCGGCAATGCGGACCGTGGGAAGCACGGCGTGTCCCGGGCGCTCGGGCATCTCGACACGCGTCCAAGTGGCACCGTTATACGTGCCACGACGGCAGCGGTCGAGGGCCTCGGCAGAAGGCGTGGCAGAGCCCAACACGAGCGGGCAGCGATAGCGCCGCGCCATCTCGGCCGCCACCTCGCGCGCGTGGTAGCGCGGACTGGAGCCCTGCTTGTAACTTGTCTCGTGTTCCTCGTCGATGATGATGAGGCCCAAGTCGCTGAGCGGGCAAAAGAGAGCCGAGCGGGCGCCGACCACCACGCGGGCCGCACCGCTGGCGACCATATCCCACTGGTCCAGACGCTCGCCAGCCGAAAGACGCGAGTGGAAAACCGCGACCGTCTCGCCAAAGCGCGAGCGAAAGCGGCCGACGGTCTGGGCCGTCAGTGAGATCTCGGGCACCAGCACGCAGGCAGAGCGACCGGCTGCGAGCACGCGCTCGATGGCGGAGAGGTAGACCTCGGTTTTGCCTGAGCCGGTGACGCCGTCTACCAGCACCACGTCGCCATGAGCGTCCAGACGGGCACGCTCGATCTGAGCAAGTGCTTGCTGCTGGCCACTGGTAAGGGAGACCGGCGCTTTGCCGCTTGCCGAGGAGAGCGTGGTCTGTTCATTGCAGCCACGCCACGCACGGCGCTCCTCCACCACCACGACGCCGCGTTTTTCGAGCGCCTTGATGGTAGCCGACATGCTGTTATAGAGCAGGTTGAGGTCACGCGTCGTGACCGGGCCGCACCGCAGCGCCTCGATGAGCTGGCGCTGGCGGACCGCGGTCTTGGGCGGCGTATAGTCAAAGCCCTCGGGCGTGAGCATGACCCAGCGGTTTTGGATAGGCTTGACGGCGGGACGTTCAACCGTCCACACGCCGTCGTCGCCCTTGACCACGCGCGGGCTTCCACCCGGGGGCAAAAACAGGCGCAGGCACTCGGAAAGCGTTGCGACGTACTCGCGGCTCATCCAGCGTGCGATACGGGCGGCCTCTGCGGTAAAGAGCGGCTTGCTGAGGATAGCCTCGATAGGCTTGATACGCGCGGGATCGAGAGCGTCGTAACCTTGCAGGTCGGCCAGCTCGGGCGCGATGTCGACGATGTAGCCCGCGGCCGCACGGTTGCCAAAATGAACTAGGACGGTGGAGCCGATCTGACCATCGTTGGCGAGTGACTGCGGAATGCCGTAAGCAAACGGCTCGGACAGTGCACGCGTCGGGATGTCGAGGACTACGCTCGCATAGGCGGCGACGGGTTCGGGTGCGGGCTCGGGCTGCGCCGGGGCGGCGGCAGGAGCCGCGGACTTCGGAGCTTCCTCCGGTTCTGGCGAACCAAACAGCGAAAGTTGCTCGGCCATGGCCCCAGCACCTCCTATCCCATACGTCTACAGAAACAAGAGCCCCGCTCGGGTGAACGGGGCTCGGATACAAACGTTTGCGCAGCGACTACAGCGCCATCGTGCGGGCGCGGTCGATACGCGCCAGACAGTCGTCACGGCCGACGAGCGCCATGGTCTCGCCCAGCGGAGGGCTCACCATGTTGCCGCAAACGGCGACGCGCACGGCCTGGAACACCACGCGCTTCTTAAGGTCCATCTGCTCGGGCAGCGGCTCAAGCGCGGCGTCGATGGCCTCGGCAGTCCACTCGTCCACGCCCTCGAGCGCGGCCTTGGCGGCGTCCAGGATGGCACCCATGCCTTCCTTGGCCAGGCCCTTGTTGACGGATTTCTCGTCATACTCGAGCGTCTCGGCCGTAGCAAAGATGGGAGCGGCGACGGTCACGGCGTCGGCCGGCATCTTGGTGCGCGGCTTGACGATGGCGGCAAGCGCATCGATCCAATCCTCGCCGTACTCGACGTTGCCCTCGATGAGACCCGCCTCGTGCAGCTCGGGGACCATGATCTCGTCGGCAAACTGGGCATCGGACATGCCGTTGATGTACTCGGCATTGACCCAGTCGAGCTTCTTGGGGTCGAAGGTCGCCGGGTTCTTGGAGATGCGGTCGAGCGAGAACTTGCTAGCAAGAACATCGCGCGGGATGATCGTGGTCTCGCCGTCGAGCGACCAGCCGAGCAGCGCCAGGTAGTTGACGAAGGCGTCGGAAAGGTAGCCGGCGTCGCGGTACTCCTCCACCGAAGTTGCGCCGTGGCGCTTGGAGAGCTTCTTGCCGTCGGCGCCCAGGATCATGGAGATGTGGGCGAACGTGGGCACGGGCGCGCCGAGGGCCTCGTAGACTATGACCTGGCGCGGGGTGTTGGACAGGTGGTCGTCGCCGCGGATGACATGGGTGATCTTCATCATGGCGTCGTCGACGACGGTCGCAAAGTTGTACGTGGGCGTGCCATCGGAGCGGAAGATGACAAAGTCGTCGAGCTCCTTGGCGTCGAAGGTCACCTCGCCGTGAACGGCGTCGTGGATGACGACGTCGCCGCGGTCCTCGGGCACCCTGATGCGCAGGACGTAGGACTCGCCGGCCTCGATGCGGCGGCGGGCCTCCTCGGGATCAAGATCGCGGCAACGACGCTGATAGCCCTGGAAGGGGTCCTTGCGCTCCTGCGCGGCCTTGCGGTCGGCGTCGAGCTGCTCCTTGGTGCAGAAGCAGGGATAGGCCTTGCCCTCGTCCCAAAGTTTCTGGGCGGCCTGCTTGTACAGGTCCAGGCGCTCAGTCTGGGCGTAGGGGCCAAAGTCGCCGCCTACCTCGGGACCCTCGTCCCAGTCCAGGCCCAGCCAACGCATGGCGCGCAGGATGATCTGCGTGTTCTCGTCGGTGGAGCGGGTGGGATCGGTGTCGTCGATGCGCAGGATGAACGTGCCGCCGTTAGCACGGGCGAAAGCCCAGTTATAGATAGCGGTGCGGGCGCCGCCGATGTGCAGCTTGCCCGTCGGTGAGGGTGCAAAGCGGACGCGAACGTCTGATGCCATGGAAATCTCCTCGATTGCAGGATGGATGTCTAACCGCACCAGTATAAAGCATCAAAGCAACCTCCGCACAAAGGGCACCGACCCAGTCATTGGGGACAGACTTAAATGATCAGTCTTTGGGCAACCTGTCGGCACTTAGGTAAGGCTGGTCATTTAAGTCTGTCCCCAATGAGTAGGTGCGGAAAGGGTGTGAATGTTTGATTTACGCGCTATGATGTGCCCTTGCATAGAGAGCCCGGCGGAATGGTAACGGTCGCCGGGACACGTTTTTGAAAGGACAATCATGTCAGAAGAACTTCGTTCCATTCCACCCCAACACGGGTCCTTTGTTTTTACGTCGGAGTCGGTGACCGAAGGTCATCCCGATAAGATCGCTGACCAGATCAGTGACGCCGTCCTCGACGCAATCCTCGCCAAAGAAATAGAGCTCCAGGAGCAGGGCTACATCGCCCCCAACGGCGTGCCTGCCAACGTGGAGAACGTCCGCTGCGCCTGCGAGACCCTCGTGACCACCGGCACCGTCATCGTCGCCGGCGAGATTCGCACCCAGGCCTACGTCGACGTACAGGAAATCGCCCGCGGCGTCATCCGCCGCATTGGCTACAACCGCGCCAAGTTCGGTTTTGACTGCGACACCTGCGGCGTTATGAGCCTCATCCACGAGCAGTCGCCCGATATCGCCCAGGGCGTTGACGAGTCCTTCGAGACCCAGACCGGCGCTACCACCGACCCGATCGACCTGATCGGCGCCGGCGACCAGGGCATGATGTTCGGTTATGCCTCCAACGAGACCAAGACCCTCATGCCCATGCCGCACTACCTGGCAAGCCGCCTGGCCGAGCGCCTGGCTGCCGTGCGCCATGACGGAACCCTGCCCTACCTGCGCCCCGACGGCAAGACCCAGGTCACGGTGCGCTACGAGGAAGGTAAGCCCGTGGAGGTCACGACCATCGTCATCTCCACGCAGCACGCCGCCGAGATTGAGGACATGGGCAAGATCAAGGCCGACCTCATCGAACACGTCATCACCCCGGTCATGGCCGCCGAGAACATGCCGTGGGACAACGCGGACATCTACGTGAACCCCACCGGTCGCTTTGTCGTGGGCGGCCCCATGGGCGACACGGGCCTCACCGGCCGCAAGATCATCGTCGACACCTACGGCGGCTACGGCCGTCACGGCGGCGGCGCCTTTAGCGGCAAGGACTGCACCAAGGTTGACCGCTCCGCCGCGTATGCCGCGCGCTGGGTCGCCAAGAACGTGGTCGCCGCCGGTCTGGCCGACCGCTGCGAAGTCGAGCTTGCCTACGCCATCGGCGTTTCCAAGCCCCTCTCAATCATGGTCGACACCTTCGGTACCGCGCATGTTGCCGAGGACAAGATCGTCGAGGCCGTCGAGAAGACCTTCGATCTGCGCCCGGGCGCGATCATCCGCGACCTGGACCTGCGTCGACCGATCTACGAGAAGACGGCAGCCTACGGCCACTTCGGCCGCGAAGACGCCGACTTTACCTGGGAGAAGACCGACCGAGTCGAAGAACTCAAAGCAGCCTGCGGACTGTAATTGGGAACCACCAAGGTCACAACACGCACACGCTTTCAAAAGAAGTACCGCCCCCAAGCGGTACTTCTTTTTTATTTATCCGGTAGTGAAGATGTTTCGATATGAGCCAACGCTGCGTCACTAGCTAATGAATTTTGCAGCACGGGCACTCCAACCATGTATCCTTAGTCCCGAGGGGCGGGGCATAAGTTTGATCGCGAGTTCCGCACGAGCCGGAGAGCACTTAATGTGCTCTCCGTGCGAGTCAGGACTGTCCGAGCAGGCGACCTTATGCCCCGCCCCTCGGGACGACGGGATAGAACAGGAGCGCATATGGCAGGCAAGCCACAAACACTAGCTACGACCTCGGCATTCGAGATCTTGGGCCCCGTCATGGTCGGCCCCAGCTCATCGCACACCGCCGGCGCCCTGCGCTGCGCCCAAGTTGCCGCCAGCCTGCTGGAAGGCCGCATCACTAAGGTCACCTTTGGCCTGTGGAACTCCTTTGCCCACACCTACCGCGGCCACGGCACCGATCGTGCGCTCGTCGCGGGCATCCTGGGCCTCGACACCGATGACGAGAACATCAAGCAGGCCTTTGACCTCGCAAGCGAGCAGGGCCTCGAATATCACTTTGACATCAAGGGCGACGACGCCTCCATCCACCCCAACACCGTCGACATTGACATGGTCGACGACACGGGTGCGACGGCACAGGTCCGCGGTGAGAGCCTGGGCGGCGGCAAGATGCGCATCAGCCGCATTAACGGCGTCGGCGTTGACATCTCGGGCATGTACTCAACGCTCTTCGTGGCGCACAAGGACGTCCCCGGCGTGCTCGCCGCGCTCACCAACCTGCTCGCCTACGCACACGTGAACATCGCCTTCTGCCGCACCTACCGCACCGAAGTGGGCGGCCAGGCCTACTCCGTCTTTGAGACCGACGGCGCGCCCGACGACACTGTTGTCCCGATGCTGCGTAAGCTCGACAATGTCGATTACGCGACCTTTATCGAGCTCCCCGGTTCTGCTTCGTCGCTCTCCCCCGGCGTCTCGGCCAAGGAAATCTTCGACGACGGCGAGCAGCTGCTCGATGCGTGCGAGGAACTGGGGCTCAGCATCGGCGCCGTCATGGCCGTTCGCGAGGCGCGCCTGACCGGCGAGGCCCACGCCGTCGCCGCCATGCGCCGCGTGCTCGACGTCATGCGCGAGGAGACCACGGCCCCTATCGTCAATCCGCAGCGCTCGCTCGGCGGGCTTATCGGCGGCGAGGCCAAGCTTGTCGATGCCACCGGCCGCAACGACCTGAGCTCCAATTTAATGGGCGCCGTCCAGACTGACGCCGTGGCCCGCGCCATGGCCGTGCTCGAGCGCTCGGCCACGATGGGCGTAATCGTCGCAGCTCCGACGGCAGGATCCGCGGGCGTCGTCCCCGGCTGTGTGCTGGCACTCGCCGACCACCTGCAGCTCGACGACGAGCAGGTGATGGACGCGCTCTACTGCGCCGCCGCCATCGGCCTCAACCTCACCACGAGCGCCTGCGTTGCCGGCGCCGAGGGCGGCTGTCAGGCCGAGGTCGGAAGTGCGGCCGCCATGGCCGCCGCCGCGCTAGTGCAGATGCTCGGCGGCACACCCGAGCAGGCGCTCGACGCCAGTTCCATCGCGCTGAGTAATCTGCTGGGCCTCGTTTGTGACCCCGTCGGTGGCCTCGTGGAGGTGCCCTGCCAAAACCGCAACGCCATCGGCGTGGCAGCCGCCTTTAGCTCCGCACAACTCGCCCTCGCCGGCATTAAGAGCCTGGTGCCGTTTGACCAGATGGCACACGTCATGCTCTCGGTTGGCCACGCCCTGCCGGCCACGCTGCGCGAGACGGCAAAGGGCGGCATCGCACAGGCTCCGGCCGCACTTTCGGCCTGTGCAAAATGCGGTGTGTGCGGGTAGTGACCAAGAACGACTCGATAGTGGGACAAATGTCCCACCTCTTTTGAATGCCACCGTTTCCGTACCACAAACAACTAGGTAATCGCTATAATGCAAGCCCAGTAAAAACACGATGAGCCGCAAGGCGAAATTCGAAGGATATGCATACGATGTCGCAAAACGATCGAACTCAACTGATTCCCGATCCGCAGCAGCCGAGCAGGCACACCGGTGGCGTTCAGTCGCCGCGTCCTATCGCGCCGAGCCACGGTCAGGAGCGTGGTGCGGCAAACGCTTCCCAACGCCCGAACCAGCAGCGTCAGCCACGTCAGCAGCGCCAGGCAAACGGCAATGCGCCCAAGCAGCCCCACGTGCACGGTCGAGGCGATCGCGGCCCCGCGCGCAAACCTACCGGGAACAATAAGTCGGGCAAAAAGACGACGCTCTTTGTCCTCCTGGGTCTTATCGTCATTGTCTATATCGTAGGCGTCGTAGCGTTTTCGCAGGTAGCCTACCCCAACACCACCATCGCCGGCGTCGACGTCTCGTTCTCAAACGCTTCGTCTGCCGCCACCAAGGTCAACTCGGCGTGGAAGCACTATAAGCTCACCGTGGCGGGCGATGACTTTAGCTGGACCTATCAGCCCGAGTCCGATGAGCCCATCGTCGACGGCGAAGCTGCCGCAAAAGAGATCATCAACCACAACGAAGCCTTTGTATGGCCGGTTCGCCTTGTAGAATCCTTAAGCGGCAAGACCAAAACAACCGCTACCTCCAACGAAGTAGATCTTGATCAAGACGTCGACCTGTACATGCTCTCCGATACCTTTGACCAAAAGCAGTTTGAGAAGGATCTGGGCACCGCCATCGATGAGTTTAACGAGGGCCGTTCGGGCACGTTCGAGGCCAATAGCTCCTATGACGAGCAGGCCGGCAAGTTTACCGTCGAAAAGGCGCGCTCCAACGAAAAACTCAACCGCGAGCATGTCATTAAGTATGCCGAGCTCGAGCTTGCCTCGCTGGCCGAGACCGTAGATCTTTCCAAGCTCGGCAACGATGCCTATGAGCCGCTCAATGGAACGCTGACCGATGATCAGATTCAGGCCGCATGCGATGCCGCCAATAACTTCTTGGGCGTCAACGTGACCCTCAAGCTTAACGGCGAAGATGCCGGCAAGGTTGATGGCGGCTCCGTATTGCAGTGGATCAGCTTTGCCGATCCGGCCAACCCCACGCTCGATACGTCGCAGATCAGCAGTTGGGCAGCCGAGCTCGCCAACGGCTTTAATACCGTGGGCTCCACTCGCTGGTGGACGCGCGCCGATGGCAAGCAGTGTGCCGTCGAAGGCGGTGACTTTGGTTGGTCCATCGACAGCAGCTCGCTCGCCAAGCAGGTCGAGGACGCCATTAACAACAAGCAGACCGGCGAAATCGAGATCAAGTACTACCAGAAGGCCGACACATTTACCGCCAAGGGCGAGCCCGACTGGAAGGCCTATATCGACGTCGACCTGTCCGAGCAGCATGCGCGCTACTACGACGAGAGCGGCAACATCGTGTGGGAGGCCAACTTTATTTCTGGCAAGCCGGGAGAGGACGCCACCCCCGAGGGCGTATGGCAGATCAACAGCAACAATGGCGCCAGCAAGCTTATCGGTGCCAAGGACCCCGAGACCGGCAAGCCCAAATACGAGAGCCCGGTCAGCTATTGGATGCCGTTCGAGGGCAATATGGTCGGATTCCACGACGCCACCTGGCAAAACGACAAGAGCTTCGATAATGCCGAGTCGTACAAGTGGTGCGGCAGCCACGGTTGCATCAACCTGCGCCTGGCCGATGCCAAGTCGCTCCACGAGCGCATCAAAGTCGGCCTCTGCGTGGTCGTGCACTCGTAACGCAGCTAACGTCTACAACAAGTAAACAGCACGGCGACAAAACTTACAGTACCGTCATCCGCAACTTCTATACGCCCGCCTATCGCGACGGGCGTATATACTTATCGGAGCCATATCGATAAAGGAGACGCTATGTCCAAGGTCCCCACGATCAATCCGGGTCCTGACGATTCCGATCGCATGCCCCAAGATGCCACCGAGACCCTGCCGATTATCAGCGCTGCAGACACCAAGCAGCCCCAAACGAGTCTCGACGATTCGACCGATATCTCCGATGAAGAAGCCTATGCAAAGCTCAAGGCAAAGCGTGCCGAGCGTCGGCGCAAAAAGCTCATCCGACGCGGTATCGCCGTCGGTGTCGTTGTTGCCATCGCGCTCATTGCCATCATCGCAACGCTGGTCATCAACGCGCAACCCGCAGGCACCAACGGACCGGTGACCGACATGGTGACCGAGGGCACGTTTAGCACAACGGTCGAGGCAAAAGGCCAGCTCAAACCCATTTCGTCCTCAGTGGTCTCCCCTTCTGTCGACGGCACGGTCGATTCGATCAACGTGCAGGCAGGCCAATCCGTCAACGAGGGCGACGTGCTTATGACCATTAAAAACGACGAGCTCGATCGCAACGTTGCCGAGGCGCAGCGTGCAGTTGCAGCCGCTCAAGAAGACCTCGCCAACGCGCAGAAAGCCGCAGCTGCCGCGCAGGCCAACCCAACGACGGACGTCGACGGAGGTTCCGCAGCGGCTGGCATCTCCGCCGCATCAGCGGACACGAACGCCGTATCGGCCGCGCAGCGCAGCCTCACATCGGCCCAGGCAAACCTCGATCAGGCGAACGCCAAGGCCGCCAGCCGTACGGTCACGGCCCCGAGCTCGGGCAGCATCGTGGAGCTCAACGCCAAGGTGGGCGCCACGGTAACAGGCGGCATGATCATGGGCGAAAGCGATACGAGCGGCGGCAAGCAGTGCATGCAGATCGCCGACCTGTCCAAGATGAAGGTGACGGTTCAGGTGGGCGAAAAGGATATCGCCAAAATTGCCGTGGGCCAAAGCGCCAACGTGACCTATCCCGCGTTTCCCGATATCGTGAGCCAGGGCACCGTCACGGCTATCGCCTCGGTGGCAAACTCCGACTCCTCCTCCGGGAGCGGCGGCAGCGTGACCTTTAACGTCGACATCCTCATCGAAGCACCTGACAGTCGCCTTAAGCCGGGTATGACTGCCGAGGTCTCGGTAGTGACCGAGAAGCTCGACGACGCGGTGATGGTGCCGACCATGGCGCTGATGACCGAAGATGGCGAGCACTATTACGTCAATTTGGCCACCGATTCGGAGGGTAAAAAGACGCGCCGCGTGAAGGTGACCGTCGTGACGCAAAACGACAACGAGGCTGTAGTCGGTAAGACGCAGGTCAAGCGCGACGACCAGGGCAACGAGATCAATCCAGACGTCCCGGTTACCAAGCTACGCGACGGCGACACCATCGTGACGGAT
The DNA here is from genome assembly GCA_019414445.1 of Collinsella sp. Lineage (GTDB taxonomy): Bacteria > Actinomycetota > Coriobacteriia > Coriobacteriales > Coriobacteriaceae > Collinsella. The sequence continues at coordinate 146,739 of DXMA01000003.1, forward strand.
ACCGGCACAGGAATGACGGCAGACGGCGGCGACAACATGCCTGCCGACGAGGGCAAGTAATGCGTCCCGTCATCGACATCCGCAACGTGCACCGCATCTTTGAGAGCGAGGCCGGTTGCGCCCACATCCTGCATAACGTGAGCCTGGCAGTAGATCCCGGAGAGTTCGTTGCCATCACCGGCCCCTCGGGCTCAGGCAAGTCGACGCTCATGAACATCCTGGGCTGCCTGGACAAACCGACGGTGGGCGATTACTTCCTGCAAGGGCTCAACGTCGCCGAGCTCGACGATGACGAGCTCACCGAGGTGCGAGCGCTGAGCATCGGCTTTGTCTTTCAGAGCTTTAATCTGCTGCCGCGCCTGACGGTGATCGAAAACGTCATTCTGCCGCTGTCCTACACCAATGTGCCGCGCAGCCAGCGCGAGATGCGCGCCGTGCACGCACTGCAGGCCGTCACGCTGCCCGTCGACCATTGGGACCACCGCATATCCGAGCTCTCGGGCGGACAGATGCAGCGCGTCGCCATCGCGCGCGCCCTTGTCAACGATCCACCCATCATTTTGGCCGACGAGCCGACGGGCAACCTGGACTCCGCCACGGGAGCGCTCGTCATGGAAACCTTCCACAAGCTCCAGGAGCGCGGCAAAACCATCGTGCTTATCACACACGACCCCGGCATCGCCGCCGAGGCCGACCGTGCCGTGACCATCCGCGACGGTCGCATTCACGACGGCGCGTATATTCCGCATGCACCGCGGACCCTACGCAGCGCCGTAGATAACCTGCCCATTATTTCCGTCTCCGCCAACCCGCCGAAAGGGGTGATGGCATGAGCGCCCGCGATCTTATCCAGGAAGCCCTTCACTCGCTCGAGGCCAACAAGGGGCGCAGCCTGCTCACCATCCTGGGCATTGTCATCGGCATCGCCTCGGTCATTGCCATGAATTCGCTCATCGGCGGCATCCAAAACAGCTTGGTCAACAGCCTGGGCCTCAACGCAGCTCGCATGGTTCAGATCTATTCGTCCCAAGAACTCTCTGATTCTGACGTCCAGAAGCTTCAAAAACTGGTGCCGCAGATAGAACAGATCGGCATTGTCAAAAGCGCGTATACCGAGTACAAGACCGGCGAAAAAAGCTATACCGTCATGGCACAGGGTGTCGATAGCGACATGCTCGAGGCCGTGGGTGCCAGTAAGCTCGTTGCGGGGCGCACCTACACCGATGTCGAGTCAAAGGCAGGCTCGCGCGTGGCGCTCATCAGCCGCGGCGGCGCCGATCAGCTTTACGGCAACGAACAGGATGCGCTGGGAAAAACCATCAAAGTGTCCAACGGCGAGGTGCAGATTGTAGGCGTGATTGATGGCGGCAGCGACTCCATGGGCTCGCTCACTTTGTATATGCCACGCGAAACCATCTCCGGCCTATTTGGCGACGAGAACCCTTCATTCCCCTGCGTGACGGCACTTGCCGCCGAGGGCACGGACATGGATGAACTCTGCAAGACCATCGAGTCCAAGGTGCGCGCGATGAAGGGCATCGCGGAGGATGATGAGTACGACAGTGTATCGGCGACTTCCATGAAAAGCGCTATCGACTCCCTCAATTCCTTTATGGGCGCCTTCTCGCTCATCATGGGTGCTGTCGCCAGCATCTCGCTGCTTGTCGGCGGTATCGGCATTATGAATATGATGCTCACCAACGTGACTGAGCGCATTCGAGAGATCGGCATCCGCCGCGCTCTGGGTGCCAGTCGTCGCGATATCACCGCGCAGTTTTTGGCCGAGTCTTCGGCGCTGTGCGTCACCGGTGGCCTACTGGGTGTCCTGATAGGCTATCTGCTGGCCTGGGGCCTCGCGATGTTTGCCTCTGGATCCGGGATTCTTGGCGAGCTCGGAGCCAGCGGGCAAATCACACCGAGTTTTTCAATCGCCACGGTGCTGCTGGCCTTCGCCGTCTCCGTCGGCATCGGCGTAATCTTTGGCTTCTACCCCGCTCGCCGCGCGGCAAAGCTCAACCCGGTGGAGTGCCTACGCTACCAGTAAGCCACCACCAACAAGTTGCGGTGAATTAGGGACTGAATATGCTATCTAGCAGCAAAAACAGACACTATTTCACCGCAACTAATTGAAGGGCTGTTTGCGCCAGTTCTGGGCGTCGTCCTCGAGCTATTGATGGATGACGGGCTTGTACGGGTCGAGCTTGCTCGGGGCGCGCCTCCTCGCGGGCGGGAGGGCGCGCTAGGCGCGGCAAGCGCCTAGCGCGCGAACTCCCGTAAGAGCGCGTCTTCCACTTCCCGAAGCGAAAGGGCCCCGCCTCCCTCGGCGGGACGGGTGACCACGATGCAGCGCGCTCCCACGTCGCGCGCGGAGGCGAGCTTCTCGGCCGTGCCGCCTACGGTTCCCGAGTCCTTGGTCACAAGCCACTGGGCGCCCACCTGCCGAAGCATCGCCTCGTTGAGCTCGCGGGTGAAGGGCCCCTGCATGCCGATGACGTGCGACGGCGAAAACCCCGCGTCGATGCACTTCGTTATAGCACTGGGCAGCGGAAGCACACGCACGAAGAAGCGCTCCGCGAAATCGGCGACGCGCGTGTAGGGAGCAAGCTCCTTGCTCCCCGTCGTGAGAAGAGCGCGACCCGGGTTCTCGGAGAGAAAGCGCGCCGCGCAGGCGATCGACGCGACCGACACGACGCCTTTGGGCAGCGCCTCGACTGGGCGCGCAAGGCGCAGGCATCGTGCACCCACGGCGAGCGAAGCGGCCCGGATGTTACCGCTTGCGAGCGTAGCGAAGGGGTGCGTGGCGTCGACGACGATGCGCGCGCCGGAAAGCTCGCGCTCCATGTCGGCCTCGTCGAGCCTGCCCGCATGCACCTCGATGTCCGGAAGCTCGCCCAAAAGTTCGCCTCCGTACTCTGTTGCCGCGTAGACACGGGCGGGGATGCCCGCCCCGCTCGCCCATTCGCACAGAAGGCGGCCCTCGGTGGTGCCGGCGAAGATGCGCAGCGCCGGCGCGGATGCGGGAGCCGTCACTTCGGGCCGCCTGTGCGCGTGATCTGGTAGAGTAGCGCGTTCATAATGGCGGCCGCCACGGTCGAGCCGCCCTTGCGACCCCTCGCGACGATGGCCGGCACGCGTCGCGCGAGTAGCTCCTCTTTCGCCTCGACCACGTTCACAAACCCGACCGGCACCCCAACGACGAGAGCGGGCGCGATCTTCCCCGCGTCCATGAGCTCGGCGAGGCGCAGAAGTGCTGTGGGAGCGTTGCCGACGGCCACGATGAGCGGACCCTCGATGCCGCAAGCTTTGTCCATGCTCGCAACGGCGCGAGTCGTGCCCGCGGCGCGCGCAGCCGCGGCGACATCAGGGTCGGCCATGAAGCACACGGCCTTGCAGCCGAGCTTCGCGAGCGCGGGCTTGCTTATGCCTGCGAGCGCCATGTTCGTGTCGGTGAGCACCGTGGCCCCTGCGCGCAGTGCGTCGAGCGCACACTGCGCGGCGTCATGGGTGAACACGAGGGAATCGGCGTACGAGAAGTCGGCAGTGGTATGGATGACGCGCTTCACGACGGGCTCTTCGAACGGCGGGAACGTGCGGCCGCCGAGCTCTTCGGTGATGATCTCGAAGCTGCGCCGCTCGATGTCGCCAGGCGCCATCTCCTTGGAATCCATCTAGTACTCCACTCCTTCTCTTGCACATATCCCCTGCTCGTAGGGATGTTTCTCGCATCGCATCTCGGTTATGTAATCGGCCTTCTCCGCGATCTTGCGGGAAGGCGCGCGCCCGGTGAGCGCTACTTCGACGCCGCGCGCGGACATATCGAGCGCGCGGTCCACGAGCGCCTCGTCGACAAGCCCCTTCGAAAGCGCATCGAGCGCCTCGTCGAGCACGAGCAGTCCCTCTTGCGCGCCCTCGAGCTCGGCGAGCGCGGAAGCGAGGTTCCCATCGTGCAGCTCGCACGTCGCGGCAAGTTCTTCCGACGTCATCGACCAGGTAAACTTGTCCGACGCCTTCCCCGCGAACACGGGCATGCCGAAATGCTCGGCGAGCAGGCGCACCTCCCCGCTTTCGCCGTCTTTCAGGAACTGCACGACGACGACGCGGCGGCCTGCAGCGAGCATGCGAAGGGCGAGGCCCATCGCCGCCGTGGTCTTGCCTTTGCCGTCGCCATGATACACGTGGATCATACGCCCTCCTCGATAATGCGGTAGACATACTCCATGTCGAGCGCCCCGCGCACGACGTCGGCCAGGCGGTCAAACTCGCGCGCACGGTGATCGGCCGCGGACGCCGCGCCCGCAGCACCCACGACGCTCTCGGGCAGGCCGCGCATGCGCGCGAGCGAGCGCGCGAGGGCGAGCGCCACCCCCGGTTCGTCGAACAGGCCGTGGAGATAGGTTCCGAACACGTTTCCGCAGGCCGCTCCTTCCGGTTTGCCGCCAATCGTGCCCGCAGGAGCGCAGAAGACGGTCGTTTCGCCGTCGTGAATCTCGTACCCGCGCGCCGTCATGCCGTTCCACACCGAGAACGCGCCTTGGGCGCCCGTGATGCGCAGCTCCGACTGGGCGAGGCGCTTTTCCTCCTTGAACACCGTACTTGCAGGGATGAGCCCGAGCCCGCGCGCGGTGCCAGCGCCTTCCCTGCCGTGCGGGTCGGAAAGCTCGTCTCCCAAAAGCTGGTAGCCTCCGCATATGCCGAGCACCGGCGTGCCCGCGCCCGAAAGCGCGCGTACACAGGCTCCGATGCCGCTAGCCGCAAGCCAGCGCGCGTCGTCGAGCGTAGTCTTCGAGCCGGGAAGCACCACCAGGTCGGGTCGGCCCAGATCGGTCGTCGAGGAAACGTAGCGCACGCCCACGCCGGGCACGCGCGAAAGCGGGTCGAAGTCGGTGAAGTTCGACAGATGCGGAAGACGCACGACGGCGACGTCGATGACGCCGCGCGCCTCGCGGGCAGATAGGCGCGGCGCGAGCGAGTCCTCGTCGTCCAGGTCGAGCGCAAGATACGGCACGACCCCCACGACGGGAACTCCGCACATCTTCTCGAGCGGGGCCAAACCCGGGCGCAGGATTTCCACATCGCCGCGGAACTTGTTCACCACAAGCCCCCGCAAAAGCGCGCGGTCCTCGGGCGCAAGAAGCGCGACCGTGCCGTAGAGCTGGGCAAATACCCCGCCCGGGTCGATGTCGCCCGCAAGCAGCACGGGGGAGGACACGGCGCGCGCGAGCCCCATGTTGACGATGTCGTTTTCGGCAAGGTTGATTTCGGCGGGGCTGCCGGCGCCCTCGATGACGATGACGTCGTTTTCCTCCGCGAGCGAATCGAACGCCTCCAAAATCTGCGGCATGAGCGCCTTCTTTCGCGCGAAGTAGTCCCTCGCAGCGAAGGCTCCCTGCGCCTTGCCGGCCACGATGAGCTGGCTTCGGTGGCCGCTTTCGGGCTTGAGCAGGATGGGGTTCATGCGCACGTCGGGCGCGATGCCGCACGCCTCGGCCTGCATGATCTGGGCGCGCCCCATCTCGAGCCCGTCGGCCGTGACACCGCTGTTGAGTGCCATGTTCTGGCTCTTGAAGGGAGTCACGCGCAGGCCGTCCTGCGAAAGCACGCGGCACAGCCCCGCCGCAAGCAGGCTCTTCCCCGCGTTCGACATGGTGCCCTGGATCATGATGGGCTTCGCCCTACCCACGGGTATCGACCTCCTTCGCCGAGCCTCGGCCATCCGCGCCCGCCATAGCGCCGCTGAAAGAAGCGCCGCCCCGTTCGTCGGGTTCGCCTTCGCCCGATGCACCTTCCGCCCGAAGCACGCGGCTGAACGCCATCGCAAGCCGGGCATTCTCCTTGCGCATGCGCACCGCGACGCGGCACCAGAAACGGGACAGTACCGAAAACGAGTCGCACGTGCGGACCAAAACCCCCTGTTTATACAGGCGCTCGGGGATGTCTTTCGCCGGCGTGCGGACTAAAAGGAAGTTCGCATCCGACGGCACGACGGAAAGCCCGAGCGAGGAGAGCTCGTGGGAAAGCCACGCTCGCTCGCCCGCCAATACATCGCGCGTGCGCGAGACGTATTCAATGTCTTCCAGGGCGGCGATGCCCGCGGCCTCGGCGACCGAGGAGACGGGCCACGCCTGCCCCGCCCGGCGAATCCCCTCGATGAGTTGGGCGTTTCCGCTGATCAGATATCCCAACCGCAACCCCGCCATTCCGTAGATCTTGGTGAACGCGGAGAGCACGGCCACATGGCGCGAACACGCGGCGCGTGCGGCCACGCTCCTTTCGCGGGCGTCGGGCGCAAATCCGAGGAAGCACTCGTCCACGACAAGCAGCGCGCCCACCTGCTCGCAGCGGCAAGCCGCGGCCTCGATCACGCTGGGGTCGACGAGGCGCCCCGTCGGGTTGTTCGGATTGCAGAGGTACGCCACGTCTCCCGGCCCCTCGATCGCGCGGGCGAAGGAGGCGGGCACGTCGAAGTCGTCCGCTTCAGAGAGCGGGAACTCCTGCACGCATGCGCCGTAGTACGATGCCGCCTCAGCATATTCAGAGAACGTCGGCGCGCACACGATGATGCGTTTCGGGCGCACCGCCGCGGCGAGCCGCCAGATGATGTCGGACGCGCCCGCGCCGCAGACGATAGTATCTTCGGGAATGCCCTGGGCACGCGCCAGGGCGCGAACGAGGGCGAGGCTTTCCCTATCGGGGTAGGCGTCGATTCGAGAAAGCGCCTTGCAAGCTGCGGCGACGGCGCGCGGCGAGGGGCCTGCCGGATTCACGTTCACTGAGAAGTCAATGAGGTCGGAGGCGCCCCCTTCGCAAGCGATGCCGAGCGATTGCGCGCTGCCCCCATGCGTACGGGCGCGCAGGATTCCCCCGGCAGCCCGGGACGCGGCGTGGTCTTCCCTCATGCCATCGCCCCCACGGCGAGCACGACCGCCGCGCGCGCGGCGCCGAAGACGACGAGCGCGCATACGGACGCGGTGAGCATGAGCCTTGTCGCCCGAGCGATGTCGCCCCACTCGATTTCACGGGACGCGTCGCCTATCGTCGGTTTCTCAACGAGCTTGCCGAAATACACCGCGGGTCCTGCCAGGCGCAGCCCGAGCGCGCCCGCGCACGCCGACTCGGTCTGCGCCGCGTTCGGGCTCGCGTGGCGACGCCTGTCGCGGCGCCAGATGCGCGCCGCCCCGCGCGCGTCGAGCCCGACGATCGGGCACACGGCGATCATGAGCAGGGCCGATAAGCGCGAGGGAATCCAGTTCACCGCATCGTCGAGGCGCGCCGAGGCGCAGCCGAAGTCGATGTAGCGCTCGTTTTTGTAGCCCACCATGCTGTCGAGCGTGTTCACCGCCTTGTACGCCATGCCCAAGGGCGCACCCCCGATCATAAGGTAGAAAAGTGGCGCGATGACGCCGTCGCTCGCGTTCTCCGCCACCGTTTCCACGGCGGCGCGCGCGACGCCCTGCTCGTCGAGAACAGACGTGTCGCGTCCCACGATGAGCCCGACGGCTTCGCGCGCCGCGACAAGGCCGCCCTTCGAGAACGCGTGGGCCACGGCCAGGCTCTGGCGGCGCAGCTCGCATGTCGCGAGAACCTGATAGCTCGCCCATGCCTCGGCCACGAAGCGCAAGCCGGAGTGAACCATGCCGCAAAGATGTAGGATACCCCAGGTCAAAAGCCCACACGCAAGCGGAAGCGCCACGGCGAGCACAAGCCCTGCGGCACGCGTGCCCGCGGACGTTTGCGGGAATGCGCCTCGAAGGCGGCCTTCGGCCCACGTGATCGCGCGCCCCATGGCGACGACGGGATGGGGAAGCCAGCGCGGGTCGCCGAAGGCAAGGTCGGCCGCGAACCCGGCGGCGACGGCAAGAATCGTCATCACCGGGCATCGCCCCCCGAAGCGGGGCGAACGTCGCGAAGGCAGCGCCCATCCCAGGTGGCGGCCCATGCGCCGCCCGGCTCGGTATGCACGTCGAAGTATCCCATTTTCGGGACAGCTAGCTCGGAGAGCAGCGCTTTCACGGTACCCGCGTGAACGACGAAGACGGCGCGCCTACTCCCCTGGGCGCGCTCCGATTCGCACGCCTCCCGAAACGCCGCGACGACGCGGCGGGTGAAATCGCTCTTGCCCTCGCCATGCGGGCAGCGCGTCTCGCACCAGGAGTCTACCCAGGCGTGGTAGCGCACATCCTCTTTAAGCTCGGCGGCGCTTCGCCCCTCGAAGTCACCGAAATCCATCTCGCGCAGACCGGGGCACGCCATAAGCTCCGCGTTCGGGAAGAGGATGCGAGCCGTCTGGTCGGTGCGGGCCATGCCGCTCGTGATAACACGGAACACGTCACGATCGCACGCGAGGTCGCGCAAAGCGCGCTCGCCCGCACTCGACAGGGGCTCGTCGGTGCCCGCCCCGCTGTAGCGATGGTCTTCCGTGCCCGCCGTGGCACCATGGCGCACGAAGACGACTTCCAAAGGCGCGCCCGCGCCCTGCGTCCCTCGAGGCGCATCGGCAAGGTTTCCTTTGATGACCTGGGGAATCCCGCACGTCATGCGCACGACGACGTCGGCGCGCGCAGCGAGCGCGCATCCCAGGCGCCCCGCGCGCTCGCGCCATTGGGCGTCTTCCGCACGCATGGGGACGACCCCCGAGCCGACCAAGGGCAGAATCACTGCGTCGAAGCCGATCAGCCGCTCGAGCGCCCGGTCAGCGTCGAGCGCGCGTACGAGTACCTCAGCACGGTACGCGACACGGCCGGCAAAAGCCGCGGGCACGCCGCCCTCCGCAAGCTGCGCCGCGTCGACGAAATCGTCCGCCGCGAACCCGAGCCTTTCGCGCACGAAGGTCCTCTTCCCCGAATGCGCGCCACCTACCACGAGAATCATAGGAGCATGCCCCCCGCCACCAGCATGGCAAGCATCGCGAGCTCGGCCCATTGCAGAAACCATCCGGCCAAATCACCCGTCACCCCGCCGAAGCGGGACAGGGCAACATGGCGGTACCACGCGAGCGCCAAAAGCCCCGCCACCGCCATAAGGGCGCCGACGGCCTGAGCGCACGCGACCATCCCTGCAGCCGAAGCCGCAGCGAAAGCGCAAAGCGGCACGACGATCGCCGCGCGCTTCTTCGCAGGCGAGAGCCCCACGGCCATGCCGTCCGCCCGCGCGGCAGGCCAGCATTCTACGGCGAGCCCCGAAAGCGCGCGGGAGAACACGAGCGAGCACAGAAGCGCGAGGAACGCCCCCGCCGTAAGCGGCAGCGCGGTGAACAGGGAAAACTGCAGAATAAGGTACACGACAACACCGATGACCCCGAAGGCGCCCGCCCGCGGGTCGTGCATGATCTCGAGCTTTCGCTCGCGCGGGGCCCAACTTGCAAGCGCATCGGAGGTGTCGCAGAGCCCGTCTAGGTGGATGCCTCCCGTCACCGCCACAGGCAACGCCACGAGCACGGCCGCGACGATGGTCGCGGGCACGCCGAGCAGGTTCGCCACGTGCCCCCACGCCGTCATGAGGAAGCCTTCCGCAAGGCCCACCAGGGGAAACGCGGCAAGCGCATGGGTTGACCCGAAATCGGTCCAGGCCGATTTCGGGACGGGGATGCGCGAGAACGTTCCGAACGCCGCGCCGATTGCCTCTGCTATCTTCACCTTGTAGGTCCTTCGCCTTTCATCCACACGGGAATCCCGCATACCACTTCGACTGCGCGGTCGGCCAGCGCCGCCACGCCCGCGTTCACGCGCGCGAGCGCGCGCCTCCATGCCTCGGTCCCCTCATCGTAGCGCATCCCATCGGCGAACACGTCGACGGTGACCACCACCGTATACGCAGCGGCCTGAGCGAGCCGTTCGATGCCTCCGAGCACCTCGCGCGCCGCAGCGTCGGGGTCACGTGGGGACAAGCCGCCTTCCGCGAAGAGCTCGTTCGCAACCAGGTTGCCCACGTCCTCCAAAAGAAGCGTGCAGCCGCACGGAAGCCCGGACGCTGCGGCGCCCACGTCACGCGTGCGCTCGAGGGTGGAAAACCCCTTGCCCTCGCGCAGCGCCCGATGGCGCGCGATGCGGCGGGCGCCCTCTTCCCCGAAGGGCTCCATCGTTGCCAGGTACACGCGGGGGCCGTCGTGCCCGAGGCACAGGGACTCGGCATAGGCGCTCTTGCCGCTCGCGGCGGCGCCGATGACGAGTGTCACCGTCATTTCCCAGCCTCGAAATGCTCGTAAGCAGCCATGCCAGTCGCCGTGAACGTCTTCCCATCCCGGTACACGCGCAGCGCCGAATCCAGAAGGGGCAGATACGCCATGGCGCCCGCGCCCTCGCCCAAGTGCATGCCTGCGACGAGGGGTGCCTTTATGCCGAGCTCGCGAAGGAGCTCCCGGCTTGCGGGTTCGCTCGATGCGTGGGTGCCCACGAGGTAGCCCAAGGCGTTGGGGCAAAGGCGCACCGCGCACAGGGCCGCCGTGCAGGATATGACCCCGTCGAGGAGCGCCGGCGCCTTCGAGGCCGCGGCCCCCAGGTAGAAGCCGCACATCGCCGCGATGTCGAATCCGCCCACCTTCGAGAGCACGTCGATCGGGTCGGCGGGATCGGGCGAGTTCGCGTCGATAGCGCGCTCGACCACGTCGCGCTTGCGCGCGAGCGAGGCGTCCGAGAGCCCCGCGCCGCGGCCGACGAGGCTCCGCGCGTCCGCCCGGATGAGCACTGCGGCCACCGCCGCCGAGGTGGTCGTGTTGCCGATGCCCATCTCGCCCGCGGCGAGAAGGCGCACGCCGGCGCGAGCAAGCCCGCACGCGACGGCGATTCCGACCTCGATCGCGCGCACAGCCCCATCGCGAGACATAGCGGGGCCGTGCGCGATGTTGCCGCTCCCCCGCCGCACGTTCGCGCGTACCATGCGCGCGTCTTCTATGCCCCGGGCCATACCCACGTCGACGGGCACGACCTCGGCACCCGCGAACGCCGCCATGCGGCAGGCGCTCGTGGCTCCCTCGCACATGTTGCGCGCGACGGCTCGCGTCACGTCTTGTCCGCTTTGCGACACGCCTTCGGCAACGACCCCGTTGTCGGAGAAGAATACTGCGAGCGCACGGGGAAACTCGGCCACCTCGGCGCTCCCCTGAGCTGCGGCGATACGCGCGACGGCATCTTCAAAGTCGCCCAATCCCCCCAAGGGGTGCGCGATGGAGTCCCACGCGGCGTACGCGGCGGCGCGGGCGCACTCGTCTGCGGGCGCGATCCGGGAGAGCGCGGCTTCGAGCACGGCGCCCGGCGCCGACGAGAACGCGCGCTCGACTTCCTCGCGGATGCAGGCAAGCGCGGTTTCGGTTGCTTCAGCCATGCCGTCTCCTCTCTGCGAACGACGCTGCGGCAGACGCGAACGCGCGCGCAACGTCGGGGTTCGCAGGATAGTACACATGCGGGAAGCCCGCAACCAGGGACGGGGTAGTCGTCATGCACGGCCAGCCTTTGTCGCGCCGGGGCTTTTGCGCCCAAAAGTCGCCGCCCGGGCAGGTGGACTGCCAGTAGTGGAACTCGTGCGCGCGGATGCGTGTGCCGCGCGGCCCGTAGAGCCCGTCGCGTTGGGAAGTGAGCTCCACGTACCCGAAATGTGACAGCCTTCCCCCGTTCTCGCTTGCGCCCACAAGGGCGCCCACAACAGGCCAGCGCCGCCCCTCGCTATCGGAGATTTCGCGCTGCAGGTACAGAAACCCACCGCATTCGGCAACCGTCGGCATGCCGGATTCCACCGCACGCCGCACCGCCTCGCGAATCGGCGCGTTCTCGGAGAGCTGCCGCACATGGAGCTCCGGGTAGCCGCCTCCCAGATAGAGGGCGCTTGTCCCCCGCGGCAACTCGCTATCACACAGGGGGCTGAAAAAGGCCAGCTCGCAACCCAGGTCCTCGAGCGCGCGCAGGTTCTCCTCGTAGTAGAACGAGAACGCCTCGTCACGCGCAGCGGCGACGATGGGCCGCGCTCCCGCGATCGGCTCCAACCGGTAAGGTTCCTCGCAGATATCGGGTGCCGTCGCCGCTATTTCGAGCAAGCGGTCGACGTCGACGCTCTTTTCCACCAGCTCGGCCATCTTGTCGATGCGCGCGGAGAGCTGCTCGACCTCGTCGGCGGTCACAAGCCCCAGATGCCGGCTTTCGAGCGAGAACGCCTCGTCGGCGGGAATATTACCCAAAACCGCGACGCCCGTGTGCTTCTCGATCGCAGGCGCCGCGTAGGCGCAGGCAGCGGCGCTCGTCTTGTTCAGCACGACGCCGCGCACGTTCGCACAAGGCAGGAACTCGGCGATGCCGCGAATTACGGCGGCGAGCGATAAAGACGCCCCGCGCCCGTTCACCACTAAAACGACCGGCGTTTCCGTGTCGCGCGCAACCTGGTAGCTGCTCGCGTCGGCCACGCCGGGCGCCATGCCGTCGTAGAAGCCCATGACCCCCTCGAGCACCGCGACATCCGCGCCCGCGGCGCCGCGTGCGAGCAGGGCGCGCAGCGTCGGGGCGTCGGTGAAGAAGCCGTCTAAGTTGCCCGAGCGCGCGCCCACGACGCGACGATGAAAGAGCGGATCAATGTAGTCGGGGCCGCATTTGAAGGCCGCGCATGCAAGGCCGCGGCGCGCGAGCGCGCGCAGGAGCGCGCACGTAACGACCGTCTTGCCGCTCCCGCTCGAGGGCGCAGCGACCATGAAGCGCGGGATGGTCGTGCTCACCGGGCGCCGCCTTCCCCACCTGCACCACGCGCGCTGACGAGGAACACGGGGTTTTGCGCCTTCATAAGATGGTGCGAGCCTACAGCCTCGGCGCGGGCGGCCGACACCTGGCAAGCCTCGAACCCCTTAAAGCGCGAACTCGAGAGGAGCGCGCACGCCTCGGTGAGCGTCTCAACGGTGACGCATGGCACGCACAGGCGAACCTGCGAGTTCTTCTCGAGCGCCACCTCCACGATGGAGGGAAGCTCGCCCGCGCTCCCGCCGACGAACACGGCGTCGGGGACGGGCAGTATCGCGAGCGCTTCGGGGGCGACACCGGGGACCGCATGCACGTTGCCGCACCCGAATGCATCCGCGTTCTCTCGGATGAGCCGCACGCCGGCCGCGTTGCGCTCGACCGCCCATACCGACCCCGCTCGCGCGACGAGCGCCGCCTCGATCGACACGCTCCCCGTGCCGGCGCCGACGTCCCACACGGTGTCGGTCGCGGTAAGGCGCAGCTTCGCGAGCGCGACGGCGCGCACCTCCTGCTTGGTCATGGGAACGTCGCCGCGGATGAAGAGCTCGTCGGGAATGCCCGAGGAAGCGTACGGCCAGCGGGAACTCGCGGCGCGGGATGCGCCCGCAGAGTCCGCCGCGGAAGAAGCCGCCGCGGGCGCAGACACGCCGGCCGGCACCTCGGAGGCTGCGCTAGAGCCCGCAGGCGACCCGGCGCCGCCTGCGAAATCGATAAGCATCACGTTCAAGTCGTCGAACCTCTGACCTGTGATTTCACTTGCGGTCGCGCAGGTGATGCGCTCGTCGGGGTACGACAGGCGCTCGGCCACCGTCACGCACGCGTCCCCGAAGCCCGCCTGCACAAGCTCGCCCGAAAGCCGCGAGGGATCTTCCCCGCCCGACGTGACGAGGAAGAGCTCACCTGCGCGCTCGGCCTCGGCCACGATGTCGCACGCCACGCCGTGAGCGCTCGCGAAGCGCCAATCCTGCCATGGACGCGCGAGGCGCGCGGCGAGATACGACGCTGAGCTTATGCCGGGAATGACGCGCACGTCCACCTGCGCGTCGCCGGAGAGCGCCTCCACCAGGCGGCGCGCGCCGCTGAACAGCCCCACATCGCCCGTCATCACGACCACGGCGCGCTGCCACGACGCCGCATCGGTGAGCGCGGCGACGATGTCCGCCGTCTTCACGAGCTCGCATCTCACCACGTCGGGCGGCACGTCGATGCCGGCAAGCGCGCGATGAGCGCCGATGACCACGTCGGCGATGTCGATCGCGTCGAGCGCCGCGCGCGAGAGCAAGTCGGGGTTTCCGGGCCCCGCCCCGATGATCGTTACCTTTCGCATGGAATCTCCCGATACCCGCGCGGCGTGACCATACGGCCGCCTACGAGCTTCGTGTCCGCGTTGCCGACGAACACGGTGGTGAACATGTCGGCGTCGATCTCCCCCAGCTCGGAGAGCCTGCACATGCCCGACTGCTGCCCCTCGCGCCCGATGTTGCGTACCCAGCCGCAGAGCGTGTCGGGGGCCTTCCATTCAAGCATAATCTTCACCGCGCGCGAGAGCCTGTCGGCGCGCTTTCTGCTGCGCGGGTTGTACAAACAGATGCAGAAGTCGGCGCTCGCGACGGCGGCGAGCCTGCGCTCGATGATCTCCCACGGCGTGAGCAGGTCAGAGAGCGACACGACCGCAAAGTCGTGGGCAAGCGGGGCGCCGAGCACCGCCGACCCGCTCTGAGCCGCGGTGGCCCCGGCGATAACTTCCACGTCTACATCGGGGTAGTCCTCCGCAAGATCCAACACGGGGCTCGCCATGCCGTACACGCCCGCGTCACCGCTGCACACGAGCGCCACGGCTTCTCCGCTCTGCGCGCGCGAAAGCGCCAGGCGGCACCGTTCGACCTCGTGCATCATCGGCGTCGCGAGATGCGCCGCGTCGGGCACGGCGGCGAGCGCGAGCTCCACGTATTTCGTGTACCCCACAACGATGTCGGCCGCCTCGAGCGCGCGCCGAGCCGCAATCGTCATGCCGTCGGGGCCGCCTGGGCCGATCCCCACCACGAAGAGCTTTCCCATCACCGCTCCTTAAACGAAAGTTTGATAGTTACCTTGGAAAACGCGACGGTCACGCCGCCGTGAGCGAGCTTCGGGAAGATAAGCTTGCCCCCGTCCGCGAGCGCCGCGCGCTCGCACACGTTGTCGACTCCCACCGTCGCGCGCACGAAATCAGATGGCGAAACGCTACCTTCGACCTGCGACAACTCCTCTGCGGAATACGTCGCAAGCGGGATATTGCGCGCGCGGCAGAAGGCGAGCAGACCCTCCTCGTGCGCCTTCACGTCGATCGTCGCCGCCTCGCGCACGGCCGAAGGCGAGATGCCCGCCTGCCCGCACGCGAAAAGAAACGCCTCCCCGATCGCTTCGGCGCACGCACCGCGACGGCACCCTATGCCCGCAACGATGCAGGGCACGACAAGGCGAAGCGGCTCGGGCGCAGGCGCCTGCGCCCGCACGCCCGCCGGCTTCCCCGTCTCACCGGCGGGCACGACCTCGCCCGTTGTCTCCGCCGCGCGAACGGACGCACCTGCATTCGCGCCAGCAAACGGCGACACGACGATATCGGCACGAGCGCGGTCGGACGCAATGTCAACCCCCTCAGGCGGCTGTCCCGAAATCGGTATGTCGGAATAGAGCGCCACGCGCCCGCCCGAAAGCAGCCGCGCCGACACTCGCTTGATGGCCTCGGGATTCGAAACGGCGAGCCCCGCACAGCGCGCCCACGTATCCACCGCCCACACGCCGCGGACGTCGGTCGCCGTAGTGATGACGGGGATGGCCCCTGCCGCGCGTGCCACAGTTTGCGCAAGCTCGTTCGCACCGCCCAAATGCCCCGACAAAAGCGGGACGGCAAAGCGCCCCGCCTCGTCGATCACCACAACCGCGGAATCGGTTGCCTTCGAGGCGACATGCGGCGCGATCGCCCGCACGGCGATGCCCGCCGCGCCCACGAACAGAAGCGCGTCCGACGCTTCCCACGCGAGCGCCGTCCATGCGCGCAGGTCGGCCTTCCCCTCGCCGAACCCGCGCGAAACGGAAACGTCCCAGCCAGGGTCATCTTCACCTGTCTGCACGCAATCGGAAAGCGCGCGTGCGGTGCGCTCCGCCAACGCATACCCCCTCTCAGTGAACGCTATGCAGGAAACCCTCATCTAGCGCACCACCATCGTCGAGAAGTAGCTGCCCCGATCGGGCACATCATCGAGCGAGCGGTACACATGCTCGCCCGGAAGCCCACAGTCCTCTACGAGCTCGGCACCGTCGAAGGCGCCCTCCTCGCGAAGGATGCGCTTCGTGTCCGCAAGCGAGCGGCGCGCCTTCATGACCACTTTCGTCCCCGGCCAGCCGATTGCGCGGCGCACGCCGTACAGCACGCCTTTACTCATACGTCGCCCCCAATTCCCCGATGACTGCATCGGCGCCCGACGTGCGGAAAAGCTCGCGGCGCTCGGCGTCGAACACGACCGCGGCGATGTCGCATGCGCCCGCCGCGCGGCGGCGCAACCTGTCCTCGATTGCCGCAGCGAGCGAGGCGCGCGCAGCGTCCCCCACGCCGGCGGCCTCGATTACCTCGAGCGCCGCCGTGGTCGTGACCGACGACATGATCTCACGCACGGTCTTCGCGCCCGCGCCGGCCAAGGCCGCGTGGGCGGCCAGAATCTCCGCGCGGCAGTCAGCGGTACGCGAATGGGTGTCCATGATGCCGCCAGCGACCTTCACCAGCTTGCCGATGTGTCCCACAAGAAGGACATTGGTGAATCCCTCGCGAACGCAGCAATCAATCGCATCGCCCACGAAGTTGGAGATGAAGACCACCGGCGCACCGTTTAGGTGGAAATGCCCCGAGATGAACTGCCCGCCGTAGTTGCCGGGCGTGAGCACGACTCCGCGCCGCCCCATAGCCGCATGCTGCCGGATCTCGAGCTCGATGCTGTCGCGCAAGGCAGCGAGGCTGCGCGGTTCGACGATGCCCGTCGTGCCCAGGATAGAGATGCCGTCCTTTATCCCCAGGTGCGGGTTGAAGGTCTTTTCGGCAAGGGCAACGCCCTCGGGTACCGAAATCGTCACAGCAATATCTCCAGAAAAGCCGTGCACGGCGCACACCTCGCGCACCGCCGAAGTGATCATCGCGCGCGGCGTCGCGTTGATGGCGGCCGCCCCCACCGGCTGCTCGAGCCCGGGCAACGTCACGCGCCCCACGCCCACGCCGCCATCGACGGAAACTTCCGATTCGCGCGTGGGCACGCCCTTGCTGCCCGCAGCGCCCGTGCCCGACACCGCATGTTCCACGCGCGCGTACACGAGCACGCCGTCGGTCACATCGGCATCGTCGCCTGCGTCCTTTCGAACGGCGCACTGGGCGCACCTCTCGCCGATGCATGCGTCGACCACGTTCGCCTCGACGGGCAGCCCGCCGGGGGTGACGATCGACACGAGGCCGACGGGCTTTCGTGACAAAAGCATCTCGCAGGCCGCCTTCGCCGCGAGCGCGGCGCAGCTCCCCGTGGTGTAGCCGCAGCGCAGGCGGGTCGTCCCGGTATATATGTAGTGCTCGAAGGCCACGCTAGCTGCTCGCCTTCCGATACCCCGTGGCAAACGAAGGGTCGTAAAGCTTGCTGCGCTCGTACGACTCTGCTTGCGCGCCGTTGTGCGAAAACCCGCCGCGAGCTCCGAGCACGCGGCCCACCACCACGAGCGCCGTGCGGTCGATGCCCTCTCGCGCGCCCGCATCGGCGAGCGTGCCCACTGTGCATCGCACCACGCGCTCCTCAGGCCAGGTCGCCTTGTACACGAGCGCGGCCGGCTCGTCGGAGCTGCGGCCCGCGGCCAAAAGCTCGGCGGAAAGCTCGGCGAGCATACCCGAGCTCAGGAAGATGACCATAGTCGAGCCACTTTCCGCCATGGTGCGCACGCCCTCGCCCGCGGGCATGGGGGTACGTCCGGAAAGCCGCGTGATCACGACCGACTGGCTGATTCCCGGCAGCGTGTATTCCTGGCGAAGCGCCGCCGCGGCACCGCAAAAGCTCGACACGCCGGGCACCACCTCGTAGTCCACGCCGCGCGCGTCGAGTGCGTCCATCTGCTCCTGGATGGCGCCGTACAGGCACGGGTCGCCCGTGTGCAGGCGCACCACTTCCTCGCCCCGCGCATCCGCCGCGCAAATCACGTCGAGCACTTCCTCCAAGGTCATGTGCGCGCTGTCGTAGACGATGCAGGATTCCTTGCACTCAGCGAGCAGCTCGGGGTTCACAAGGCTTCCCGTCCAAACGACCACGTCGGCCGCGCGCAGAAGGCGCGCCCCGCGCAGCGTGATAAGGTCGGCGGCGCCCGAGCCTGCGCCAACGATATGAATCATCCGAGCCTTCCCTTCCCGTTTCTCATCGCAACCGTTTACGCCGCCCTTCGCGCAGCGGGCAAAACACGGCGTCTGCGGCGGCAATCGGCGCAAATACGCAGGCAGGAGGCGCAATGCCGCCCGCCCTGGCTTTGACACGTTCACAAGTGCCCACTATCATAGTAAAAGTTTCGGCAACGAGCATATGACAATCGGATAAAAGGAAATGACCGGCGCGGCGCCCGCACAGCCTGCGCTGGCTTGCGGAGGGAACCAGGTGGGAATCCTGGGCAAGGGACATTACTGTATAGGACGCGCGGGCGAACCGCCTCGCGCCCCAAGCCAGACTGCTTCGCCTTTTCCTCACGGCATCGCCGTGGCGTTAGCTCCTTGTGAACCCCGAGGGGTGCGCTTTTCTTTCGCTTGTGCCGACAAGCAACTGTCGCCGGGGGACCGGCAAACCGAGGAAAGGAAAAACCATGTCCGACCAGATGTCACGCCGCGGCTTCATGGGCGCCGCAGCAACCGGAGCCTTCGCGCTCGCCGGAGTCGCGCTCGCGGGCTGCTCCAACACCTCCGCGAGTTCCGAGAAATCGAGTGAAAAGGAGAAGGCCGTGAAGCCGGTCATCCTCGTCACGAGCTTCGGCACGAGCTACAACGACTCGCGCCACATCACCATCGGCGCCATCGAAGACGCTATCCGCGAGAAGTACTGGCAGGACTACGACATCCGCCGCGCCTTCACCGCGCAGATCATCATCGACAAGCTGAAGAAGCGCGACGGCATCACGATCGACAACATGACCGAGGCGCTCGACCGCTGCGTGGAAGACGGCGTGAAGGAAATCGTCGTGCAGCCGACGCATCTCATGGGTGGCCTGGAATACACCGACGTGAAAGACGAGCTCGACAAGTACGCCGACAAGTTCGACAAAATCTCGCTCGGCGACCCGCTGCTCACCTCCGACGACGACTACAAGAAGGTGGCCGCAGCCATTAAGGAGAACATGGCGTCCTTCGACGACGGCAAGACGGCGCTGTGCCTCATGGGCCACGGCACCGAAGCCGATTCCAACGCCGACTATGCCAAGATGCAGGAAGTGTTTAAGAACGAGGGCTTGACGCAGTTCTTCGTCGGCACCGTCGAGGCTGAACCGACCTGCGAGGATGTTATCGCCGCCGCGAGCGCCGCAGGCTACAAGAAGGCCGTGCTCGCGCCGTTCATGGTGGTCGCGGGCGACCACGCGAACAACGACATGGCAGACGAGACCGACCCCGACAGCTGGGCTGCGAAGTTCGTGGCCGCCGGCTTCGAAGTAACGTGCCTGCTCCAGGGTCTGGGACAGAACGTCGCGGTCGACGACATCTACGTCTCGCACGTGGACGACGCCATCGCCAAGCTGTAAACTCGCCGCGCACGGGGGCGCCGGTCGCGTCCCCGTGCAACGGGCATGCGCCTTCCCCGACCGACGGCGCATGCCCGTTGCATTCGCATCCCGCCCGCCCACCGCACGGCGCAGGCGGTCGAAGCGATTGAAAGGAACCCCCTCCATGTTGAAGAAAACCCTCGCCTTCGCCCTGTCGGCGGCGCTTTTCGCGTTCTCGCTCGCCGGCTGCGCCGGAAATTCAAGCGACAGCGCAAAGGCAAGCGATGCCGATTCCCAGGAAAAGACCGAACAGGCGGCCGATGCGCCCGAGGGCGCAAGCTCTGCCCCCATCACCGCCGACAAGGTGGCCGACGGCACCTATCCGATCACCGTAGATTCCAGCTCGAGCATGTTCAGGATTGTGGACGCCCAGCTCATCGTGGAAAACGGCTCCATGCACTGCGTGATGACGCTTTCCGGCACGGGCTACGGCAAGCTCTTCATGGGCACGGGCGACGAGGCTGCCGCCGCGAGCGAGGCCGACTTCATCCCCTATGTGGAAAACGCGGAAGGCAAGTACACCTACGACGTGCCCGTTGATGCGCTCGACGAGGACACCGCCTGCGCCGCGTGGAGCATTAAAAGGGAGCGGTGGTACGACCGCACGCTCGTATTCGAATCCGCCGGCGTCGATCTGCGCGCCGACGCACTGAAGTAACGCCATGCGGTCGATTCTTCCCAAGGGGGAAAACAGGAAGCGCCACAGCATCACGGCGCGCGCGATCGCCTGCGTACTCGTCGCCCTGCTCGCGCTTCCTTTCGCGGGGTGCAGTGCGAGCCCGAACGCGACCGGTGGCACGGCAGGCTCTCAGGAATACACTGTGAGCGTCTCGCTCTCCGGCGGGTCAGGGCGCGCAAGCATCGCCTCACCCACCACAATTGTGAAGGATGGCGACACCTACACCGCGACCATCACCTGGTCGAGTTCGAACTACGACAAGATGACCGTCGACGGCGTAGACTACGCGCCCGTAAACGACGGCGGCAACTCCACGTTCGAGATACCCGTCACGCTCGACGAGGACATCGCCGTGTCGGCCGAGACCGTTGCCATGTCGACGCCGCACACCATCGACTACACGATCCACTTCGACTCATCCACCATGAAGAAGAAAACGGGCGACGATGCAAGCGGCGACTCCCCTGCGGGAACGGCTTCAAGCGCCGCGGCCGACTTCCACAACGCCGATTTGGGCTGCGGCTGGGAGCCGACGGGGACGCTTCAGCTAGAATACGCCAAGCACTTCACTGTCGACGAGTTCGAAGGCGGCTTGCGGCTTATCTGCGTTTCGAACGGGGAGCGCTTCCTCGTGGTGCCGCAGGATGCGAAGGTACCTGATGGGTTGAGCTCCGACATCGCGGTCATAAGGCGCCCCGCCGACAAGGTGTACCTCGTGTCGTCGGCGACGATGTGCCTGGTCGACGCGCTCGATGCGAACGACAATATCATCATGTCGGGCACGAAGGCCGACGATTGCTCGGTCGGGGGCTTCAAAAGCGCGCTCGAAAGTGGGGCGATCGCCTACGGCGGCAAGTACAGTGCGCCCGACTACGAGCGAATATCGACCTCGGGCTGCACGCTCGCCATCGAGAACACCATGATCAACCACACGCCCGATGTGAAGGAAAAGCTGCAGAAGCTCGGGCTCGTCGTGCTCACCGAACAGTCGTCGAGCGAGCCCGAAGCACTCGGGCGCGTCGAGTGGATTAAGCTTTTCGGCGTCCTGTTCGACAAGGAAGACGAGGCCGCGCACCTGTTCAACGAGCAGAAGGCCCGCGTCGAGCAAACGTCGAGGCTCGCGTCGTCAGGTAAAACCGTGGCGTATTTCTACATTAACTCGAACGGGGCCGCCGTCACACGGCGGGCGGGCGACTACGTGGCGCAGATGATCGAACTTGCAGGCGGCAGCTACGCGCTCGATGACGCGCAGACGGCGTCGACGTCAGGTTCGTCAGTAACGCTCGAAATGGAGCGCTTCTACGCGACGGCGAAGGATGCCGACATCATCGTCTACAACGGCACCATCGACGAATCGGTTGCCACCTTGAAAGACTTCGTAGGCAAAAACGCGCTATTGTCGCAGTTCAAAGCTGTAAAGAACGGCAACGTCTGGGTCACAAGCGCCGACATGTACCAGCAGATGACTTCTACCGCCGACATTATCGACGAGCTGCACGGGGCGTTCACCGGCGATAACGCAAGCGACTTCCATTATCTGAGGAGGCTCGGCTAGCGCCATGAGAAGCCGGCTTTCCATGGCATACGACGAATCGGGGCGCGCCGCGCGGTATCGCGTCGTGACGGCGCTGCTCGCTGTTGCCCTCATCGTGCTCGTCGGGGCCAACCTGTGCATCGGGAGCGTGCTCGTGCCCGCAGACCACATCCCCGGCATCCTTTCGGGCGGTGCGGCCAATTCCATGGAAAGCCAGGTCATCTGGGAGATTCGCCTGCCGCGCGTGCTTTCAGCCGTGCTTCTCGGCGGGGCACTTTCGCTTTCCGGGTTCCTGCTGCAGACGTTTTTCAACAACCCCATCGCCGACCCGTTCATCTTGGGCGTCTCCTCGGGCGCAAAGTTCGTCGTCGCGCTTACGATGATCGTACTTCTGGGCGCGAACCAGGCCATGTCCTCGCCGGCCATGGTGGCCGCAGCGTTTCTGGGCTCGCTTATCACCATCGGCTTCGTGCTCCTCATCGCACGGCGCATAAGTTCCATGGCCATGCTCATCGTGGCGGGCGTCATGGTGGGATACATCTGCTCGGCGGCGACGAACTTCCTCATCGCCTTCGCCGACGACCAGTCCATCGTGAACCTGCACAACTGGTCTTTGGGTAGCTTCTCGGGTTCGAGCTGGGACGACATCGCGGTCATCGCGGTCGTGGTGATCACCGTGAGCGCATGCGTATTCGCGATATCGAAGCCCCTTTCCGCCTTCCAGCTGGGAGAAGCCTACGCGAAAAGCGTCGGCGTGAACGTCGAACGCTTCCGCGTGGTGCTCGTCCTTCTAGCGAGCATGCTCTCCGCCTGCGTGACCGCGTTCGCTGGTCCGGTGTCGTTCGTAGGCATCGCGGTTCCGCATCTCGTGAAGTCGGCGCTAAAGTCGTCGAAGCCCATCCGCGTGATTCCTGCGTGCTTCTTGGGAGGCGCCATCTTCTGCGCGGGCTGCGATTTGATCGCGCGCACGCTGTTCTCTCCCGTCGAGCTTTCCATCAGCGCCGTCACCGCCATCTTCGGCGCTCCGGTGGTTATCGCGCTCATGTTGAAGAAGCGGGTGAGGTAGATGGGGGAATTCGTGCCGCGGCCCAAAACGCTCGGAGGGGACATTCCATGCTTAGACAGTCCTGAGCTCGCACGAAAGCGCCAGAAGGCACTTTCGGCTCGTGCGGAACTGCGCGCGGAACGCCTCCTCCGAGCGGAGCCGAACCTCGAAACTACGGTCGAAACGCAGGCTGACGGAGCGCCGCTTTTCCACATAAGCGACCTGTCGGCGGGCTACGACAAGAAGGTCGTAGTCGAAGGCGTCGATCTGGAAGTTCGCGCGGGCGACGTCGTGGCGCTCATCGGGCCGAACGGCTCGGGCAAGTCGACCATCTTGAAAACCATCACACGCCATCTGGCACCGCTTGCCGGCGCAGTCGAGCTCGACGGGCGGGAGATTTCCCGATGGAAGACGGCGGAGTTTGCAAGGAACCTTGCCGTTATGCTGACAGATCGCCCCCGGACCGAGCTCCTCACCTGCCGCGATGTCGTAGAGGCGGGAAGGCACCCCTACACCGGGCGAATGGGCACACTCTCGCCCGACGACCATAGTCGGGTCGACGAGGCCATGAAAACCGCACATGTGGAAGAGCTCGCCGAGCGCGACTTCATGCAGATAAGCGACGGGCAACGCCAGCGCGTCATGCTCGCACGCGCCATCGCGCAGGATCCGCGTGTGCTCGTGCTCGACGAGCCCACGTCATATCTCGATATCCGCTACCAGATCGACCTGCTGCGAATACTTCGCCACCTTGCGAAATCGCGGAATGTGGCTGTCATCATGTCCATCCACGAACTCGAGCTCGCGCAGAAAAGCGCCGACAAGGTGATTTGCGTGAAGGACGGCCGGGTCTTCCGCGCCGGCGCACCCGAGGACATATTCACGCGCGAGACGATTGGCGAGCTCTACGGCCTTCAACATGGCACCTTCAACGAGCGCTTCGGCAGCGTGGAAATTGGACGCCCGCACGGCGATGCGCACACGTTCGTCATCGCCGGCGCAGGTACGGGGTCGGCTGTGTTTCGCCAGCTCATCCGGCAGGGCAAGGCGTTCTACACGGGCGTTCTGCACGAAGGGGACATCGACTGCGAGCTCGCGCGCGACCTGGCGGCGGAATGCGTGGCCGAGCGCGCCTTCGAGCCGATCGGGGATAGAACCATAGCCCGCGCCAAAGAGCTCCTCGTCCACTGCGCGCGCCTTATCGTGTGCCCCTCCGCCTTCGGCACCATAAACGCCCGCAACGCAGAGCTCGTCGAGTTCGCACGCTCGCATGGTGTCGAGGTCATGCGAGTATGCGAAGGCGCATCGGAGGATTCCCATTTGGAGTGGGAAGAATAAACTGGACTTTCTTTTAAGGATCCTCAGGCTACAGCTCCTACACCGGCGAGGTCTCCAAGGCGCCGGAGAACCTCGTGAACAGGGATTTCCACGCCGACGAGCCCAACTAGGCCTAATCCAAGCGAGATTCCAGACTCGACAGACCATTGAGAGTCAGATCGTTGGCGACCTCAGAGACGCGCTCGATAGGAACCGAGCCGTCAGACAGTGCCCACGTGCGATAGATACCGATAATACCCGACAGCAAAAACGCCAGATAGTAGTCGAACATCTCGTCCTTGAGACCTTGGGGCAGCAGATCGCGCTCGGCAATCTCATGTTCGAGCGGCGCACGAAGACGAGCCATGAAATCATCGAGCGGAATATTCTCGATCAGCTGACGATTGAGCACTAAGTTGTTGCACAGTGCCTCATTAACGGTTTTAAAGAAGGTCGCCGCCGCGCCAAGAGCGCGCTCGCTGGTGTCACCGTCCATAGAAGCAAGCGTTTTCTCGACCGAGTCGACAATCATCTCCACCACATCGACGGCAATGGCATCGAGCAGGCCGTCAACCGTACCAAAGTGAACGTAAAAGGTCTTGCGGTCGACATTGGCCTCGCGCGCGATGGCACTCACCGTAATGTCTGCCAGCGGCTTTTCCATGAGCAGGCGCTCGAAAGCCGAAAGGATGGCATTACGGCTGCGAATGATGCGACGATCAAGACGCGGTTTGCTGGTTGCCATGGGCGTGTCCCTTCGATATGCAAGCATTCATCAACAGATGAGAGATAATCTACGTAAGAGGATTATCCCCCATACAGCACAAATATGCCCCGCATCATGAAGAACGCACGACTGCCCTACTGCGACTTGGGATGCTTCTTCTTATTGAGTGCCGACGGAGATACGCGAATACCATCGCCTGTCTGGCGCACATAGGCTTTATGAGCCGGCTTAGCGGTCCCAGAAGCCTTCTGAGCGCGCTTCTTGGGATCAACGGTAACAGCATTCGTGGGGTGCGGCATAGTGGGCGCAGAGGGCGTCTGAGGCGTGCGGCCGAGCTTGCGCATCACACGATCCCAACGCGCATGGATGCTCTCGTTGTGGGCGCTCTTAAGTCCCAGCAGGGGCGCAGCCAAAATGGTCGGCGCAATAAACGTAATGAGGCGCCACAGCAGATAGCCGGCGGTCGAAGCCGACCCAAAGAAATGACCCAAGAACAATGCAAAGCCGCCCTCAGCGCCACCAGTTCCACCGGGCAGGGGGACCGCAGAGCTCAGCAGCTGGACAAAGGCGCTCGCGGCCATGACCGAGAAAAAGTCGACCTCGTGGTGGCCAAAGGCAAGCATCAGGAAATACGGCACCAGATAGAAAAACGCGAGTTGCAGCATGGTGATGACCACCGTGAGCAGCATGGAAGAAAAATGTCCGGCTGAAAGCTTGAACTTCTCGGAGAAGGAGTAGATCTCGCCATCGACAAACGTGCGCCATCCCTCGATCTTAGTGGCCGAGACACCAATGCGCTCAAGCCAATTGATGATGCAATGGGCGACGCGCGTGACGGTCTTAGGCATGAGCGCGACGGCGAAGATGCCCAGCAAGATGCAGCAGTGCCCACCAAAGCTAAAGACGCACAGCAACGTCATGTCGCCATAGCGCTCGGCAAAAAACGGCATGCGAGCAAGCAGTAGGATAGCGCCCCAGGCAACGAGGCCAAACTGGTACACGATAAAACGCGTGAATTGCGTGGCGCCGGCCTCGCCCACGTTTTGGCCGGCCTTGGTCAGGCGATAGATTTGAGCCGGGGTGGAGCCCATCATCATGGGCGTCAGGTTACCAAAGAAGATGCCACTCGCCTCGACCGAGATCAGGTCGCGGATGCCGACGGGCGAATTGGGATCGAGCCAGACGGCGATCGCATAGGCCACAATGCCAAAGAACAGGTACATGAACATGCAAAGACACGCGACAACGAGCCATGACGCCTGGACGCTCGACATAGCGGCCCAGAACTGCCCCATCTGCCCGGTTACCACCAGATAGACGATATAACCTACCAGCACGACGCCGATAAAGATGGCGCCGCGGCGTGCGCTCTTATTGTCATCTCCGCCCGAGGCCTCAACCTCGACCTGGGGCTTAGACGTATGCTGAGAGGACTCCGTCATGAGACTCCTTCTAACAGTCAAAATATCTTGGATATTGTACCCGTAAGGGCCATAGGCAGAACGCAAAGCTCTGGTTCAAACGGGAATTGCAGACGGTTGTTTGAAAATAAAAAAAACCCGGCCTTCCATAGGAAGTCCGGATATCAGATGCGTGGTAGCCCGTACCAGATTCGAACTGGTGATCTCCGCCTTGAGAGGGCGGCGTC
>DXMA01000030.1 GCA_019414445.1 Collinsella sp.
CTGTGCCGCTGAGTTTCGTTTCGTACGAGAGTCATGGCAAAGCCGCCAGCGACGGCGTTGAGTAAATACGATAACCGAGCCTCCGTTCCCGCGTTGGGACGGAGGCTTTTTCTTTGCCGTTTTACTCCCTCTCACCTGCGATTTCGCGATTTACTCCCCGTGTTTCGAGACAGCAAGGCACGGGGCGGTATTCGGAGGAATGGGAGTAATGATTTATCCCTAGTGAGTAGACGCGCTGTTTTTGTCCCCGAGGGCGAAAACAGGCCGTTTCAGGGCCCGTGAAACTCAAATCGAACTCAATAGGCTTTTCGGTGGTCTTCTCACAGCGTTTTCCCAGGTGGTTAATGGGGAGTAAAGAATCTCGCCGTCCCAATGAAAACGGGAGTAACCAGGGGAAATGCCGCGGCGTACTGCCGCGTGCCGCCATGTAAGCCACCGCGTTATTTACTCCCCATGTACGCCGGAAATGCCTTGGCATGCAATGGGGAGTAAAAACTCAGCTTACGCAGGCCCGAGCGGCGCTCACCGCCTAACCTGGCGTTCTGATTTGGTTGCGTTGATTGCAAAAAGCTAGGAGTCGCTACAGCGAGGTTTTCCAGTCCTCGTACTCGCTGTCGTCGATCTCGCCGTTCTCGAGCTGCGCGCGCTTCTCTGCCCACAGCTTGATGGCCATCGCGGCTTTGGGTGCGTGCGGAGCCTTGGGGTTCAGGGAGAGCCCCGAGCCGTCGGCTGCGGGCACGATGCCGAAGGAGTCCTCCAGCCGCACGAGCAGCGACATGAGGTCGCCTGCGGTCTCGACGCCGTAATCCTTGAGGGCGTTGACGGACACGCCGAGTGCTGCGGCGATGGATTCGAGCAGCTCGGGCTTCACGGCGCGGATGCCGCTCTCGTAGTGGCGCACGGCCCCTTCGGTCAGGCCGACCGCCTCGGCGAGCTGCGCCTGCGTCATGCCGCGCAACTTGCGGTACCGCCTTATGTTCTCGCCTACGGACATGCGCCCTCCTCCTGGAATTACGTACCCGCACATCTTATCAGCGTACGCAAATGTACGCAATTCTATTGACAGTACAGATATGTACGTTTACTCTGAATCTGTAAACCGTACGTATGCGTACGCTGTTGATAGGAGGAACCATGGACGAGAAGGTGGCGAAGACGCCGAGGCCGCACATGCTGGACGCCGACGAGGTCGCGGAGCTGCTGAGGATCAAGAAAGGCAGCGCCTACGAGGTGATCAGGAAGATAAACGCCGAGCAGGAGGCGCGCGGGCGCGTGGTGATCCGCGGGCGCGTCCGGAGCGACGTCTTCGACGCCCTGTACTTCCCGGAGGTGGACTGACATGCCCGTGTACAAGGATGACAACAACGGCACGTTCTACGTGCAGTGCTACTACCGCGACGCCCGCGGCTCGAAGCGCCACAAGACAAAGCGCGGCTTCTCCTCCGAGGTGGAGGCCGCCGTGTGGGAGGGCCAGTTCAAGAGCCTCAACGGCGGGGCCATGGACATGACGTTCTCCGAGTTCGTCGAGGTGTACGCCTCCGAGGTGAGGCCGCGCATACGCGAGCACACGTGGATCACCAAGGAGTACATCATCAACGACAAGCTCGTGCCGTTCTTCGGGGACATGCGCATGTGCGACGTGAGGCCGATCGACGTCATCAGGTGGCAAAACGAGCTCACCGAGCACCGGGACGCCGACGGGAAGCCCTGGGCGCCGACCTACCTGCGCACGGTGAACAACCAGCTCAACGCCATCTTCAACCACGCCGAGCGCTACTACGGCCTCACCGACAACCCGGTGCGCAGGGTCGACAAGATAGGCTCGAAGAAGGGCGGCGAGATGCAGTTCTGGACCAAGGACGAGTACCTGAGGTTCAGCGAGGCCGTCATGGACAAGCCACTCTCGTTCCACGCCTTCGAGCTGCTCTACTGGACGGGCATCCGCTGCGGCGAACTCCTGGCGCTCACGCCGTCCGACTTCATGCTGGAGAGCTCGCGGCTGCGCATCAACAAGTCGTACCAGAGCCTCCACGGCGTGGACACCGTGACCGACCCCAAGACGCCCAAGTCGGTGCGCACGATCGTCATGCCCGCCTTCCTGCGCGACGAGATGGCGGACTTCATCGAGATGCGCGACGATGTTGCCCCTGACGAGCGCCTGTTCGCCGTGACCAAGCACTTCCTGGCCCACGAGATGGAGCGCGGGTGCAAAGCGTCGGGCGTGAAGCGCATCCGCATACACGACATTCGCCACAGCCATGTGAGCCTGCTGATCGAGATGGGCTTCTCCGCGCTGGCCATCGCCGAGCGCATGGGCCA
>DXMA01000031.1 GCA_019414445.1 Collinsella sp.
AGACCGGAGGGGCGCCGGGGGCGGGAATCTGGGCGTACACATTTCCTACACATATAAGGACTCTCGGCTGGCTGGTTAAATATAAGAGGGGACCTCGTTTCCGAGATCCCCTCTTTCGCCTATCTACAGTAATAGACTCCTAAATACCTTATGCCAGCAGCTTGCGACCGGACTCTTCAATCGCGTCAAGTGCTGCATCAGCTTCGGCGGCATCCGCGCCCTTGGCAAAGATATACAGCTTGATCTTGGGCTCGGTGCCGGAAGGACGGACGATACCCTTGTTGCCACCCTCGAGATCGAACTCAATGACATTAGCCTTCGGCAGGCCGTTCACGCAGGTGTTGTAGTCCACGACGGCCTCAATCTTGGAACCGGCGAGCTCCGCGGGCGGGTTCTCGCGCAGACCAGCCATGATGCCGGCCATCTTTGCCGCACCCTCAGCGCCCGGATAGCTCAGCGAAATCGTCTTGTTGTGATAGTAGCCATACTTCTCGTACAGCTCGTGCATCGCGTCGGCGAGGTTCTTACCCTGCAGCTTGTAATACTGAGCCATCTGGCAAATCAGCAGCGAAGTGCTCACGGCGTCCTTGTCGCGCACGTGATCACCAGCCAGATAACCGTAGCTCTCCTCAAAACCGAAGATAAAGCGATCGACTTCACCGGCATCGGAAAGCGAGGTAATGATGTCACCGATGTACTTGAAGCCCGTCAGGCAGCGACGGAGCTCAAAGCCATATTCCTCGGCCAGAGCATCGACCATGGCGGAAGAAACAATGGTAGTAACCGCGACCTTCTTAGTGAGGTCCTCGCCGCGGGCGGCACGGGTCTTGCAAATATAGTCGAGCAACAGGACGCCCATCTCGTTACCGGTCAGCAGCAGATAGTCATCGCCATTCTTAACGGCAACGCCAACACGGTCGGCGTCGGGATCGGTCGCAAGCAGCAGATCGGGGTGAACCTGCTCGCAGAGATCGATGCCCTTCTGCATGGCCTGTCGGATCTCGGGGTTAGGATACGGGCAGGTCGGGAAATCGCCGTTAGGTTCCTTCTGCTCGGGAACAACCGTGACATCAGTGATGCCAGCGCGCTCGAGCACCGTGGTGACGGGAATGAGGCCGGTACCATTCAGCGGCGTATAGACAAGCTTGAGCGGTGCGTCGGCAATCTCCTCGGCAGAAAGATTCGTAACGCCGCGAGCGAGAACGGCGTCGTAATAACGCTCGAGGCACGAGTCATCGATCCATTTGACCAGGCCCTGCTCAAGAGCCTCATCGAAGTCCATGGACTTCACACCGGTGAACGTATCGGTCTCGGCGATAGCCTTAGAAATTGTATCGGCGGCCTCGCTGGTGATCTGGCAGCCGTCGGGGCCATAGGCCTTATAGCCGTTATACGGTGCCGGGTTATGACTAGCGGTCATGCAAATGCCACCGGAGCACTTAAGATCACGGACGGCCCAGGAGAGCGTCGGCACAGGAGAAATCTTGGGATAAACGAGGGCAGTCACGCCGTTTGCTGCAAGAATGGCAGCCGTCGTCTTAACGAACAGCTCACCTTTATTGCGGCTATCGCGAGCGATGGCAACCGTTGGATGCTCGAAGGTCGCATTGAGGTAGTCAGCGAATCCCTGGGTCGCACGACCGACCGTATAGATATTCATACGGTTAGTGCCCGCACCGATAGTGCCGCGAAGGCCGGCAGTACCGAAGGCGAGATCTTGGAAGAAAGCATCGGTGATGGCGTCCTCATCACCCTGCTCCTTCATCGTGTTAAGCTCAGCGAGGAGCTCCTCGTCCTTGACATTGGCAATCCAAGTATCAAGCAGCTCATGAACATCTGCCATGTGAGTCCTTCCTTCACAATCAATAAAACGACCCGTGTAAAACAGGACAAGCGCAGCAGTGCGCTAAAGCAAATATTAGTCCATTGAGAACAGAGAACCGACCAAAGAACGGTGAACGTCTATATTCAGCGATGGATGATTAAATTGATTTAATTGCATAAGGAATGTTGCCCGTAAACGCAAAAAAGGGGGAGGCCGCGAGGCCTCCCCCTTCTTCAAGTCATC
>DXMA01000032.1 GCA_019414445.1 Collinsella sp.
CCCCCACTGAGATCTCGGCCCGCTCCCACCCCTATATTCGGGCCGGGATCTCGATCCCCCCTTTTTTATCGACGACTGGCGAACGTAATGCTCAATAATCTTTCCGACAATCAGAAACGCACCTTGGCGCTTGCCGCGATGGCGCTGTTGGCCCTGGCGTGCCTGTGCGGCACGTTGGCTTTTACCGTTGATATGGTTCCGGCGAACAACGTTCTATCGTTTGGCAGCGTGAAGGTACGAGTCTGCGAATACACCCTCAACGAGCAGGGCGAGGAGATTCCGTTTGAGCCCAACGAGCACGGGGACTATCCCGACACCAAGGCCGGGGGTTCTGACATCAGCCGCATTGTGCGCGTGGAGAACGTCGGCACGCAGCCTGAGTACGTTCGCGCGCGTCTGCACATGACGTCGGTGGCGCCCGACGGTTCGAGCGCGGATGCTTCGGGCAGCGTTGCGTTTCATGTGAACGCGGGCGAGGGGTCCCCGTGGATCGATGGCGGCGATGGGTGGTACTACTACCGCGGATTGGCCGGGCGTGGCGGCACGCTCGACCCCGGCGCCATGACGGAAAGCCTCATGGACTCGCTGCGCTTTGTGGGCGACTACCACGATGCCGCGCGCGGCGGCTCATTCAAGCTCGATATCGATGTTGAGGCCGTGCAGGCCAAAAACCAGCAGGCAAGCGATACCGTCCTCGACGTGCTTGACGTCGCGGGCTGGCCGGAGGCGAACTAGCCTATGAAGATCAAGAACATGAACCGGGGTATGCTTAGCAGGTTGGTTGCCGTCGCGGCGATTGCCCTTTGCTGCGTTATGGCGCTGCCAACGGTGGTGCATGCCGAGGACGTGCCCGAGAACAAAAACGAATTCCACATCAAAAACGAGGCTGACTTTTTGTCGTGTGTGGCGCTGTCGCGCGAGCGCGATACGTCCGGCTGGCACGTTTATCTCGATAACGACATTGAGCTCGACAGCGACGACATGAAAGCCATCGTTGCAAACACCGTTAAGCATCTGTCGTTTGGCAACAAGGAGCATCCGTTTAAGGGCGTGTTCGATGGTCAAAACCACACCGTTGAGGGCCTGAACTACGATAAAGACGCTTTTGACCCCGAGCGCGATACGGGATTTTTTGCCGAGACCAACGGTGCCACCATCAAAAACTTCCTGGTCAAGGACGCCAACGTGTGGGCGGACTTCCGCGGTGGCATTATCGTGGGCAAGGCCGTCAATACGCGCTTCGAAAACGTTATGGTCATGGAGAGCACGCTGCACGTGACCTGCGCCAACAATGCTCTCAACCTCATTACCAACGCAGGCTTTGAGGGCGGTCTCATCGCCGGCGAGCTCGACGGCTGCACCCTCTACAACTGCGAGGTCCGTGGCGGCCGTGCCGTCAACAATACGACCTCGGGCGTGCAGGCGCTCGGCGGTGAGGGTCTGTATATGGCGGCGTTTGCCGGCTACGTTAAGAACTCGACTATCGAGTACTGCCGCGTGACGCCGACGCGTAAGGACGACGGCTCGATTGCCGAGAAGGGCATGACCGACGTCACCAATAAGTACGACGTGGCCATTGGCGCCCTGGGCGGCAACAACGTGTACGCCTCGGGTTTTGTGGGCTGCATGGCGGGCGAGGCCAAGATTATCGACTGCTTCTCGACGGCGCAGTGCTACAGCTATGCCGCGTCATATGTGGG
This sequence comes from Collinsella sp., assembly GCA_019414445.1. GTDB lineage: Bacteria > Actinomycetota > Coriobacteriia > Coriobacteriales > Coriobacteriaceae > Collinsella. The sequence continues at coordinate 1,701 of DXMA01000032.1, forward strand.
CGTCGTCGCTGTGACGCGTGCGTGGACAGGCGGCCTGGCGGGCCGAATTTTGACCGCCGAGGGCAACGAGCTCGTCCGCAGCCATTTTGCGGGCGATTTGAGTTCGCGCCAGTACAATCCCATCGCCGTGATCCCCATCATTCAAAACGATGTGAACCTGGGCGGTATTGGCGCGCGCGCCAACAAGGATGATGCCAAAGTTACCGAGTGCTACTTTAAGCCAAGCGTGAGCCTTACTGGCAACAGCCAGGGCAACCCTGCCAAAAAGAAAAGGCTCTGTTAGACCAAGGTTGACATAAAAACGATGTCACCGCGAGG
>DXMA01000033.1 GCA_019414445.1 Collinsella sp.
CATGGTCGTGGGCATCATCGGCGCGTTCTTCGGCGTGCTGGCGTAAGGGCCCGGCCTATTATTTGCCCCCAAGGGAAACGGCGACCCATTGCGGTCGCCGTTTTTTATTACCGAAAGCTAGTTGGAGGTGCTTCGTGATTCGATCTGACAATCCACCCGATAATGGCGTGAGCGGGGCGCTGTATCTATTTGGCACGGCGCTCTTGTGGAGTTTTATCGGCATCCTCGTTCGCGCCAATTCGCAGTCAGCTCTTTTGATCGGTGCCGTCACGGCAATATTTATGGCGCTCTTTATCCTGCTCGTCGGCAGACCCGTCCTTCGCGTCAGCCGTCTTATTGTCCTTGTGGCCGTCTGCAACTTCGTGACGGGCACCACGTTTAACTTTGCCAACCAGCTCACGACGGTCGGCAACGCGATCGTTCTGCAGTACACCTCGATGATTTTCGTTATCGTGTATCAATCGCTCGCAACTCGCACGTTGCCCTCGCCTGCGAAGATTGCCTCCGTGGTGGTTGCTTTTACGGGTATGGGACTTTTCTTTTTAGGTGATTTGAGCGCCGAGGGCATGCTCGGAAATCTGCTTGCCGTCATTTCGGGCGCCGCCTTTGGGCTGTGTTTCTTTTTAAACTCTCGCCCCGATGCGTCGCCCATGGTGTCCTCGCTCATCTCCTGCGGCATCTCGATACTTCCGATCGTCTATTTTGCCGGCGACCTAGGCTCCGTGAAACCCTTTGAGTGGGGGCTTATGCTGGTGCATGGCCTTTTTTGCAGCGGCCTTGCGAGTGTGCTGTATGCCAAGGGGATTGCGCGCACCAACGCGTTTGCGGCCAACTTGGTTTGCATGAGTGAGGTCGTGCTCGCTCCCTGCTGGTCGGCGCTCCTCTTTGGCGAGGTCTTTCGCTGGAACGAGTTTTTGGGCGCAGCGATGATCGTTTTGGTGATTGTGGCCAACTTGGCATCCGATGCTTTTGGCGACGGCTTTCTGGTGGCGCTTGTCCGCCATCGAAACAAAGAGCGTGCCTAATGGGATGCGCCTGCCGTTTACGGTAAAAAACACCCCGCTGAGCGACTGGTATTAAATAAGGCGAACCTGCATACCTATAATTGGTATCAAATCATTTGTGCCTGGCATGGGTGTTAGCAGCACACCAGGTACGCTTCGAGCCGTGGAATCGAACTCCCGGAATTGATATCAACAACGCGCGCGACGGGAGTGACGACGGTTCGAGATTCCTTATTGGGAGGAATTATGCTTGTCCAAGCAATCCTCGTCGGCTTAGTCGGAGCGTTTGGATGCCTCGACTACCAGCTCGGCACCCTCTACGCGTTCCGCCCCATCGTCCTGTGCCCGCTCGTGGGCCTGGTGCTGGGGGACCTGCAGACTGGCCTTGCCGTTGGCGCCAGCCTGGAGTTGCTGTTCATGGGCTCGATTTCCATCGGCGCCTACGTGCCGCCTAACGAAACCGTCGGCGGCGTGCTCGCCTGCGCGTTTGCCATTCAGCTCGGTCAGGGTACCGAGACGGCCATCGCGCTCGCCATGCCCATCGCCGTCCTTGCGCTGACGATCGGCAACATTACCAATGCCTTGTTCCCTGTGTTTGTCGATATGGCAGACAAGTTCGCCCTCAAGGGAAACCTCAAAGGCATCTACGCCGTTCATTGGGGAATTGGAATCTGGGGCTGCGTCGAGTACTTCCTGCTGTGCGGCGGCGCCTTCTATTTGGGTTCCGACGCCATCCAGGGCCTGCTCGACTTCATCCCGCCCTTCATCATCGACGGTTGCGGCGTTGCCGCCAACATCCTGCCGGCCATGGGCTTCGCCATGCTCGGCCGCCTGG
>DXMA01000034.1 GCA_019414445.1 Collinsella sp.
TTCCGGTTCGACGAACAGCCGATCGTGTCAAATTTGGTCTAACAGAGCCTTTTTATTACAATGCGGCGGAACGTTATATTGCGCGTTGGGCGGACCGGTAAACCGTTCGGACGTTAACTCGAGCCGACTGCGCCTTTGCTTTGCCGGGGGTGTTCGTTAGCGGCTAGTATGGCCTTATTGTTACGACGTGCGCCGCGTCGGGAAGCGCGGTGCCGCTTGTTGGGAGGAATCTCATGAAAAAGAAGCTGCTGCTTGTGCCCCTGATGGCTGTTCTGGTCGCGTGCGTGGTTGTGCTTTCCGGCTGCGGAGGTCCTTCGGTTGAGGAGCTCATTACCGAGGATCTTACGACGCAGTTTGACGAGGTCAAGAACGGTGGCGACGACTTCCTCGCCGGCCTGGAAGAGGCTTCGGGCGACGAGTTCGAGCAGCTGGGCATCGATCCCAAGGAGTACGCCAAGAGCTATCTCGAGGGCTTTGACTACAAGATCGGCGACGTGACGGTCGACGAGGACAAGGGCACCGCGACTGCCGAGGTCACCATTACCTGCAAGTCCATGAACCAGATCGTTGAGGATTTTGCCACCCAGTACCAGGAGAAGGTCGCTGCGCTCGATTCGATGCCTTCCGATGACGAGCTGTACAAGATGGCCGGTCAGGTTATGGTCGATGTGACCAAGGCTGCTAAGACCAAGGACACCAAGGTCACCTTCAAGTATTCCTGCAACGACGACGGCGAGTGGTCTGCCGACGATTCCGCAACCAACGAGATGATGAATGCCATGATGAGCTAGTTCGTTGCGGCGTTTTACCAAACGCCGCAACTGCTCGACGCTGCAAACGCCCCTAAGCGGCAATCTGACGTTCAATTTCAAGGGCGCGACCAGAAGGTCAGCGCCCTTTCATTTCACGTCACCTTGCTCGCTTAGGGGCGTTTTCGCTGTCCGTCCTCTACCTGCGGTGTTACCGTTGTCGGAAGGTGTAGTCATTGGGGACGTTCTTAAATGACTAGTCAAAAGGGACACTCTTGCGGCACTTGGGGACGTTCCTTTTAATATGAGCAGGACATTGTCAAGAGGCAAAATCGGGCCT
>DXMA01000004.1 GCA_019414445.1 Collinsella sp.
TTTTCCGGTTCGACGAACAGCCGATCGTGTCAAATTTGGTCTAACAGAGCCTTTTATTATCAAGAATGGCGGCTGGGGATTCGAACCCGAGAGGGCACGGGCGTTAAGCAAACGCGAAAGCGTTTGTAGCCCGTGGGCGAAAAGCCGCCAGGCTTTGAAGCCGGAGGGCATACGCAGCATGCCCGGACATCCCCAGCTCTCCGCCAGTACGAATTGAAAGAAGGGTCCTATTTGGGACCCTTTTTTGTGCGGAGAAAGGAGGCTGGGGATTCGAACCTCAAAAAAGGAGGCATCCTTTCGGACGCCTCCTTTCAGTGGACTTATTATTCTTGCGCACTACACCTCGGGCGCCTTGGCGACGGTCTCGCTTTCTGCCGTGAGCGGGCGGTTGTCGATGCGGCGGCCCAAGCGATCGAGCTTCACGAGTAGCCACTCAATGGGATTCGGCCCTGCGCCTTCCTCGTCGGCAACCAGGTCCATGACGGCGATCTTGGTGCCATCCTGCTTGAGCGTAACGCTGCCCACCTTGTCGCCCACATGCACCGAGCCCGAAAGATCGTCGTAGCTAACCTTTTCGGTCACCTCGCCGGCAAGGGAAAACACGGTCGCTTGCGCCGTAGGATCGGCGAGCGTGGCGTCGATCGTCTTATCCGTCCAGTCGGTTTGGCCAATGCGCGCCATAAGTGGGTTGCCGTTGGCGGTCTTTTCCTGCGTGTTGGCGATTGCGACCGTCACCTTGTGACCGTAGTACCAATTGGCAAGGGTTGCGGTATCGGTAAAGCGCTGGTCGGTGGTGGTGGAGTTCAAAACGACGGTGTAGATCTCGTCGCCATCGCGGTTGTAGGCACCCGTAAAGCAATAGCCTGCATCATCGGTGGTGCCGGTCTTGCCACCGATGTTGCCATCTTGGCCTAGCAAATAGTTATGCGTGTCCATGGAATGCGAATGGTCGGTGCCGTCGGCGCCCGTGACCTCGATCCAGGAATCTTCGCTCGCTACGACCTCGCGGATCGTGTCGTTTTTCATGGCCTCCTGCATCATCAGCGCTACGTCGTGTGCGGTTGAGTGCATATCGCCAGCCCACTCATCAAAGTCCAGACCATGCGGGTTTTCAAAAAGCGTGCCGGTGCAACCGAGCTTCTTAGCGCGCTCGTTCATGGCTTTCACAAATGTTGCCTCGGCGTCTTTGGTCTTAGGGTCGATCTTCTTGCCCACATATTCGGCGAGCACGATGGCGGCGTCGTTGCCCGAGGGAATCATCAGGCCGCGCAGTGCCTGCTTCACGGTGAGCTCGTCGCCTTCGAGTAGGCCGGCTGTTGAATTGCCCACGGTGGCTGCGGCGTTGCTCACCGTGACCTTCTCGTCCATCTTGCAATTCTCGACGGTTAGGATTGCGGTCATGACCTTGGTGATCGAGGCAATCTTGACCTGCTCATCGGCACCGCGGGCATAGTAGACGGTGCCGTCTTTGCCCATGACGAGGGCATTGGTCGCATCGATATCGGGCAGGTTTTCGGCCGTGATGCCGCGCGCATCGGCGGTTTTGCCGCAAACATTGTCGGTCGTGAGTACTTGGGCGCCGGCGACGGTGGGCACGCCAGCGGCAAGGGCGATAGCGCAGACAAATCCGGCGGCAAGCTGGGCTGAGCGCTTTGCAAAAGAGGTGAGGGACTTCACGGATTTCGCTTTCGACGGGATGGTCTCTTCTGGAACTAGAGTATATCGTTTGCCGGCGTCGGCGATCATCGCGTGCGTGCGTGGCCCACATCCGCGCCCGAACGGGCACAAGGGTGCTTAAGGCCGACTTAATCACCCACGCTTGTTGTGTGTGGCGTGCGTCGCCTCGGGCATAATGGAGCGCGAGAGGAGCACGCATGAACGAGCGCATTTTGGTAGTTGATGACGAGAAGGCCATCGCCGACTTGGTTGGTATCTACCTTACAAAAGAGGGCTTTGATGTCCAGATTGCCTATAGCGGGGCCGATGCTGCCAAGGCAATCCTGGAGCAGGAGTTCGATCTGGCACTGTTGGATGTCATGCTGCCCGATATCGATGGCTTTGAGCTACTGCGTACGATCCGTTTCAGCCATACCTATCCTGTGATCATGCTGACGGCGCGCGATGCCCAGCAAGACAAGATCGAGGGCCTTTCGCTTGGCGCGGACGATTACGTGGTTAAGCCGTTCCGTCCGCTGGAGCTCATCGCGCGCGTGCACGCTCAGCTTCGCCGCTACACCAGCTACGGTAGCCGCTCGCAGGCGGCCGAGTCGCCGACCATCCAGCTCGACGGCCTGGAGATCAACCGCGATGCTCGTTCCGTAACGGTGGACGGTGCACCGGTACGCCTCACGCCCATCGAGTATTCCATCTTGCTGTATCTGGTTGAGCATCGCGGCAGCGTGGTAGCCGTGGAGGATCTGTTCCGCGCGGTGTGGAACGAGGATTTTATGCCCGGCTCCAACAATACGGTGATGGTGCACATTCGCCACCTGCGCGAAAAGATTGGCGACGACGCTCAAAAGCCGCGCTTTATCAAAAACGTCTGGGGCGTCGGCTACATAATCGAATAGCGCCTTTGATGGTGGGGAAGTGGATATGACAAAAGACGATAGGCAGGCATTCGAGGTGCCCGATCGACTCTTTGAATACGTACGGGCAGTCGTCGACAACCGCGCGCTTGCGACGGTGCTGCTCTTTTTGCTGAGCCTGCTGCTGATTGGCATCGACAACATCGCCGGAGTCTTAGCGGTGCTGCTTGTCGGCTTTTTGCTGATCGATCGATTCGAAATCGTGCGCCGTTGCGTGGTGATTGGCGGTGCCGCGTGGGCCATGACGTTGGCGATTGGCGCCATGGCGCTCGGCGGCATCGAAGGGCCGGTGCTGTTCGATGCCGGCTTTGTATTCAACATGCTTGGCTTTGTGCTGGCGCTTGCCGTGTGCGTGCTGTTCTTTTGCGGCCGCGCCCTGTACTACCATGGCTACGAGCAGGGCGAGCAGCATGCCGATTGTGTGCTGGCCGCTCGTATTCAAGATCGCCTGATCGATCACCCCGACACCTGGGATAACATCGACGGCGACTTCTTGGAGGTCGAGGGCGCCCTTAACCGCGTGCGTGACCGTGAGCGCAAGGTGCAGCAAGCTCTGCGTGACGAGTCGCATCGCAAGGACGATTTGGTCACGTACTTGGCACATGACCTACGCACCCCGCTTGCCAGTGTGGTGGGCTATCTTTCGCTGCTGCAAGAGGCTCCTGAGCTGCCGGTTGAGCAACGTGCGCGCTTTACGGGCGTGGCACTCGACAAGGCGCACCGGCTCGATGCGCTCATCGAGGAGTTCTTCGATATCACGCGCTTTGACTTCCACGATATCGTGCTCACGCGCGGCTATGTTGATCTGGGGTTGCTGCTGGCTCAGGTGGCTGACGAGTTCTATCCCATCCTCAACGAGCAGCATAAGGAAGCCCAAGTTGATATTCGCGAGGACCTGACGGTGCTCGTGGATGGCGACAAGATGGCCCGCGTGTTCAACAACATCATGAAAAACGCCGTCGCCTATAGCTACGAGGGCTCGACCATCACGATTGAGGCCAGGCGCCAAGACGATGGTGGCGTGCGCGTGCGCTTTATCAATCAGGGCGATCCTATCCCTGCGGCTAAGCTCAAGGTAATCTTTGAGAAGTTCTATCGCCTGGATGCGGCGCGTGCGACCAATCGCGGTGGTGCCGGTTTGGGCCTTGCTATTGCCAAGGAGATCATCGCGGCACACGGCGGTACCGTTGCATGTGAATCGACGCCCGAACACACGATATTCACCATCGAGCTGCCCGCCGCATAGCTAGCGTGCCCTTACAAACACTTGACAATGTGCTCACGTGCGTATGAGCCGCGATTCCTACTATCGATACTGCTGAATTGATATCGATATGGAGGTGTGCGGTATGACGGCTGCTGCGGCTGTGGAGCCCACGGAGCTTGAAGAACTCATGGAAGCGCAGGCCGAGGCCGCGCATGAGCGCGAGGTTGGGGATGCGACTCGCCCCACGGCAGAGGATCTTGCCGCCTCGCCGACGCGCATCGACGTCGAGGGCATCGACCTGTTCTATGGCGACCACCATGCGCTCAAGGACGTGAATATCAAGATCCGCGACAAGCAGATCACCTCGTTCATCGGGCCTTCGGGCTGCGGAAAGTCCACGTTGCTGCGCTGCTTTAACCGCATGAACGACGGCATCAAGGATTGCCGCATCGAGGGCAAGATTGCGCTCGATGGTCAAGATATCCTGGGCGATTGCGACATCTGCCGTTTGCGCCAGCGCGTGGGCATGGTGTTCCAACGCCCCAACCCATTTCCCATGAGCATCTACGACAACGTCGCCTACGGTCCTCGCGGTATGGGTGTGCGCGACCGCGCCGTGGTCGATGAGCTGGTCGAGGACTCCCTGCGTCGCGCTGCCCTGTGGGACGAGGTCAAGGACAAGCTCAAAGAGTCGGGCCTGGGTCTTTCGGGTGGACAGCAGCAGCGCCTGTGCATCGCCCGCGCACTTGCCGTGCAGCCCGACATTCTGCTGATGGACGAGCCGACCTCGGCGCTCGACCCCGTGTCGACGCTCGTGGTGGAGCAGCTTGCCTGCGAGCTCAAGGAGACCTGCACGCTGGTGGTCGTGACGCACAACATGCAGCAGGCCGCGCGTATTTCCGATTCGGTTGCGTTCTTTTTGCTGGGTGAGCTGGTGGAGCACGCGCCCACCGCGCAACTCTTCAAGAATCCGTCCGATCCGCGCACCGCGGATTATTTGACGGGGCGTTTTGGCTGACGCTGTCTTTTGCAGGTGCCTTTAGGGTTAAGATGCGGTCATATCGGCCGCAAAGGGGTTCAACATGATCTATTACGTCGAGGACGATGACAACATCAGGGATTTGACAGTCTACGCGCTGCGCAAGCAGGGAATCGAGGCCGAGGGCTTTTCGTGCGATGGCGAGTTTAAAGCTGCCGTGGCGCGACGGGTGCCCGATGCTGTGCTGCTCGATATCATGCTGCCCGACACCGATGGCTTGGCGATTATGCGTCGCCTGCGTGCCGATCGCCTGACGGCGACGGTGCCCATCATGATGCTTACCGCCAAGGACACCGAACTCGACAAGGTGATGGCGCTCGATGGCGGTGCCGACGATTACCTGACTAAGCCGTTTTCGCTCATGGAGCTTGCGAGCCGTTGCCGCGCACTGCTGCGTCGCGGCGGCATGGTCAAGCAGGCGAGCGATGTGCTCAGCGTGGGCGATATCGTACTTTCGCCCAGCCACCGCGAAGTGACTGTTGCCGGTGAACCGCTCAAGCTCACGCTGCGCGAATTCGACCTGCTCGAGTACCTCATGCGCAAACCTGGCGTGGTCTTTACCCGCGAGTCGCTGCTGCAGAGCGTATGGGGCTGGGACTTCGACGGCGGTTCGCGCACCGTCGACGTACATGTGCAGACGCTCCGCCAAAAGCTCGGCGAGCATGCGAGCGCCATAGAGACCGTGCGCGGCGTGGGCTATCGTCTGGCCGAGCCTTCGGCCGGTGATGGTGCCGAAGGTGACGACACCGCGTCCACTGCATCGGAGGAGTAACCCGTGGTCTTCGCCCCCCAGGGAAAACAAACGTTGTCGCACCGCGTTTTTGTGACGATCTTTGTTTGCGCCATGGCGGTTATCGTGGCGTTTACGGTGCTGGGTGCGTTCTTTGTGCAAAACACCTTGGCGGATGCCACGAGTGCCAATCTGGCGCAGGAAACCGAGCTCATTGCTGCCGCCCTCGACGAGCAGCAAGAGCCCATCCCGTTCTTGCGTAGCCTCGATCGCGAGGACTTACGCATCACGCTGATTAACAAGGATGGATCGGTTGCCTACGACAACGAGGCGTCGCCTTCCGCACTGCCCAACCATGGTGATCGCCCCGAGGTCATCGAGGCCTTTGAGAGTGGTTTGGGTTCCGCGGAGCGCGCAAGCTCTACGCTCGACGAGATTATGCTGTATCGCGCCGTCACCCTTGATAACGGCCAGGTCGTTCGCTTGGCGCAGGCCCAGCCTGGCGTTGCGGCGATTTTGCTGTCGATGCTGGCGCCGATGCTGCTTATCGCAGCAGCGGGTGCAGTACTCTCGTTTTTTATGGCGCGCCGTGAGTCCCGTGCCATCATCGCGCCGTTACAAGAGGTGGATTTGGATCACCCACGCCGTAGCTATGAGCACGCCTATGCCGAGATGGTTCCCATGCTTGAGCGCATCGAGTCGCAGCGCCAGGAACTCAAGCGCCAAATGGCGGTGCTAGCGGACAACGACCGTATGCGCCGCGAGTTCACGGCGAATATCACCCATGAGCTCAAGACGCCGCTTACGGCGATTTCGGGCTATGCCGAGCTCATCGCAAATGGCATGGTCGAGGGCGAGGACGACCTGCGCAACTTTGGCGGTCGCATCTATCGTGAGGCGGGCCGCTTGGCAGCGCTTGTCAACGACATCCTTACGCTGTCTAACTTGGACGAGGCCGAACGTGCGACTGAAGGCGAGACAGTGCCCATTGGTTCCACGGAGCCTATTGAGCTCTCGCGTGCGATCTACGCGGTTGAGCAGCGTCTTGAACAGGTCGCCCGTCAAGCGAATGTGACGATAAGTCATGAGACCAAGCCTGTGGTCATCGAAGGCGTGTCGCGCTTGATCGACGAGCTCATCTATAATCTGGCAAGCAACGCCATCCGCTACAATCGACCCGGCGGTACGGTTACGTTGCAGTGCGGCACCAACGACGAAGGCCATCCGTTTCTCGCTGTCGCCGACACGGGAATCGGTATCGCGCCTGAAGAACAAGGCAAGGTATTTGAGCGGTTCTATCGCGTGGACAAGAGTAGGTCCAAGGCACGCGGCGGAACCGGCCTGGGGCTTGCCATTGTCAAGCATGCGGCCCTGTATCATCACGCCACGCTCGATCTGTCGAGTGAGTTGGGCGTGGGAACCACCATTACGGTGACGTTTCCCATACAGCAGGACGAGCCATTCGCATAGCGATACAACATAGATATTGATGTAGACGCCGCATTTGACTTTCGGGTGCGGCGTTGTTGTGCAATTTTACGATTGCTTCCGACATTTTTACAGGAGAGCCTGTTTCTTATGTATAGAGTTTGGTCTCGGTAAAAAGATGCGATAACATACGGACAGTTTTGTCAATCCGAACTGGGGAAATGAAAGGCAAGCTGCATGACCCTTCTCGAACTGTTCCAGCTGCTGAAGAAGCACCTCAAGCTGGTCATCACCCTTCCGGTGGTCTGCGCGATCGCCATGGGCATCGTGTCCTTCGTTGCGATGGACAACACCTATACCGCGACGACGAGCATGTACATTCTCGCCAAGACCGACGATAGCGGTCAGATGAGCTACAACGATCTCTCGGCGAGCCAGATGCTTTCCAACGATATCGCCACGCTGCTGGATAGCGATAGCGTTAAGAGCGGCGCCGCCAAAGAACTGGGCCTTACCGATCTGGATGACTACAAGGTGTCTGTTTCCTCCGAGACCACCACGCGTGTCATTACGCTTTCGGTTACCGGCACCGATGCCAAGGAGACGGCTGAGGTCGCAAAGGCCATTGCCAGCTCGGTGAGTACGGTCGCTCAGAACGTCGGCGCTGCCCAGAGCATCAACGTTATCGACGAGGCTAAGACCCCCGAAGCCCCCAGCGGCCCCAAGCGCACGCTGTATATTGCCGTCGCGTTCCTCGCCGGTATCTTTATCGCAGTTGCCTATGTCGTTTTGGCAGACATGCTCAATACCCGCATCCGCGGTGCCGAAGAGGCAGAAGAGCTCCTGGGTATTCCCGTTGTTGGCCGAATTCCGGCTATGAAAGGTGGTAAATAGGCATGGCTAAGGCAAAGAACACCGATAAGCTCGTTGTGCAGAATGCCGCCAAGACCCTTCTGGCCAACATCCGCTTTGCGAGCGTGGATGACCCCATTCGCACCATCACCGTTACCTCCTCGATTCCCAACGAGGGCAAGTCTACGGTTTCCATTAACCTTGCTCAGGCAATCGCCACGAGCGGCAAGAGTGTCCTGCTGGTCGAGGCTGATATGCGTCGCAGGTCCCTTGCCGATATGCTCGGCGTCCGCTCCCGCGGCGGACTCTATGCAGTCCTGTCCGAGCAGGTTTCTATCGACCAGGCGATTGTCGAGACGGGTCAGAAGAACTTCTACTTCCTCGATGCCGAGCCGCACATTCCCAATCCTGCCGACATCATCGTCTCCCATCGCTTTGCCAAGCTGGTAAAGGCACTGTCCGCCAAGTTCCAGTACGTCATCTTCGATGCTCCCCCGGTCGGCACCTTCATCGATGCTGCCGAGATCGCAAGTCTGACCGACGGTGCGCTTTTTGTCGTGCGTGAGGATTTCACCAAGCGCGAGGAGGCGCTCAACGCCATCGGTCAGCTTAAGAAGTCCGAGAAGGTCAAGCTCATCGGTACCGTCATGAATTACTGTGAGACCGAGACCAGCGAGTACTACTATTCTTACTACACCAAGGACGGTAAGAAGGTTAAGAAGGGCTCCGACGATCAGGGCACTTCCAAAAAGGGCATCTTCACCAACCGAGCAAACGTTTAGTTGATTAAGGCTGACCTATGCGTGACATTCATTGCCATATCTTGCCGGGTGTAGACGACGGCGCCGCCGATCTCGAAGAGAGCTTGGCGATGCTCGAGGCTGCCAAGCGGGCCGGTGTAACCAGAATCGTTTGCACTCCTCACTGCCGTGATCCCTATTTTGATTACGACAAGATGTGGGATGCCTTTGAGCTGCTGCGCGATAACGCTGACGGTTTTCCGCTCCAGATGGGCTTCGAGGTCAACCATCGAAAGCTCGTTGAGCTTGGTATCGATGCCGCGGATCACTTGCATTTCGATGGGACCAACGAGTTTCTGCTCGAGCTTTCGACGCATGCCGATGCGTATGCGTTTAGAGAGTACGAGAACACGATTTACGATTTGCAGTGCCGTGGCTACCAGGTGATCATCGCTCATCCTGAGCGCTATCGTGCGGTTCAAAAGGATGTAAGCGTGGCGGAGCGCCTGGTCGATATGGGCTGCAAGCTGCAGGCTTCGGCGGACTTTATTGCCGGCGGTCGCTTTGGTCGCGAGAAAAAGCCGGCACAGCGCCTGTTCGATCAGAACCTGTACAGCTTCATCGCGAGCGATGCCCATAACGTGGGTCATTACGATTGCCTGGCGAAGGCTCGCGCGAAGTTTAGCGTGCGCGGAGCTCATTTTCGCTAAAATCTGTCCCTAACGTTCGCATTGAATGAAAGGGCAGCCATGGATATCCAACTTAAGACGGGATGCTTTGATGACGCGGCGTTGGTGCGCCGCGTCGTTTTTATGGACGAGCAGGGCTACGAGAACGAGTTTGACGCTATCGACGAGGATCCGAACTGCATTCATGTGACGCTCTATGTAGACGGCGAGCTTGCCGGTTGCTCGCGCGTGTTTCCCGAAGAGCTTGAGCGCGCGGCTAACGCAGAGGCTCCGGTGTCGCCGGCGTGCGACTTGGACGAAGGCGTCGCAGCGGGGGAGACCTACATTATGGGGCGCGTCGCCGTGCTGCCGGCTATGCGTCGTCGTGGTTTGGCGAGCAAGATTGTCGAGGCCAGTGATACCGCCGCGCGTGATGCCGGCGCCAAGCTCATTAAGCTGCACGCGCAGGAATACGTGCTGCCGCTCTATGCCAAGGCGGGTTACACGCAGATTGCCCCGGTGGACTATGAGGATGAAGGCCAGCCCCATGCCTGGATGACCAAACGGGTCGAGGGTGGCAGATAGGGACGTTCCTTTTCTGCCGGCAGTTGGGGACACTCCTTGGCAATTGGCGCATCAGAGCGTTTGGACATACAGTTTTTCGATTCCGTATGTATATATGCGCGCTAATGGGTTATAAAATCTAAGTCTGAACATAGCAGGTCTGCGATGCGGCTCGGGCAACCGGGCCGTTTTTGCGGACGGGGGTAGCGCGAAAGGACTGCACATGCGTCAATTTAAGACCGAGAGCAAAAAACTGCTCGACCTCATGATCAACTCCATCTACACCAATAAGGAAATCTTCCTGCGCGAGCTTATCTCTAACGCGAGCGACGCCGTCGACAAGCTCAACTTTAAGAGCCTGCAGGACCCGAGCGTCAAGCTCGACCAGGGCGACCTGGCTATTCGCGTCTCCTTTGATAAAGACGCCCGCACCATTACCATCTCGGATAACGGCATTGGCATGACCGCCGAGGAGCTCGAGCGCAATCTGGGCACCATCGCCCATTCCGGCTCCGAGGAGTTTAAGACCGAGAACGCCGAGCAGCAGGGTTCGGATGTCGATATCATCGGTCAGTTTGGCGTGGGTTTCTACTCCGCCTTTATGGTCGCCAGCCACGTGAAGGTTGTCAGCCGCGCTTATGGCGAGGATACCGCCCACGTTTGGGAGTCCGACGGTCTTGAGGGCTACACCATCGAGGATGGCGAGCGCGCCGAGCACGGCACCGATGTCATCCTGACGCTGCGCGAGAACGAGAAGCTCGACGCCGACGGCGAGGCCGAGACCTACGATCGCTTCCTGACCGAGTGGGGCCTCAAGAGCCTGATTCAGCAGTACAGCAACTATGTGCGCTACCCGATACAGATGATGGTGTCCAAGAGCCGCCAGAAGCCCAAGCCCGAGGATGCTGGCGATGACTACACGCCCGAGTACGAGGACTACCAGGAGCTCGAGACCGTCAATTCCATGACACCGATCTGGAAGAAACGCAGCTCCGATGTCGAGCAGAAGGACTACGACGAGTTCTACAAGTCCACATTCCACGACTTTGACGATCCCGCGCGCACTATCAGCTTCCACGCCGAGGGCACGCTTGAGTACGATGCGCTGCTGTTTGTGCCGGGTCGCGCCCCGTTCGATCTGTACAGCAAGGACTACGAGAAGGGCCTGGCGCTCTACAGCTCTAACGTGCTGATTATGGAGAAGTGCGATGACCTGCTGCCCGACTACTACAACTTTGTGCGCGGTGTCGTGGACTCTGCCGACGTGACGCTCAACATCTCGCGTGAGACGCTGCAACAGAACCGTCAGCTCAAGGCCATTGCCAAGCGTGTCGAGAAGAAGATCACTGCCGATCTTGAGGACATGCGCGACAACGACCGCGAGGCATACGAGAAGTTCTTTGAGAACTTTGGTCGCGGTCTGAAGTACGGCATCTACTCGAGCTACGGCATGAAGGCCGACGAGCTCGCCGACCTGCTGCTGTTCTGGTCTGCCAAGGAGCAGAAGATGATCACCCTGGCCGAGTATGCCAAGGGCATGCCCGAGGATCAGAAGGCCATCTACTACGCCGCCGGCGACTCGCGTGAGCGCTTGGCCAAGATGCCCGTGGTAAAGGGCGTGCTCGAGCGCGGCTATGACGTGCTGTTGCTGACGCAGGATGTGGATGAGTTCACGTTCCAGGCTATGCGTGAGTACGTGGCCGCCGATATGCCCAAGATCTACGAGGACGACGCCGCCCGCGAGGCTGCCGAAAAGGCCGTTGCCGACGGTGCCGAGCCCGAGGTCGAGGATCGTCACCTGGAGCTCAAGAACGTTGCGACTGGCGATCTTGATCTGGCGACCGAGGACGAGAAGAAGGAGGCCGAGGACGCCACCAAGGAAAACGAGGACCTCTTTAGCGCTATGAAGGAGGCGCTCGGTGACAAGGTCGAGAAAGTTGCCGTCTCCGCGCGCCTGACCGATGCCCCCGCTTGCATCACCACCGAGGGTCCGCTTTCGCTCGAGATGGAGAAGGTGCTCCAGAAGGGGCCCGAGGGCGCGCCCGACGGCATGCCCAAGAGCCAGCGCGTGCTCGAGCTCAACGCCAAGCACCCGGTCTTTGACAAGCTTGTCGCTGCCCAGAAGGCAGGTGACGCCGACAAGATCAAGCAGTACTCCGGCCTGCTCTACGATCAGGCCCTGCTGGTCGAGGGTATCCTCCCCGAGGACCCCGTTGCCTTCGCGGCGGCTGTTTGCGATCTACTTTAGTTACGCGGTTTTACCAAACCGCGTAACCGGCCGACGCTGCAAGCCCGCCAGAGCGGCAATTGGGGGGTTCCGCCGTTCTACCGAACGGCGGACCGGCCGACGCTGCGCGGGCCGCATTTGGACAATCTGACGTTCAACTTCAAGGGCGCGACCAGAAGGTCAGCGCCCTTTCGTTTCACGTCACCTTGTCTCAAATGCGACCCGCTCGCTGGCTTATGCTTAACCTGCGGCGGGGTACTCATTGGGGACAGACTTAAATGAGTAGTCATTGGGAACGTTCTTATATGGGTAGTCGTTGGGGACGTTCTTGTTTGACTAGTCGTTTAAGAACGTTCCCAATGACTATTCGGATTGCTAATTTGTGCGGGCTGTGGTTTTGTGACCTGCTGAAATTAAAGATACTGTACAACTGTACACTAACTCATCTTCGTAGTATATTGCTACCCGCAAAACTCAGCACCATTGTGCCGCGAGGCACTAAAGCGCCTACGTACAATGGTTGTCGATAGTACGATTCGATTCAACGACAGGATGGATGGTCCAAGCGTGAGTCTCGGCAGCAAACTATCCAACGCAAAGGTCTCCTTTGCGATATTCAAGCGCGACATTAAGCGACTGCTTGTGAACCCCGTCGCCTTGGTGGTTACCCTGGGCGTGTGCGTTATCCCCTCGCTGTATGCCTGGTACAACATCGTGGCAAACTGGGATCCGTACGGAAACACCCAAGGTATCAAGATTGCCATCGCCAACAACGATCAGGTCACTCAGAATGACTTGGTGGGCGAGCTCAACGCGGGCGACCAGGTCGTCGATCAGCTCAAGGAAAACGATCAGCTGGGCTGGACCTTCGTCGACTCGGCTGCCGATGCCAAAGAGGGCGTCGAGAGCGGGGAATACTACGCGGCGATCGTAATCCCCAAGAACTTCTCCGACAATCTTGTCTCGATGCTCGATGGCAATTACCATCAGCCGAAGCTCACCTATTACGTCAATGAGAAGAAGAGCGCCATTGCGCCCAAGGTCACCGATACCGGTGCCAACACCATCGAGGAGCAGATCAACTCGGAGTTTGTCTCCACGGTGGGCGAGACTGTTGCCAGTATCGCCAAGGATGCCGGTGTCGATTTAAAGGACAAGGCAACCCAGACTCAGGACTCGCTGACAAGTTCGGTGTCCGAGGCATCCGACACCTTGGGTGAGGTGCGCGATTCGATTGGCGATATGAATGCCGCCATCGATAAGACGAGTGGCGCTATCGCCTCGGCTGATGCGGCGCTTGCCGGCTTGCAAGGTCAGGCACCGTCGCTGACGCAGGCAATCTCCCAGGGCAACGACCTGCTGGGCGAGGCTCGCGCCACGGCGGGCAACTCTATCACCTCGCTCTCCAAGGCACTCTCGGAAGGTAGCCTTGCACTCACCAAGACGTCAGCCTCCGCGAACGCTGCGATTGGCAAGCTAACGGGTACGGTCACATCTACGACCACCCGCATCGACAACTCGCTCGAGTCTCTCCAGGCGACGATCGATCACAATAAGGCCGTTATCGGGCACTTGGAGATTCTCGTTAATGACACGTCGACAGGTTCCGAGGAAATTGACGCGCGCATTGTATCGACCATCGATTCGCTTCGCGAGCAAAACCAGAAGCTGCAGAGCATCAAGGATGGCCTTTCTGCACAGTCGAGCGCCATGGCAAACGACGCTACGGCAATCTCGAACGCGAGCAACGCACTCAACGCGGCAATTCAGACCGGTACGGCTAACCTCGGTCAGGCTCAGACCGATCTGGGTCAGAACGCACTTCCGAAGGCTTCGAGCGCGCTTGACTCCTTTGCCGCCGTTTCGGGCGATTTGACCGGCATTGTGTCGGGTATGACCCCCACGATAGCGAGCGCGCGCGGCACGCTGGCGCAGCTCGACGCCACGCTCAAGCAGGCAAAGACCACGCTGTCCCAAACCGACGCCTCCCTTGCCAAGGTTCAGGACAAGCTCGCGACCGCCGCCAATGACATTGCGGCGCTGCAGACCTCTGAGTCTATGGGCGAGTTAGCCGACCTCATGGACGTCGACGTCAATGACGTGGCAGATTTCATGGCATCTCCGGTTGAGCTGACGTCCAAGTCAATCTATCCGGTCAAGAGCTTTGGCTCGGGCATCGCGCCCTTCTACACCAATCTGGCGCTGTGGGTAGGCGGCTATGTGCTCATCGCTATCTATAAACTCGAGGTCGACCGCGAGGGCATCGGTAGCTTTACGGCGCGTCAGGGCTACTTTGGCCGCTGGCTGCTGCTGGTGATCCTGGGTGCGTTGCAGGCCATCATCGTTACGGTGGGAGATCTGGTCATTGGCGTTCAGTGCGTCAATCCGCTGCTCTTTGTACTGGGCGGCATCGCTATTTCGTTCACCTACGTCAACATCATCTATGCGCTGTCCACCACGTTTAAGCATATCGGTAAAGCCATTGGCGTCATCCTCGTCATTGTGCAGATCCCCGGCTCGTCGGGCATGTATCCCATCGAGATGATGCCCGGCTTCTTCCAATGGCTGCATCCGCTGCTGCCCTTCACTTATGGCATCAACCTGCTGCGCGAGACCGTCGGTGGCATGTATTCGTTCAACTACCTGTTCAACCTGTGCGTCCTGGGCGTGTTCCTTGCCATCGCGCTCTTTATCGGTCTGCAGCTGCGCCCGTTGCTGCTCAACCTCAATCTGCTCTTTGATAAGCAGCTTTCCACGACGGGCCTAATGATCTGCGAGTCCAACGACCTACCGCGCCAGCGCTATTCGCTGCGCACGGCCATGCGCGTCATGCTCGATTCGGATTCGTACCGTCGCGAGCTGCTCGATCATGCCGTGGCGTTTGAGCATCGCTACCCGTACTACATCAAGGGCGGTTTTGCCGCCGTGGTAGGCGTGCAGGTTCTGCTCTTTGTGCTTTCGACGGTGCTCGATATCGACAATAACGGCAAGATCATCCTGCTCGTTATCTGGATCATTTCGGTTATCGCCATCTGCGGCTGGCTCATCAACATCGAATACATCCGTGCGAGCCTCAATACCCAGATGCGTATCTCGGCGCTTTCGGACGAGGACCTTCGCCGCGAGATGCGCGAGCACACGGCGGCGATCCCTGCCGCCCGTCGCATGTTTGGTCTCAACGCCAGCGAGCGTGGCGCCAAGGGAGGCGAACAGCCTACGAGCCGTCTGCCGCATATCGGTGCGCATCGTAAGGCTCAAGATGCCGACGGCGCTGACAACGTAAACGGAAACGACGGGGACACCACCCCGCTTGGCAAGCACTCTAAAGGAGGTGAGGCATAAATGAAAAACATCCTGCACCTGTTTAAGCGCGATGTCCAAAACGTGTCTCGCTCCGTGATCGGCATGGTCGTCGTGATGGGCCTGATCATCGTGCCATGTCTCTATGCATGGTTTAACATCGCCGGAAGCTGGGATCCCTACGGCAATACCGGCAACCTTAAGATTGCAGTGGTCAACACCGATGAGGGTTACGAGAGCGATCTGATTCCCGTCGAGGTCAACGTGGGCGAAAACGTAACCGCCACCCTGCGCGGCAACGAGAACTTCGACTGGGTCGTCCTCAACGACCGCGATAAGGCGATTGAGGGCGTTAAGTCGGGCGCGTACTACGCTGCCGTCGTTATCCCTAAAACGTTTAGCGCCGACATGATGACGCTTTTCTCGACCGAGGTGAAGCACGCCGATATCGAGTTCTATGAGAACCAGAAGGCCAACGCCATCGCACAGATCGTGACTGAAAAGGGTTCGAGCGCCGTCCAGAGTCAGGTCAACGAGACCTTTACCAAGACCATCACGACCATCGGTCTTAAAACCGTGTCCAGCCTGCTCGACTACATGAGCACCGACCAAGTGAGCAACTTTATCGCCAACCTGTCCTCGACGCTGGGCGATTCGGTCCAGGACCTGCAGGACGTTCAGGCCAGCGCGACGTCGCTGGCGGGCATTTTGAGTTCCACGTCCGATTCGCTGACGTCGGCGGGCGGTATGCTCAAGCAGACGGGCACGGTCGATGAGTCGACTAAGCAGCTGATGGAGCATGCCAAGAGCGGTATGAGCGATTCCAAGGAAGCGCTGAAGGACGCCAACGACGCCATCAACGCCGCGATTGACGGAAGCGCGGGCTCGTTTGACAATGTGTCCGCCGAGCTTGCGAAGGCATTCGATGCCGCGAATCAACATGTGGACCTTACGGTGTCCCAGCTCAACGATGCCGCGGCGGCGCTCAACACGCGTGCCGACGATATCGACGCCACTGCTGACCAGCTCCGCAGCTTTGCCGATCAGTTGACTGACGAAAAGCTCCAGGACAGCCTCAAGTCTGTGGCAACATCGCTGAGCAGAATCGCAGTGGAGTATCGCAATAACGCCAAGGACCTGACGGCAACCGCAAAGTCCCTTTCTGACGGCATGGCAGAAGTTAACAAGTCGCGTGCCGAGGTCGATCAGGCAATCGCGGATGCCAAGGCTGGTATCTCGGGCGCCAAGTCCGACTACGATTCCACGTTCTCGGTTAAGACCAAGGAGCTCAAGAAGACCATTTCGGGCGTTTTGGATTCGCTGAACAGCATCTCGGGCGACCTGGATAGCGCCGTAGACGGCTTGACCGACGCATCTGGTTCGCTGGCAAAGGGTCTCTCTAAGGCCGCAAGGCTGGTCAACAAGGCTTCCGATCAGCTGGGCGAGGCGTCGGACAAGATCAGCGCCTTTAAGGACGACCTCGACGGTGCCCTTATGTCGGACGATCTGGCCACGATCAAGACAATGATCGGCAACGATCCCGAGGGTCTGGCCGTGTCGCTTTCCGGTCCCGTCGCGCTCGACCGCAAACCGGTCTATCCGATCCGCAACTACGGTTCGGCCATGGCACCGTTCTACACGATTCTGTCGCTTTGGGTCGGCTCGATTGTACTGGCGGCCATGATGAAGGTGTCGGTTGACGATGAGCTCATCAACGAGCTTATCCCCGTGCGCCTGCACGAGATCTACCTGGGCCGTTACCTGTTCTTTGGCGGTCTGGCGCTGCTGCAGGCAACGCTCGTGTGCGCGGGCGACATCCTGTTCTTTGGCATCCAGTGCGACAACCCGCTGCAATTTGTGCTGGCGGGCTGGATCGCGAGTCTCGTGTTCTCCAATATTGTCTACACGCTCACCGTGTCGTTTGGCGATATCGGTAAGGCGCTCGCTGTCGTGCTGTTGGTTATGCAGGTCGGCGGTTCGGGCGGTACGTTCCCCATCGAGATGACCGGCCCTGTGTTCCAGGCGATCTACCCGTTCCTGCCGTTTACTCACGGCATC
This sequence comes from Collinsella sp., assembly GCA_019414445.1. Lineage (GTDB taxonomy): Bacteria > Actinomycetota > Coriobacteriia > Coriobacteriales > Coriobacteriaceae > Collinsella. Next base: position 17,402 of record DXMA01000004.1, read on the forward strand.
AACGCCATGCATGCCGCCATGGCCGGTGCCTACCATATGGAGTACTGGATTGAGCTAGGCATTCTGGCGAGCTATCTGATTCCGTCGCTGGCCCTGGGCGTCGTCTTCCGCCGCCCGGTCATCAAAGCCAACGACTGGATTATCGAAAAGCTTGAAAGCACGAAGCTTATTTAGTGCAACAGCGTGACATTGACAAAACATCGAGGTTCACTTTGCTGACGCTTTAGTGGGCTGGATTGCGGTGCAACGCTGGTTGTTGCTACAGTAGCGGGGCGTACCGGGGGTCCGGTGCGCCCCGTTTTTATTTGACCATGAGGCGGCATGCGGTCACGCGCGTGCGGACACCACGCCCAGATTGAGCGCGAGGATGTTCCATGGCCCAATACGCTGCCAACGAAATCGAAAACATGCCCGATAGCCCTGTAGCCCGTGAGGATTTGGGCGCGGGTGGTATTCCCCGGGGTGCCGGCGCACGCTCGCCGTTGTTCTGGAAAGTTCTACTGCTTTCGGTGGCGATTATCTGGGGCTACTCCTTTACCACTATGAAGGACGCACTCGACACCATTCCGGTGTTCGAGCTGGTCTACGTTCGCTTTCTCCCGGCTTCGCTGGTTATGTTCGCCATCTTCCGCAAACGCATCATCGCACACTTTAATGTTCGCAACCTTATCGTCGGGCTTGGTATGGGCGCACTTATGTGGGGCGCGTACGGTTTGCAGACGATTGGCCTGGCACAGACCACGGCGGGCAAGAGCGCGTTTTTGACGGGTACCTATTGCATCCTCGTGCCGTTTGCGAGCTATGTCCTGAGCGGAGAAAGGCTTACCCGTTACAACTTGGGCGCTGCATTGCTGTGCCTGGCGGGCATTGGCCTGGTGGCACTCGATAGCGTCGAGTTCAATGCTGGAGATGCCATCACGCTGGGCGGCGCGGTCTTCTTTGCTATCCAGATGGCGGTGACCGCCAAGTATGGCCGCAAGATGGATATCAACGTCATCACGTTTTGGATGTTTGTGGGCAATGGCGTTTTGAGCTTAATCACGTCGCTACTATTCGAGACTCAGGCGCCTCTGTCCGTGTGGACGCCGAGTTTTATCGGCGTGATGGTCTTCCTCTCGGTGGGCTGCACGTGCGTGGCACTGCTCGTCCAAAACGTCGGTCTGGCGCACGTCCCGGCCTCGACGGGCTCGCTGCTTCTTTCGATGGAGTCGCCCTCGGGTGTGCTGTTCTCGGTGTTGTTGATGGGGGAGGCGCTCACCTCGCGCCTGCTTTCCGGCTTTGCGCTCATCTTTTTGTCGATTATCTTGAGCGAGACGCATTTCGATTTCTTGCGCCGAAAATCACACCCGCATTTGTAAACAACTTGTTGCGCCGCCCTCCCGGGGCGGCATTTTTTATGTCATGCCCTTACAGTTGTACCTTGCACTTTACGCTGTCAAAGTGCGTGCTGCAAAAACGTTACTGGAGGGCATCTATGGCATCAGCTCTGTCCGATCTTCAACCGCAACCAGCGCCTCAGGCTACCGCAGCGGCGCAGACCGCTATCGGCGATGGTCTGGTCAAAGAAGCCCAGGCATTTGCCGGTGAGCTTGCCGCATGGCGCCACGATCTCCATCAGACGCCCGAGCTCGGTAACAATCTTCCGCAGACGTCTGCCTATATCCAGGCACGTCTGGACGAGATGGACATTCCCCATACCACGCTTGTCGACGGCTCCTGTGTTGTTGGCCTGATCGGTGCCGGTGCGGCCGCGGCTGCTCAGGGCAATGGTACGTGCGCGGACGAGCAAACCGGTACGGTTATCATGCTTCGCGGCGACATGGATGCCCTGCCCGTTGTCGAGGAATCGGGCGAGCCTTTCGCTTCCACCAACGGGTGCATGCACGCTTGTGGCCACGATATGCATGCGACGGCGCTGCTCGGCGCGGCCCGTTTGCTCAAGGCCCGCGAGGCCGAGCTTGTCGACGCCAATGCCACCGTCAAACTGCTGTTCCAGCCGGGTGAGGAGACCTTTGAGGGAGCCCGCGCTGCCATCGCCGATGGCTTGCTGCAGAACCCGCGCCCCCAGGCTGCCTTTGCCATGCACGTCAACAGCCAATCGCCGCTCGGCCTGGTGCTCTATGGGAGCCCGGCGCTTTCGGGCGTGTACGGTTTCCGCATCACGCTGCAGGGCAAGGGCGGCCATGGCTCGAGCCCCGAGATCTGCATCGACCCCATCACGGCCGGCGTCCATGTGCACCTGGCGCTCCAGGAGCTTATCTCCCGCGAGGTGCCAGCGGCCAAGGAAGTCGCACTTACCGTTGGTAAGTTCGCTGGCGGCTTGGCGGCCAACGTCATCCCCGACACCTGTGTGCTCGAGGGAACGCTGCGCGGCTTCGATGTCGAGCTCATGACTCATCTCAAGGAGCGTATCGCGGAGGTCGTCAACGGCGTTGCCGCAACATATCGTACGCCGGCAGCCATCGAGACGCTTTCGGACGTTCCGCCGCTCGTGCTCGACAGCGATATGACCCAGGCGTCGCTTGGCTACGTGGGCGCGGTGCTGCCCAAGGCTGCCTTCCTGCCGCTGTTCCACGCCATGGCGAGCGAGGACTTCGCGTTGATCTCGAGCGAGATCCCGAGTGCGTACTTTACCGTGGGCGCTGCCGTGACTGATACGGGCGAGCACTTTGCTCAGCATCATCCCAAGGCACGCTTTAGCGATACCGAGCTTCCCCTTGGCGCCGCGACTTATGCCGCCGTCGCTCTCGGATACATTGCGGACCACAAGGAGTAATCCATGTCCCAGCAACGTAAGTTCTTCCCCGGCTGGCTCGTGGTGGCCTCCAGCTTTGTGATCATGGCCACGTGCTACACGATTTTCGTTAACTGCATGACTATTCCTTCCGCACCAAGCCTTCCGAGATCGGCCTGAAGCCGCTCGGCGAGAACCCGGGCGATCCGTCCGTCTCGACGGCTGGCGACAAGGACGAGCACACGGCGCCCGAGGTTAGCGTCGGCTGGTCTCGTATCAAGAAGAGCCCGGCATTTTGGCTGCTTGTCGTCGCCTTCCTCTTTATGGGCTTGGTCAATGGCGCCATCCTGCCCAACCAGGTTACCAACATGACGAGTGTTACCGTCAACGGTGCCAAGATTGTCACGGGCGGCCACGATCCCATGTGGGCGGGTACCGTACTTTCGGCCTACATGGTCACCGTCGTTATTGCCAAGATTTCGCTCGGTGCGATCTATGACCGCTTTGGCCTGCGCTTTGGCAATATCCTTGGCTCCGTTGCGTGCATTATCGCCTGCGTGGCGCTGTGTTTCCCGACGACGGACCTCGGTCCTATTGTCGCCGCTGTGAGCTTTGGTGTTGGAACGTGCATGGGCACCATCACGCCTACCATCGCCGCGTCCAAGCAGTTTGGCATGGCCGACCTGGGTAAGGTCACGGGCACCATTACCTCGCTCGAGATGGTCGGCGGCACCGTGGGCGCCATTGTCTCGGGCGTGCTGTTCGATGCCACGGGCTCCTTTGCGAGCACCTGGATTGTGTGCCTGGCGTGCTCCGTGGTCATGCTCGTGTTCCTGCTGGCATCCGAGCCCATCGCCGCCAAGCTGCGCGCAAGCGTGGCGGGGGAGTAGCGGGTCGCCGCCTATTCCTGTTTGCCTGTTCTGCCCGTGGCTGCCCTGGAAGCCGAATGGATGCCCGTACTGTCATTCGGTTTCCAGGGCAGCCACGGGTCTACGAAATGAGCTCTTTTCCTCCGTCCCCAAGGGATCACGTAATCCGAAGGGGACGGAGGAAAAGGGATCACAAACCGCGGCGGCGTGTCTGGCCGAACGAGTCCCCATACCCTCGTTCGGTCAGACACGCCGCCGCGTTGCTGCTTTGTGCCGTATAATGTCCACTACCTATGACGCGATACAAAAGAAAGGTGTTTGCCCATGCAGGCACAGAAGGCGGAGGGAACCCGCGACCTTATCGGCGCCGAGATGCGCGCTTGGCAAAAGATGCAGCAGATCGCTGCCGGCGTGTTCGAGCCGTTTGGTTTTAAACCCATCGAGACGCCCGCGATCGAGCAGGTGGACGTCTTTGTCCACGGCATCGGCCAGTCGACCGACGTCGTGCGCAAGGAGATGTTCCGCGTGTTTAGCGGCGCCAACCTGGAGCGCGTCTTTACCGAGGGCACCGATACCAAGCTCAAGCCCAAGCAGCGCCTGGCCCTTCGTCCCGAGGGCACAGCCGGTGTGGTGCGCGCCGTCGTGGAGAACAACCTGGTGCCCCAGGGCTCCACGCCGTTTAAGGCCTACTACGCCGAGGCCATGTTCCGCGGCGAGCGTCCCCAGAAGGGCCGCCTGCGCCAGTTCCATCAGGTGGGCATCGAGTGGCTCGGCGCTCCCGATCCGGCGGCAGACGCCGAGTGCATCATCATGCTCATGGAGTTCTACAAGCGCCTGGGCTTCGACCTTTCCAAGCTTCGCCTGCTTATTAACTCGATGGGCGATGCGCAGTGCCGTCCGGCTTACCGCGAGCAGGTCAAGCAGTTTATCCTCGATCACGCCGACGAGATGTGCGATGAGTGCCGCGAGCGCGCCGAGCTCAACCCGCTGCGCGCCTTCGACTGCAAGAACGACCACTGCCGCGAGATCATGGCCGACGCCCCGCTGATGGGCGACAACCTGTGCGACGAGTGCCGTGAGCACTACGAGCAGGTCAAGCGCTATTTGGATGCGGCGGGTATCGAGTATGTCGAGGATCCCACCTTGGTGCGCGGCCTGGACTACTACACCCGTACTGTCTTTGAGGTCGAGGCTCCCGGCGCCGGTGTCGGCTCCATCGGTGGCGGCGGTCGTTATGACGGCCTGGTCGAGCTCGAGGGTGGCAAGCCCACGGCAGGCGTCGGCTTCGCTGTCGGTTTTGAACGCGCCCTGCTGGCCTTGCAGGCCTTTGGCAGCGACCTGGGTGCCGAGGAGGTCCCGTGCGTCTACGTCGCCAATGCCGGCAAGGAGCTGCGCCAGAACGTCTTTGCCATTACGCAGGAGCTTCGCGCCGCAGGTATCGTGACCGAGGCCGACTATCAGGGCCGTTCCCTTAAGGCCCAGTTTAAGCAGGCCGACAAGGTGGGCGCTAAGCTCATCCTAGTCCTGGGTGGCGACGAGCTTGCCGCCGGCAAGGTCAAGGTGCGCGACATGCAGAGCCACGACGAGGTACTGGTCGATCTGGACAACGTCGTCGAGGCGGTTCGCGAGCGCCTGTAGCGCATCTTTTTGAGCTTCGGGCCTGCTAACGTGCCCTGCTCATGGAGAGCGATTGTTACGGGGGTGTTTCGCTTTTATGCGGAATGCCCCCGTTTACGTATGCCGCCCACCGAGAAATACGACCATTTAGGGCAAAAACCTTTGCAATGCAGAAAATACTTTTGTGTGGTAAAGCGCAATCAGTGTCGAAAGTATTTCTCAAGCGCCTATAATGAATACCGCATGTTACGTGCATAGAAGGAGGAATGGGAGGAAACGTGGCTGAGAACCTAAGCAACCAGTCTGTACCCGAAGCCGCGGCGCGCGTCGCTGCCGTGGTCAACCGCCTCGTTAACCGAATCGGCTCGAATGCCGAGTCCAGGGAGCGTCTCGCCGAGATCGAGATCCCCGAGGAGCTGCGCGACAATCTGGCGCTGTTCTTGCGCCTGGAGCGCCGTGTGCTTAGCGAGTATGATCCCGAGATCGCGGACCTGTTCGACAAGATTTTGACAGCCGAGATTGTGGTCAATGCCGGCAACCCCGGTACCTGCGCTGCCGACGAAGCCGTCGACGAGCAGGGCGTGCCCACCGCCGACGAGCCCACTGCCGTGGCATTTCGTGAGGTCGTCGATTTGATCGACAGCCTGCCGCTCGATAAGCAGCAGGTCATCGTTCGCGCCTTTACGAGCTTTTTCCATCTGGCAAACCTGTCGGAGGAGAACTACCGTGTGGCGCAGCTGCGCGAGCGCGAGGCCGGTGCGTCGACCGATACCGAGGTCGATCCCGCTAACGAACTCACCGTCGCCTATCACCAGTTGGTAAACGAGATGGGTGTCGAGGGTGCCAACGAGCTGCTCGGCAAGCTTGAGTTCCACCCTGTCTTTACCGCACATCCCACCGAGGCTCGTCGTAAGGCCGTCGAGGGCAAGATTCGCCGTATCTCCAACCTGCTGGAGGAGCGTCCGCGTCTGGGCGGCTCTGACCTGGTGGAGAACGAGCGCCACATGCTGCAGGAGATTGACGCCCTGGTTCGCACGAGCCCCATCGCGCTCAAGAAGCCCACGCCGGTCGAGGAAGCCGATACCATCATCGACATCTTCGATAACACGCTGTTCGACGTTATCCCCGTTATCTATCGTCGTTTTGACGATTGGGTGCTGGGCGACAAGGCCGGTACTGTGCCGCCGCTGTGCCCGGCGTTCTTCCATCCCGGCAGCTGGATCGGTTCCGACCGCGACGGTAACCCCAACGTCACCGCCAAGGTGAGCCGTGAGGTCGCCGCCAAGTACTTTACGCACATGGTGCTCAAGCTCGAGGACAAGTGCCGCCACATCGGCCGCAACCTTACGCTCGAGGCTACCTACAGCAAGCCGTCGGCCGAGCTCATTAACCTGTGGAACCATCAGGTCGAGATGAGCCCTCGTTACACGGCCCGCGCCGAGCTGATCTCCGAGCACGAGCCGCATCGCGCCGTCATGCTCGTCATGGCCGACCGCCTGAACGCCACCGTCCGTCGTATCACCGACACCATGTACCACAGCGCCGACGAGTTCCTGGATGACCTGCGCGTCGTCCAGCGTTCGCTGGCCGCCTGCGGTGCCGTCCGTGCTGCCTACGGCCCGGTCCAAACCATCATCTGGCAGGTCGAGTCCTTCGGCTTCCACATGGTCGAGATGGAGTTCCGTCAGCACTCCGTGGTGCACGCCCGCGCCCTCAAGGATATCCACGAGAACGGTATCCATGGCGACCTGCAGCCCATGACGCGCGAGGTCATCGATACCTTCCGCGCTATCGGCTCCATCCAAAAGCGCTACGGCAAGAAGATGGCGCACCGCTACATCATCTCGTTCACCAAGAGCGCCCAGCATGTGGCCGACGTCTTTGAGCTTGCCCACCTGTCCTTTGCACACGAGGAGGATGTCCCCGAGCTCGACGTGATCCCGCTGTTCGAGCAGCTCGAGGACCTCGAGGGCTGCGTCGACGTGCTCGACCAGATGCTTACGCTGCCTGTGGTGCAAAAGCGCCTTGCCCAGACCAACCGCCGCATGGAGGTCATGCTGGGCTATTCCGACTCCTCCAAGGATGCCGGTCCTACCACGGCCATGCTTGCGCTGCACTCCGCGCAGGAGCGCATTGCCAAGTGGGCAGAGAAGAACGATATCGACCTGGTGCTCATGCACGGTCGCGGCGGTGCCGTGGGCCGTGGCGGCGGCCCGGCCAACAAGGCCGTGCTGGCGCAGCCCAAGGGTTCGGTCAACTGCTTCTTTAAGCTCACCGAGCAGGGCGAGGTCATCTTTGCCCGTTACGGCAACCGCACGCTGGCCCAGCGCCATGTTGAGTCCGTTGCCGCCGCAACGCTTTTGCAGTCGGCCCCGAGTGTCGAGAAGACCAACACCGAGACCACGCAGAAGTTCTGGGATATGGCGGAGAAGCTCAACGCAGTAAGCCATGAGCGCTATCTGGACCTGTTGAACACCGAGGACTTTACACCGTGGTTCTCGACCGTGACGCCGCTGACCGAGGTCGGTCTGCTGCCGATCGGCTCGCGTCCCGCCAAGCGCGGTCTGGGCGCCAAGTCGCTCGACGACCTGCGTACCATTCCGTGGATCTTTAGCTGGAGCCAGGCACGCATCAATCTGGCCGCTTGGTACGGCCTGGGCACCGCCTGCGAGCAGCTGGGCGATCTTGATCAGCTCAAGGCTGCCTACCAGGAGTGGCCGTTCTTCCGCACGTTCATCGACAACATCGAGATGTCGATCGCCAAGACCGACCAGCGCATCGCCAAGATGTATCTGCACCTGGGCGATCGCCAGGATCTGTCCGAGAAGGTCTTTACCGAGATGCAGCTCACCCGTAAGTGGGTCCTTGCCATCGTCGGTGACGAGTGGCCGCTGCAGCGCCGCCGCGTGCTCGGCTGCGCCGTTCGCGTGCGCAATCCCTACGTCGACGCCCTGTCCATCGCCCAAGTCCGCGCCCTTCGCGAGGTGCGTATGAACCAGGACGAGATGGCGGAGGAGAAGAAGGCCGAGTATATGAGCCTGATTCTTTCGACTGTGACCGGCGTCTCGGCAGGACTGCAGAACACGGGGTAATCGATAGCCCTGTGGCTCTCATCGGGACCCGACGGGTTTCCCTCTGAATGCGTCCTCGCACTTGAAGCCCCCTTATCCTGCTCCTTCGGAGCTTCGGATAAGGGGGCTTCGTGCTGCGGAATGCATTCAGAGGGAAACCCGTCGGGTCCCTTCGTCCTCGGTCTTCGGAGATTACAGCTGAGGGGAGAACGGCGCGCTTCGCGCTTAATGTGGAGTGCGGCGAGGGCTTCTTGCGTCCTGCGGAGTGCGCCGGAAAGCAAACATACGGCGGCCCCTGCGATGTCCGGTTTTCGGCGGATTACTGGCTGGGGGAATAATGGCGCGCTTCGCGCGTTTTGGATGGGGTTTGTCCCGGCGGCGCGTTTGGCGCTTCGCGCCTCGCGTCTTATCGATTGGGATTGAGATACATTTGGCGCTTCTCGCCTTACGACTGTTCCGGCCGCGGTCCTTTTTGGGATCGCGGCCGTTTTGTTGTGGGTCAAATATGAACGTTGTGTTAATGAGTCGGTAGACGGTGGTGTTTTTCGGTGAGCGGCGTATCCTTCCAACGGTTTATCTGGTGTGTCAGTTGAAAGGAAGAGGGCGCTCATCATTGTTTGAATGTGAACTGCCGTTTGACCACAAGACGTTGCATCTGGAGCTCGAGGACAAGAACTTCGCGGGTGTGATGGAAGGTCATCAAAACGAGTTTAAGACTGCGAAATCGCAGGAAGAGCTGGTAGAGGAGTCGCTTGCCAACCCTTATGGCTCGCCTTCGCTCGAGGAGCTTTGTACTGGCAAAAAGGACATCGTCATCATTAGTTCCGACCACACGCGCCCCGTTCCCTCGCGTGTGACGATGCCTATTCTGCTGCATCACATTCATGCCGCTGCGCCCGAGGCTCGCGTGCGTATTTTGGTTGCTACGGGTATGCACCGTCCGTCGACGCACGAGGAGCTCGTCAATAAGTATGGTGAGGAGATCGTTGCCAACGAGGAAATCGTTATGCATGTCGCGACCGACGACAGCATGATGAAAAAGATCGGCACCCTGCCTTCTGGTGGCGAGTGCATCATCAACAAGATCGCTGCCGATTGCGACCTGCTGCTTGCCGAGGGCTTCATTGAGCCGCACTTCTTTGCCGGTTTCTCTGGCAGCCGTAAGTCCGTCCTGCCCGGCATCGCCAGCTATAAGACCATCATGTACAACCACAACGGTCAGTTTGTGAACGATTCCCATTCGCGTGCCGGCAACCTGTGCCACAACCACGTGAGCGAGGATATGTTTGCCGCTGCCGAGATGGCTCACCTTGCCTTTGTGCTCAACGTGGTGCTCAACGGCAAGCACGAGGTCATTGGCTCCTTTGCCGGCGACATCCACAAGGCGCACGAGGCCGGCTGCGACTTCGTGAAGAGCCTTGCCGGCGTTGAGCCCGTCGAGTGCGAGATTGCCATCACTACCAACGGTGGTTACCCGCTCGACCAGAACATCTATCAGGCCGTGAAGGGCATGTGCGCTGCCGAGGCCACGCTTCCCGAGGGCGGTGTGATCATCGATGTCGCCGGTTGTGCCGACGGTCACGGTGGCGAGGGCTTCTATCACAACATCGCCGACAACGATCCGGCAGAGTTTGAGCGCGCCTGCATCGACCGTCCCAAGGACGAGACCCTGCCCGACCAGTGGACGAGCCAGATCTTTGCCCGCATCCTGGCGCATCACCCCGTGATCATGGTCACTGACCTGTGCGATCACCAGATGCTCAAGGATATGCACATGACGCCGGTCAACACCCTCGAGGAGGCGCTCAAGCTCGCCTTTGAGATGAAGGGTGCCGATGCCAAGGTTGCCGTCATTCCCGATGGCCTGGGCGTTGTCGTCGCGCAGCACTAGTGCGTGGCCCAAACGAATCGTTTATAACCGACAAGAAAGATAAGGTTTTATGCTTACCAAACTCCTCTGCGAATTCGGCGCGACGGCCCTCATGATCGTCTTTGGCGTGGGCGTGCACTGCGATACCGTGCTCAAAGGCACCAAGTATCAGGGCTCTGGCCATATGTTTGCCATCACCACCTGGTCTTTTGGCATCTCGGTCTGCCTGTTTGTCTTTGGCGGCGCCGTGTGCATGAACCCCGCTATGGTGCTTGCCCAGTGCATCGTCGGTCTGGTGCCGTGGGGCAACTGCATCCCCTTCATGCTTGCCGATATGCTCGGCGGCTTTGTGGGTGCCGTGATCGCTTGGTTTATGTATGCCGATGAGTTCAAGGCTTCCGAGGGTGTCGTCGATCCCATTGCTCAGCGCAACATCTTCTCGACCAACCCCACCACCGAGGGCACGAACTATGCCCGCAACTTCTTCTGCGAGGCTATCTGCACCTTCGTGTTTATCAGCGCCATCCTTGCTGCTGCTAGCCGTGCTGGTGAGAACGTTCTGTTGCTCGCCATCTGCGTCGGCCTGATTGTCTGGGCCGTTGGCATGGGCATGGGCGGCATCACCGGCTTCGCCATGAACCAGGCCCGTGACCTTGGTCCTCGCATGGCCTATCAGGTGCTGCCGATCAAGAACAAGGCTGACAACAACTGGAAGTATGGCCTGCTTGTTCCTGGCATCGCGCCGTTTGTCGGTGCTATTGTGGCCGCGCTGTTTGTGCATGGTTTCTTGGGCATGTTCTAGTCCAAGGCTACATAGTTGTCCGCTGGCCGCATGGGGTAACTTCCCAGCGCGTCCTCGGACATGAAAGAACCCCCGCTGCGCACTTCGTGCGGCGGGGGTTCTTTCGTCCTGCGGAATGCGCTGGGAAGTTACCCCATGCGGCCAGCTGCGGGATCTTAGTCGCGTTGGAACAAGCAACCCAACATATATATCTGAATATGGATGGGAGGGGCTTGTTGCTGATAGGGGCGTTGAGCTGTTGTTGACACTTTGGGATGCGTGGCGCCCTGGGTTGGGGTGATGCTTTGGGATGAGCTTCTTACTTAGTTGAAGAGGGGCTGTATGGCTGATAGGTAGTCTTTGGCTACTTCGGCCTTATCTGCTTGGAAGTTGTGCCAGGCCCACCATTGGACCATTCCTACGAAGCTTGAGGCTATGTGGTGTAGTAGGAAGCTTCGGTCCATGGTGGCGGCGGGGCCGTTTGGGTCGGTAGGGACGGTTTCGTCTGCTCGTGACATGATGGTCTTGCGTAAGCAGTCGGCGAAGACGCGTGATCCGGCGCCGGCTACGAGGGCCCTTACACCCTGGCGTCGTTCCCAGAGGTTGTTGAGGATATGCTCGACCTGCACGAGTGGGTCGTCGAGCGGTGTGCCATCGTCGTCGAGGGCGTGGGTGCAGATGTCGCTCACGAGTTCGGACAGTAGGTCATCTTTGCTTTTGAAGAGGCCGTAGAACGTGGCCCGACCCACATGGGCGCGAGCGATAATGTCGCCGACGGTGATCTTGCCGTAGTCCTCTTCGCGCAGCAGCTCGGAGAACGCCGCAACGATGGCAGCGCGGCTTTTTGCCTTGCGGGCATCCATGGCTATGCGTCCGCGTGAACGAGCAGGCAGCGGAGCGTACCGGAGCAGCCCTCGTAGGGGCGCTTACCGGCGCCGTAGCCGACGGCCTCGATGCGGTAGCGGGCCGGCAGGTGCTCGGACGTGCGCAGTGCGGCGACGATGGCGGCGCCCGTGGGCGTCACAAGCTCGCCGTCGACTGGTGCGGGCGTGAGGACGATATTGCCCGCCTGGCACAGGTTGACGACAGCGGGGACAGGAATGGGCATGAGACCGTGGGCACAACGGATGGTACCGTGACCCTCGGAGAGCGACTCGACCACGATGTCCTCAATACCCAGATCATCGAGGCAGATGGCGACAGAGCAGACGTCGACGATGGAATCGACGGCGCCCACCTCGTGGAACATGACGGTCTCGGGCGTTTTGCCGTGAGCCTTGGCCTCGGCGGCGGCGAGCGCGGTAAAGCTGGCGAGCGCTCGACGCTTGGCACCATCACTCAGCTGAGAGCCATCGATGATGGCGGTGACGTCCGCCAAAGAACGGTGGTGATGGTGGTGGGCGTGATGGTGACCCTCGTGGCCATGGCTCTCATGGTCGTGCTCGTGGCAGTGGTCGTGCTCGACATGGTCGTGATGATGGTGCTCGTGCTCGTGCATATGCTCATGCTCATGCATATGCACGACAGCTGCTTCGTTGCCGTAGAGCCAGGCCATATCGTGATCGTGGTTCTCGAGCTCCTCTGCAAGCTGGACGTCGAAATCGCAGGCGTCGATGCCGTGCTTGTTTACGCGCGTCACAGCGATCGAAAAGCCGTCGACCGGCAGCGTGGCGAGCTGTTCGCGCAGGTGTTCCTCGTTGGCGCCCAGGTCGAGCAGGGCCGCGACGGTCATATCGCCGCTGATGCCCGAGGTGCCGTCGATGATAAGCGTGTGCTGATGGTTGGACATGGGATGCTCCTTAGCGGGCGCGGGGCGTGCCGGCGCTCAGATGATTGATAAGACTTGCCTGGTAGGCGGCACCAAAGCCGTTGTCGATATTGACGACCGAGACGCCGCTGGCGCAGGAGTTGAGCATGGCGAGCAGCGCGGCCACGCCACCAAAGTTCGCGCCGTAGCCCACGCTGGTGGGAACGGCGATGACCGGGCAACTCACCAGGCCGCCGATGACGCTCGCCAGGGCGCCTTCCATGCCGGCGATGGCGATGACCACCTGTGCCTGGGCAAGTTCCTCGGCATGCGCGAGCAGACGGTGCAGACCGGCGACACCCACGTCGTAGAGGCGGTCGACCTCGTTGCCATAGAACTCAGCCGTCAACGCGGCTTCCTCGGCGACGGGCAGGTCGCTCGTGCCGGCGCAGGCGACAACGATGCGTCCGTTGCCGGTAGGGGAGGGCTTGCCGCCCACGAGGGCGAGCTGTGCGTCCGGGACATATCCCAGGTCGATGCCATTGTCGAGGAGCTCCGAGGTGCGGATTGCCTTCTCGGCATCCAGGCGCGTGACCAGGATGCGCTCCTGGCCGGCATCGCGCAGCGCTTTGATAATGGCGGCAATCTGATCGGCGGTTTTACCGGCACCGTAGACAACCTCGCCGGCTCCCTGGCGCACCCCGCGCGAAAGATCGAGCTGCGCAAAGCCCAAATCGGCGGTCGGAGCCGTCTGGATGCGTGTGAGGGCGTCGGCAGGGGTGACTGCCCCGCCGGCAACATCGCTCAGCAAATGCTCAAGATCTCGCTTATCCATATATGCTCCCTTCGACGGTGCAAAGTCTAGCACTCGAGGGGCTGTTTCCGAACATTAAGACAAAACTGTTCGGAAACTAGACATAGAAGATTTGATTCTATTGTTAGATGGATCGGCTGGTCACGCAGGATGATGTCCATGGCGAGCATCAGGTTGCGCTCGTCGATGGCAAACGGGGCGGCCTCGCGCGTCTTGGGCTTGGCGCAAAATGCGATGCCGGTGCCCGCGGCTTGAATCATGGGGATGTCGTTGGCGCCGTCGCCGATCGCCGCGGTATGGGCCATGTCGACGCCGCACTCAACTGCCCAATCCAGCATCTGGATGAGCTTGGACTCCTTGGTCACAATGTCCGCAGCCAACTTACCGGTGAGCTTGCCGTCCACGACCTCCAGGCGGTTAGCGAGGCAAAAGTCGATGCCCGCGGCGGCCACGATCTTATCGGCGACCTCGTGAAAGCCGCCGCTTACCACGCCGACTTTCCAGCCCTTGCTGTGCGCCGAGCGCACAAGCTCCAGCGCGCCGGGGGTAAACGTCACGCGCTCAAACGTGCGCTCGAACACGCTCTCGTCCAAGCCGGCAAGCAGCCCCACGCGCTCCTCGAGCGCCTGCTTAAAGTCAAGCTCGCCGCGCATGGCGCGCTCAGTGATCTTCGCCACTTGCTCGCCTACGCCGGCCTCCTCGCCCAAAAGATCGATAACCTCCTGGTTGATGAGTGTGGAGTCGATATCCATAACGATGAGGCGTGCAGTCATGGCGGGCCTTTCCGAGTGCAGTTGTATTGGGGCACATTGTCGCACGTGGCACGCCTTGGCGACGGCCGCGGTGCACCAATTGTTTCGTCTCCGTCAAGTCTTTGGGCATGAGCTACTTTTCCGCGGCACATCGACACAGGTGCGATAAGATAGAACGCCATGTCTGGCTGCGCGGTTTACGCAGGCTGGGCAAATCTGTACGACGCCGCCCGGAACGACACGGGGCGGCACAGATCCATAAAGGAGGATCACTGGTATGAGCCAGACCCGTCCCATCGACGAGCATTCCATGCACACCCGTACCTGCGGCGAGCTTCGTCGCGAGAACGTGGGCGAAGAGGTCACCCTCACCGGTTGGGTGAGCCGTCGCCGCGACCACGGCGGCCTTATTTTCTGCGACCTTCGCGACCGTGAGGGCATCACGCAGCTCACCTTCGACCCCGAGCACTCCGACGGCGATGCCTTTAAGATCGCCGAGACCATGCGTCCCGAGTGGCCCATCAAGATCCACGGCGTTGTGCGCGCCCGTGGCGAGGAGACCACCAACACCAAGCTCGCGACCGGCGAGATCGAGGTCCTGACCGACCACGCCGAGGTGCTCAACACGTCCGTCACCCCGCCGTTCCAGATCGAGGACGGCATCGAGACCAGCGAGGACACCCGCCTGCGCTATCGCTATCTGGACCTTCGTCGTCCCGAGATGATGGCCAACCTCAAGCTGCGCTCCGACTTTACCTTTGCTATTCGCGAGGCGTTGCACAACCGTGAGTTCATGGAGGTCGAGACGCCCTCCCTGTTCAAGTCCACGCCCGAGGGCGCCCGCGACTTCATCGTTCCCAGCCGTATTCAGTCGGGTAACTTCTACGCCCTGCCGCAGTCCCCGCAGCTCCTGAAGCAGCTGCTCATGGTCGGTGGCGTTGAGCGCTACTACCAGGTCGCCAAGTGCTTCCGCGACGAGGACTTGCGCGCCGACCGTCAGCCCGAGTTCACCCAGGTCGATATCGAGATGTCCTTCGTGGACCAGAACGACGTTATGAGCGCACTCGAAGAGGTCTTGGCCGATGCCTTCGGCCGCATGGGCGTCGAGATGCCCACGCCGCTGCGTCGCATGAACTACTGGGAGGCCATGGACACCTATGGCTCCGACAAGCCCGATACCCGCTATGGCATGCACCTGGTCGACCTGACCGATATCTTTGCCAACTCCAAGTTCAAGGTCTTTGCGACTGCGGCAAACGAGGAGGGCTCTGTCGTCAAGGCCATCAACGCCAAGGGCGCCGGTGCCTGGGCACGTGCCAAGATCGATAAGCTCGCTGGAGTAGCTTCCACGTTTGGCGCCAAGGGCCTGGCCTGGATCGCCTTCCGCGAGGACGGCTCCATCAACAGCCCCATCGTCAAGTTCTTCTCGGACGAGGAGATGGCGGCCCTGCGCGAGCGTATGGATGTCGAGCCCGGCGACCTCGTGATGTTCGCCGCCGGCCCGCGCCTGCTCTCCGATGAGATTCTGGGTGGCATGCGTTCCCACATGGCCAATGCGCTCGAGATCAAGCGCGAGGGCCACGACTTCCTGTGGGTCGTCAACTTCCCGCTGTTCCACTGGGATGAGGACCGCAAGGCCTATGCAGCTGAGCACCAGCCCTTTACCCTGCCGACCGAGACCGACATCGCCAAGATCGAGGCCGATCCGCTGGCGGCTGGTTCTTGCACCTACGACTTTGTCATGGACGGCTTTGAGGCCGGTGGCGGCGGTATGCGTATCCACAACGCCGAGATGCAGATGTCCATGCTCAAGCTCCTGGGCTTTACCGAGGAGCGTGCCGAGTCGCAGTTCGGCTTCCTCATGGAGGCTCTCAAGTTTGGTGCGCCCCCGATGGGCGGCTTCGCTTTGGGCCTGGACCGCGTGTGCATGCTGCTTACCGGTTCCGACTCCATCCGCGACGTCATGGCGTTCCCCAAGACGGCCAGCGGCTCCGACCTTATGTCGGGCGCTCCGAGTGCCGTTTCCGGTGCCCAGCTCAAGGATGTCAGCCTGCGCCTGATGTAGGCGAGCGGCTACATATTGCCCGCAACGAGGGAAGGACGCGTGCCTTCCCTCGTTTTTTATGCGCCGAGATTGTGAGGGCATGGGATGACCGGGCGTCGCGGAAAGTGCGTCCCGGAATCTGCGTCCAGAACGGGTCGCGCTTTCCCAAAGGGGGTCCTCTGGGAAAGCGCGACCCAGAATTCGGCAAAATAATGGGACACAGTTTCCGGTTGAGCTGTCTAACGGAAACTGTGCCCCAGAATGAGCGCTCAAAACGGGCCGGGCTTTCCACAGCAACTGTCTGGCGGAAAGCCCGGCCCAGTTTCCTACAGCGAGTCTCTCTGAACGAGCTGCATGTGCATGACGGTGGTGGTGGGCTCGGCACCCTTGATCATGTCGAGCGCAATGTTGGCGGCCATGTGGCCTTCTTCGCGCAGGGGCTGGCGGACGGTCGTGAGTGCGGGGACGCAGCGCGTCGCAATCTCGTGATCGTCGAAGCCGACGACAGAAACTTCCGCCGGAACAGATAGGCCTGCCTCGTTGAGTGCGGTGATGACGCCAGCCGCGATACGGTCCGATCCGCAGAGCACGCCATCGAAAGCAATCTTGCGCGCGAGGATCTGGCGCATGGCCTGATAGCCGTCTCCGCTGTTCCAGCCGGTATAGATAACGTTTGCGTCTGGGAGGTCTTCGCCCAAGACGGCGCGGTAGCCGCGCAGGCGGTCGACAACAGCGGGGTTGTCTTGCGGTCCCAACACGGCGACGATATCTTTGCGCCCGCGCTCCTTCATGGCGTGTGCCGCAAAGCGTCCGCCCTCTTCGTCGTCAGAGTAGACCGTCGAGAACACATCGCGATAGGGGTGGCCCTCGAGCTGGCCGCACAACACGGTGGGTACGCCCAGCTCGCGCAGCACCTCGAGCAGCTCGCTGCCCTTGTAGGGGGAGACGTCGATCACGGCGTCGAACGAGCGGCGCTCAAAGTGCTCGCGTGCGCGGTTGCGCTCATGCGTAGAAGACGCCTGCAAGATAACGGGCAGATAGGACGACTCCGACAGTTCCTCGGTAATACCGCTCAAAAACTCGCTATAGGTGGGGTCGCTGAAGAGTTCACTCAGGGGCTCGGTCACGAGCACGGCGATGATTTCTGTGCGCCCGACAGCGAGCGCTCGGCCACGGGCATTGGGGACAAAATTGACTTTCTTGGCCGCCGCACGGACGCGCTTTTTGGTTTCCTCGCTAATGCGGGGCGAATCGTTGAGGGCGCGCGATGCCGTGGAGCGCGACACGCCGGCAGCTGCGGCAACCTCGGCAAGCGTAGGTGCGGTGCGAACTGGTTGGGTCATGGCGGCTCCTGGAAAATGCGGTCGATGTTGTCACTGATACGGGCTGGTGCGGATACAGCTTACTATAGTGCACCTGAACAGCGTTCATGATATCCGGTGACAGGTGTCGTTTTGCAACCAAGCCGCAATCGAATACGTCTCGTGTGGGTGAGATATCAGCGGGCGTGGCGGTTGCCTACGAGCTTAAGAACGATGTTTTGCGCTGAGTTTCGATACTCAGGGTGACATAAGTGTCGCAGCTGTACAACCGGTTGCACCGTTAATCCGACCAAATCGACCGTTCAGCGGACAACCGGTTGCACAATTTTTTGCATCGCCCGTAAGATAAGGACAACCGGTTGCACAAGAATCACTACGATGACGAAGGAGCATCACCATGGACGCCATTAACGATTGGGAAAACCAAGCGCTCACCCACAGGAACCGCCTGGCACCCCATGCGTACTTTATGGGTTACGAGACCGCCGATCTCGCCGCTACGTACAGCCGCGAGCTGTCGCGCAGGTTTGTCCAGCTGTCCGGCTCGTGGCAGTTCCGCCTCTTTGAGGGGCCTGCTGCCGTTTCCAACGAGGAGCTCTCCACGTACGAGCCCGAGTGGGATCACGTGGAGGTTCCGCACCTGTGGCAGGTGGATGGCTATGGCAACCTTGCCTACACCGACGAGGGTTTCCCGTTCCCGGTGGATCAGCCGTTCGTTCCCTCCGACGACCCCACGGGCGTCTACCAGCGCATCGTCAACCTTCCCGCCGTGCCTGCCGGCGCTCGCGAGATCATTCGCTTTGACGGCATCGAGAGCTATGGTGAGCTGTACGTCAACGGTCAGTTTATCGGCATGACCAAGGGTTCGCGCCTGTCTGCCGAGTTTGACGTGACCGACGCGCTCGTCGAGGGCGACAACCTGTTTGCGGTCAAGGCTCTGCAGTACAGTGATGGCAGCTATATCGAGGATCAGGACATGTGGTGGGCCTCGGGCATCTTCCGCGATGTGTACCTTATGCAGCGTCCCGCCGCGCACCTGGTCGACTTTAGGTTCCGCACGCACCGCGAGGGCGATACCGCTCTGATCACGCTCGATACGGTGGCCGAGGGCGCTACCCGCGTTGTGTATACGCTCAGCGATGGCGGAAACGTGGTGGCTACGGGTGAGTGCGTCGACGGCCATGCCGAGTGCAGCGTTGCCGATGCCCACTTCTGGAATCCCGAGGACCCCTTCCTCTATGACCTTACGTTTGAGGTCTACGATGGCGACGAGGCCAGCGAGTACGTTCCGCATCGCCAGGGTCTTGCCGAGGTGACGGTCGAGGGCAATCATATCTACCTCAACGGCACCTACTTTAAGATGCATGGCGTCAACCGCCACGATCACGACGATCACAAGGGCCGCGCCGTGGGCCTCGATCGCATGCGCCGCGACCTGGAGCTCATGAAGCGGCACAACATCAACGCGGTGCGCACCTCTCACTATGCCAATGACCCGCGCTTCTACGAGCTGTGTGATGAGTATGGCATCATGCTGGTCGCCGAGACCGATATGGAGAGCCACGGCTTCGAGAATATCGGCAACATCGCCCTGGTCACCGACGATCCGGCATGGGAGCCGGCCTACGTCGACCGCATTGAGCGCCTGGTGATGCAGGAGCGCAACCACGCCTGCATCATTATGTGGTCGATGGGCAACGAGAGCGGCTATGGCTGCAACATCCGCGCGATGTACGCCAAGGCTCACGAGCTCGATGATCGTCCGGTCCATTATGAGGAGGACCGCAACGCCGATACCGTCGACGTTATCTCCACGATGTACTCCCGTGTTTCGCAGATGAACGACTTTGGCGAGCACCCATTCCCCAAGCCGCGCATCAACTGTGAGTACGGTCACTCCATGGGCAATGGTCCCGGAGGCCTGTCCGAGTACCAGGAGGTCTTCGATCGTTGGGATTGCATCCAGGGCCAGTTCATTTGGGAATGGTGCGACCACGGTTTGGCTGCTGTGACCGAGGACGGCGTTGCCTACGATATGTATGGTGGCGACAACGGCGATTACCCCAACAACAGCAACTTCTGCATCGATGGCATGGTGTTCCCCTGGCAGCAGCCGAGTCCGGGCCTTACCGAGTACGGCCAGGTTATCTGCCCGGTCCGCATGGCTTATGACGCCGAGGCAGGCGAGCTGACCGTCACCAACAAGCGTTGGTTCACCACCCTCGAGGATGTCTGCCTGTCGGCCGAGACCCTGGTGGACGGCGACGTGGTCTGCCGCAAGACGCTCATGCCCGGCGCGGTTGCCCCCGGCGAGTCCGTCCAGCTGCCACTGGTGATTCGCGAGGCCGCAGTGGGCGAGACCCTGCTGACCGTGCGCGCCTACACCATGGCCGCTCACGTCTGGTGCGAGCCGATGTTCCAGCTGGGCGCTAGCCAGTTTGCCATCGCAAACCATCCGGCGCCGACCATCGTGGCCCCCGCTCGTCCTGAGCTTACGGTTGAGGAGACCGAGCAGGAGATCCGCATCCACTCCCTCAACGGCGAGCTGACCTTCAGCAAAGTCAACGGTACCGTGAGCGAGTGGAAGGCATCCGGCCGCGACGTCATGGCCTCTGGTCCCCAGGTTGGTTTTTGGCATCCGCTCGTCGATAACCATGCCCAGGAGTATGACTCACTGTGGAAGGACAACTTCATCGATGTGATGCAGACGTCTACCCGCAAGGTTTCTTGGAAGCAGGATGGCAATGCGGTCGTCGTTACCGTGAGCCAGCGTATCGCTCCTCCCGTCCGCGCGTTCGGCATGCGCGTCGAGCTCGTCTACACCGTGCTTCCGAGCGGTCGCGTCGACCTCAAGGTTTCCGGCGAGCCCTACGGCGATTACTCGGATATCATCCCGCGCATCGGCATCTCCTTCGAGGTCCCCGGTTGCGATCGTGCCGTCGAGTGGTATGGCCACGGCCCGGGCGAGAACTATCCGGACTCGCTGCGCGCCAACCCGGTCGGTCATTACCGCACTACGGTCGACGACATGTTCACGCCCTACGTTATGCCTCAGGATTGTGCTAACCGCGAGGGCACCCGTTGGGTCGCCCTGCGCTCTAGCCACGGTGACGGTCTGGTCGTGACGCGTCCGAGCGACGCCGCCTCCAACCCGTTCTCGTTCTCGGCATGGCCCTATAGCTGCGAGGCTATAGATAACGCCAAGCACGTCTACGACCTTGTCAAGGGCGACACGGTTACGGTCAATATCAACGACCAGCTGCTCGGCCTTGGTTCGAACTCTTGGGGTTCCGAGGTGCTCGATTCCTACCGCACCCGTTTTGAGAGCTTCAGCTTTGAGGTGTCCCTGCGACCGCTGACGTCTGCCGATCTGGCTCAGGCGCTGGCACCCATTAAGGAGGCATAAGTCATGCATGTCTTTAACTCGCGCGCCGATTTCGACGCTCAGATGAAGTCCGTCAAGAAGTGGATGCGCACCGGTCAGGCGCTCGATGGCGTTGCCGACCTGCAGCACGACGTGGCTTACTCCATCGGCGACTCGTTGGTGTACTGGTGGGTCTATGCCCGCGAGGCCGCTACCGCCGATCTGGTCGGTCACCGTCGCTACCATGCCGTGCTCGCTCCGCTCGACGGCGACCTGACCGTCGAGGTTGCCCCCAAGGCAGACCTCACCTGCATCCGTGCTTACAGCGATATCGATGATCGCGAGCGCTTTGAGGGTGCGGGGGAGACCGTGACGATTCCCGCCGGCGGCGTTGCCGTCGTCGAAATTGACGAGGCCTACCGTGTCGTGGCCGATGCCGCGGATTCCCGCGTCGTGGTACTGCACGTGACGGTTGAAGGTTATTCCTTCCCCAACAAGTAGTATTCGTCCGTTTGGACGTTTGCTTCGCGCCGTTAAGGGGGATGGCTTTGTTGACTCCCTTTTCCCCATTCCCCTTAGCAGGTGCGCCGTCCACGATTGCGCTTGCAGTCCGGACGGTTTTAGATGAGATATAACGGATGATTGGGAGGGCTTATGAGCTCTGAAAAACGAGGAACGATTGGTTCGTTCGCTCTGCTGGGCATGACGGTCGCCGTCGTGTTCGGTATCAAGAACATCATCAACAACAACGCGGCCATCGGCTTGGCAGCTGCGCCGTCGTTCTTTTTCGCTACGCTTTTGTACTTTGTCCCCTATACCCTGGTTACCGCCGAATTCGTCGGCCTTAACAAGGACTCCGAGTCGGGCGTGTACGCCTGGGTCAAGACCTCGATGGGCGGTCGCTGGGCATTCCTGACGGCATTTAGCTACTGGTTCGTTAACCTGTTCTACTTTGCGTCCGTCCTGCCTAACGTCATCATCTACGCGAGCTACGTGTTCTTTGGTGCCAATGCCGAGCTCTCGCAGCTGTGGATCACCATTATCGAGATCGTCGTCTTTGCTATCGCCACGTGGGTTTCGACCAAGGGTGCTAAGTGGACCGGCTCCATTTCCTCCTTCGGCTCGACCGCGGCTCTCGGCCTGACTGCCGTGTTCATCTTGCTGTCCCTGGCTGCTGCCTTTGGCGGCGTCGAGTTCGCTACGGCTCCTACCCCCGCTAACATGGCTCCCGACACGAGCAACTTCGCAACTATGTGGGGCTTCTTCGGTACGCTTGCCTGGATCATCCAGGGCGTTGGCGGCGCTGAGTCTGTCGGCGTGTTCCTTAACGACCTTAAGGGTGGCGTCAAGGCCTTCGTGCGCACCGTCGTTATCGCCGGCCTGACCATCGGCCTTCTGTATGCAGGCGCTTCGCTGCTGGTCAACCTGTTCATTCCCGAGGGCGGCGTTGCCATCTCCACCGGTATCTTCGACGTATTCGGCGCTGTCTTTGCCCACTTTGGCATTCCCATGGAAGTGTCCACGCGCGTCATTGGCCTGATCCTTCTTGCCGCCACGCTGGGCTCCCTCATGATGTGGACCTCTGCTCCCATCAAGGTCTTCTTCACCGAGATCCCCAAGGGCGTCTTTGGTAGCAAGATCGTCGAGCTCAACGAGCACGGCATTCCTGCCCGCGCTGCCTGGCTGCAGTTCGCCATCGTCGTCCCCATCCTGATCATCCCGGCCCTGGGCTCCGGCAACCTAGACGACCTGCTCATGATCGTCACCAACATGACGGCTGCCACCGCTCTGCTCCCGCCGCTGCTGATTCTGCTTGCCTACTTTATGCTGCGCAAGAACTTCGACGCTGCGCCCCGCGACTTCCGTATGGGTTCGCGCACCTTCGGTCTGGTCATTGCCGCCTTCCTGCTCGTTGTCTTCTGCTTCGTGCTTATCTGCGGCACCATTCCGCTCGATCAGCCTCTGTGGCTGACGCTGGTCTACAACGTTGGCGGTGTAGTTGTCTTCCTGGGCCTTGCCGTGATGTGGTACAACCGCTACATCAACCGCCTGCGCGAGACCGATCCCGAGGCCGCCGAGAACGAGCTTCGCCCCTCCGTCCTCGACATGATGGAGTAGCGGCTAGGATTAATCTACGGCTGTGGAATAAATCGATTCCCTTTCCTAAGGAGGGGCCTTACGAGGCCCCTCCTTTTGTGTTTTGGGGCATGGTTTTGGACCCCGTGGTCAAAAAATGCCAAATATGAGTACTGTTGCAAAAGAGGTGTCATATTTTTCGGCCTGTTCTGAGCAAAAACGGGCTCAAAATCAATTTATCTAACCCCCTTTAAAGGGCGTTTGACGGCTTTCAACCTCTTCGAATCGCTCAAAGCAGGCACTTTGCTCGCGATTTTGCTGCTACTAAATCGGTGACAGTACTCATATTTGCCACTTTTTGCCCACGAGGTGTTCAGAGGAGCTCTCGACAAGCATCTAACGCTACAATAACTACCACGTGGTTGGGTTTGCCGGCCGAATGTGCGATGCCGCGGGAGGGGACATGGTCGAGTTTACAAAGACGATTAAAGATCCGTTGGGACTGCATGCCCGCCCGGTTGCGCTGCTTTACGACATCATTGCCAAGCATCGTAGCAACGTATCGGTCAGTATCGGCGATCGCCATACCGACGGCCGCGATGTAATGGGGCTCATGGCTCTCTACGGCGAGTGCGGCGAGGACATCATCTTCCGCGTTTCGGGCGTAGACGAGGCTTCCTGCGTCACATCGATCAGAAACCTCTCGCTCTAAGCATGACAGGGCGCGGCAAAGGACAGCTCTTTGCCGCGCCTTTTTGTTTCGTATAGGAAACTTTTTCGAAATCTAAATGGGGACCCTTTCCAAAAAGTTAACCACGTGCTAGTTTACTATAGCGAACATAGACGTGGTTAACTTTTGCTGCGTCGATGTTGAGGACGAACTGACGTTAGGAGCTCACTCATGTCTTGCGGACCGCAGATGCCGGCTATGCCGCTTTCGATGGTAAAAGCGGGCGAAACCGTGCGCGTGTCTCGCGTAAAGGGCAATGAGGATATGAAGCACCATCTCAAGGACCTCGGCTTTGTCGAGGGCAACGAGATCCACGTGGTGAGCTCGAGTGGCGCCAATATCATCGTCACGGTGCTGGGTGCACGCTTTGGTATCGATTCCAAGGTTGCCATGCACATCATGACCGTCGGTTAGTTCGCAGCATTTCGCAAAAAGCTGAAAGGGGGACAAGTACATGAAGACGTTGGGTGACGTCAAGGTGGGCGAGAGCTCTACCATCGTCAAGCTTCACGGTGAGGGTGCACTGCGCCGTCACCTTATGGACCTGGGGCTCATCAAGGGCACGTCGTTTAAGGTCGTAAAGGTCGCACCGCTCGGAGATCCGGTCGAGATCAACGTGCGCGGCTACGAGCTTTCCATCCGCAAGGAGGAGGCTGCCGTCGTCGAGGTCCAGTAAGGGCCAGCGGCGAGTATTTCTGCAGATAAAGTTAGGTTTTTCTAACTTAATGCAGCAACTTTGAAGCACATTATCCAGCTCGCGCGGAGAAAGCAGCGCGGGCACACAAGGAAGAAGGATTGAATGGCGGATTCTCAGATCCATGTCGCGCTGGCGGGTAACCCCAACTGCGGCAAGACCACGCTTTTCAACCTGATCACCGGCGCCAACGGCTACGTTGGCAACTGGCCCGGCGTCACGGTTGAGAAAAAGGAAGCCAAGCTCCTAAGCGACAAGAACGTTACCATCACGGACCTCCCTGGCATCTACTCGCTTTCCCCCTATAGCCCCGAGGAGCAGTGCTCGCGCGATTACCTCATGAGCGGCGAGCCCGATGTCGTCGTCCAGGTGGTCGACGCCACCAACTTGGAGCGCAACCTGTACCTGGCGCTTCAGGTTATCGAGACCGGCCTGCCCGTGGTCGTCGCCCTCAACATGGCCGACTTGGTCGAGAAGAACGGCGACAAGATCGACACGGACAAGCTCTCCAAGAAGCTCGGCTGCCCGGTCATGATGATCTCGGCCCTTAAGAACAAGGGCATCAACGAGCTGTTCGAGCAGGTCAAGAAGTCCGCTGCTTCCAAGGGCCAGGTGCCGGAGCACAAGTTCGATTCCTCCATCGAGGACGTTCTGGACCACATCGAAAACAACCTGCCGGCGAGCGTTCCCGCCAACAAGCGTCGCTACTACGCTGTCAAGCTGTTTGAGCGCGATGCGGACGCCTGCAAGCTCATCAACCTTACCAAGGAGAAGGCCGATCGCGTTGAGCAGCTGGTCGCCCAGTGCGAGCAGGATTGCGACGACGATGCCGAGTCCATCATCACCAGCGAGCGCTATGGCGTGATCGCCCACATCATCGACGAGTGCCTCACCAAGGCTCCGGCCAAGATGAGCACCTCCGAGAAGATCGACCGCGTGGTTACCAACCGTATCCTGGGCCTGCCGATCTTCGTGGTCATCATGTTCTGCGTGTACTACATCGCCGTTTCCACCCTGGGCGGTACGGTGACCGACTTCACCAACGACCAGCTCTTCGGCACCGACGGTTGGTACGTGCTCGGTCAGGGCCGCGACGCCTACGATGAGGCTGTTGAGGCTGCGGGCGACAACGCCGACTCGGTCGATCCAGCACAGTACGGCCCCTATGTCCCGGGTATCACCACCGCGGTGCATGACGCTCTCGTGGCGGGCGGTACCGAGGACGGTGGCCTCGTCGATTCGCTGGTCTGCGACGGCATCGTGGCTGGCATCGGCGCCATCATGGGCTTCGTCCCGCAGATGTTCCTGCTCTTTGTGATGCTGTCCTTCCTGGAGGACTGCGGCTACATGGCCCGCGTCGCCTTCATCATGGACCGCGTGTTCCGCCGCTTTGGCCTGTCCGGTAAGTCCTTTATCCCCATGCTCGTGTCCTCGGGCTGCGGCGTCCCCGGCGTCATGGCCACCAAGACCATCGAGAACGAGAAGGACCGCCGCATGACGGTCATGACCACCACGTTTATTCCCTGCGGTGCCAAGCTGCCGATCATCGCCCTGCTCATGGGTTCCATCATCGGCGATTCTTCCACCACCGCCGCATGGATCAGCCCGCTGTTCTACTTCTTGGGCGTCTTTGCCGTCATCGCCTCGGGCCTCATGCTCAAGAAGACCAAGCTCTTCGCCGGTCGCCCGACGCCGTTCGTTATGGAGCTTCCCGCCTATCACTTCCCGGCAATCCGCTCTTGGGCGCTGCATGTATGGGAGCGCTGCTGGGCCTTTATCAAGAAGGCCGGCACGGTCATCTTTGCGTCCACCGTCGTCGTTTGGTTCCTCTCCAACTTTGGTAGCTACAACGGCGCCTTTGGCTACCTGCCTTCCATGGAGGGCATCCCCGAGGAGTTCATGGATTACTCCGTGCTTGCCATGTTCGGCAACCTGGTCGCTTGGATCTTCGCCCCGCTCGGCTTTAGCACCTGGCAGGCCACCGCACTGACCGTCTCGGGTCTCGTTGCCAAGGAGAACGTTGTCGCCACCGCCGGCTCGCTGCTGTCCGTTGCCGACGCCGGCGAGACCGACCCGAGCCTGTGGACCGCGTTTGCGGCTATGTTCCCGACCATGGGCGCTTGCGTCGCCTTTGGTGCCTTCAACCTGCTGTGCGCTCCGTGCTTTGCCGCTATCGGCACCATCCGTAACCAGATGAACTCCGGTAAGTGGACCGCGATTGCCATCGGCTACGAGTGTGCCTTTGCTTGGGTCATCGGCCTGTTCATCAACCAGTTCTATAACCTGCTTGTTCTTGGGCAGTTTGGTATCTGGACGGTTGTGGCCATCGTGCTGCTGGCTGCGATGCTCTTCCAGATCTTCCGTCCCATGCCCAAGCATGCTTGGACCGACGAGGACGAGACCAACACCTCTTCCGCCGCAGTTTCCGCTTAAGTCCAAATAAGGATTAGCCCCTTTCCACGAGCCCGGGTGTCCCAGTGACACTCGGGCTTTTTGGTGCAATGGGGGACAGATTGCTTTGCTCCAGAAGTAAGATGTGGCGTTTCCGCAGATAAAACCGACCAAAACAAACCTGTCCCTTTTTGGCAGGTGGAAGATGGGGTAAAGTAAGTGGTGGTTAACTAGAGGAGGCTTACTATGGCACCTATCGATATTGTTGTGTTGGCTGTTATCGGCATTGCGTTTGTCGCCGTGTGTGTGCGTATCTACCGAAAGGGCACCTGCGCCGACTGCGCCCAGGGTGGCGTTTGCACGGGGCATTGCTCCAACAAAAAGACGTGCGCCGCACTTAAGGGCGTGGACAAAATCGCCGAAGACTTGGGCCGCGGGATCAAATAAGGCCCGGACATCAAAGCGCCCCGCGAGCATTCGTTCGCGGGGCGCTTTGCGCATTTGGACGCGAGCGCGGCGAGTTGAAGAGTAATTTTGGGCATCGTTAAATCAGTTGCGGTGAAATGCGGACTGTTTTGGCTGTCAAAGGCCTTATCTACTCCGTATTCCACCGCAACTTTTTGTGGGGTGGGCTAGAGACGCTGCATGCGGTACCCGACGCCCATGTGCGTCTGAATCATCTTGGGGTGAGAGGGGTCTGCCTCGATCTTCTTGCGCAGGGTGCGCATGAACACGCGCAGGCTCGCCAGATCGCTGTCCCAGCTCGTGCCCCATATCTCGCGGGTGATGAAGGTGTGGGTGAGCACCTTGTCGACGTTTTTCGCCAGAAGGACGAGCAATTTGTACTCGGTTGGGGTGAGCGAGAGCTCGCGTCCGTCTTTCGTCGCGTATCCCGCGGCGTAGTCGATATGCAGCGGACCGTTGTCGAACGTGCTCGCTTCTGTCGACTCGCTCGACGCCATCGAGGAGCGCCTCAAATTCGCACGGACGCGCGCGAGCAACTCATCCACAGAAAAGGGCTTGGTGAGGTAGTCGTCTGCCCCTGCGTCAAGTGCTGCAATCTTGTCGGAATCTTCGGTGCGCGCCGAAATGACGATAATGGGGACTGCCGACCAGCTTCGGATCTTCGTGATGACCTCGATACCGTCAATGTCGGGAAGGCCGAGGTCGAGCATGATGAGGCTGGGGCCGTGCGACACCGCATCCATGATGGCGGCCTGGCCGTCGCAAACCTTGCTCACGACATAGCCGTGGAGGTCAAGCGCGGTCGAAACGAGGTTTTGAACGGTCAGGTCATCTTCGACCAGGAGGATGCGTGGCTTAGCGGCATTATTCATGAATCTCGATCTCCTCAGCGGGCAGGGTAAAACGGAAGACGGCCCCATGGGGGTGGTTGTCGCGAACTTCGATGACGCCGCCATGCGCCTCCACGATGGAGCGGCAGAGCGACAGCCCAAGGCCGATGCTTCGACGCGAATCCACGGGCCGCGTATTGCTTGAGGTGAAGAAGCGCTCAAAGATATGAGGCTTGTCGCAGTCTGCCACACCCGGCCCATCGTCTGCGACGTCCACCACGACGAACGCACCCTCGCGACGTGCGCTGATGGTGACAGTCGAGTCCTCGGGCGTGTATTTGAAGGCGTTCATGATGAGATTCGTAAGCACCTGCATGATGAGATGGACGTCAATGCGTACCAGCAGGATGTCGTCAGTGTGCTCGATGGTGACGGTACGTCCATGCGATGCTTGGGCGGCATGGCTGAGGGCGGCCTCGATGACCTCGTCGATGAGCTCGGATGTGAAGTTGAGGTGAATGGTGCCGTCCTCGACGCGTGTGATGGCGAGGAGGTTCTCCACGGTATCAATAAGCCAGAGGGAGTCATCGTAGATGGCATCGGCAAGATCGCAGCGCTGTTCGAGGCTGAGCCTCTCGTCGCTCTTCCGAAGGATTGCCGCAGATCCGGATATAGCCGTGAGGGGTGTCCTCAAATCGTGGCCGATGGAGCGCAAAAGGTTGGCGCGCAGCTGCTCGTTTTTCGCCAAGACCGCAGCCTCTTCGCGCTCTTGCGCCGCTCGGTCACTTTCGAGCGCCAAGGCGCATTCACCTACGATAGATAGGACGATCGAATGCTCGAAGGCTTCGGTCTCGCGCCCCTCCAGGGCGATGCCGATGACACCGAATACCTTGTCGCCGGTGCGAACCGCGAGGTAGAGACAGCGCGCCTCAGGCAGGGTCCGCGTGCTTGCGCCCGCGCGCTTGTTGTTGGTGAAGGTCCAGGTTGCAACGGCGCGCTCGTAGTCGGTGAGCAGCGACGCGGATCGGTTTTCGGTGCCAGCGGACTCATAGAGCGCCTTGCCGAGCGTGCCGTGTTCGGCGGGGTAGAAGACCACGTCGAGTTTTAGCAGTTTGACGAGTTGGTTCATGGCGACGCGGGCGCACTCCTCCGCGCTATGGGCTTGCTGTAAGAGCTGGTTCGTTTCGAGGAGTACGCGCGTTTTGAATGCGTTCTCGGCGGAGGTACGGGCATTGTCGGCGATGCGCGCAGTTAACTCGCCGGCGACCATAGCGGTAGCGAACATGATGCCGAACGTGACCAGATAGCTGCGGTCGTAGCTGGCGAGCGAAAACAGAGGCGTGACGAAGCAGAAGTTGTAAAGCACTACAGAGAGCACGCTCGATACGATCGTGCAGATACGCCCCGTCGTGGTGACGGCGGTCAGCAGGGCCGTGAGGATATAGAGGGATATGATGCTGGAATCGGCAAATCCCAGATGGCGGAAAGCCGTGCCGATCGCCGTGGCGACAAGAGAGAGGGCCAGCGTGCGAAGCACGTTTCGGCTGCTGGGCGGCTGCAGAGCGAGCGCATGGCGGCGTCCTTTGGGTCGGGAGGGCGGAGTCGACTGGTCTGGAATGATGTAAATGTCGAGGTTCGGGGCGAATGCTATGAGCTGTTCTACGAGAGATTTGCGGCCAAAGAGGGCCTGACGGACGCTGCTGTGCTCGCCCGTGCGCCCCATGACGATCTTCGAAATACCCGACAGGCGCGCGAACTCGGAGATCTGAAACGCGACGTCGTCGCCATAGACGGTTTCCATATGTGCTCCGAGCTGCTCGGCTAGGGCGATATTGGCTGCAAGCTTGGCGCGCTCATCATCGCTCATGGCTTGCGTGCGCGGGCTTTCTACGAACAGGGCGACGAGCTCGCTGCGAAACGCTTTCGCCATGCGTGCGGCGGCACGGACGATGCGGGGATTGGTCGGCGCCGGGGAGACACAGACTAAGATACGCTCCTTGGTGTAGTAGTCACGGTTTCCCAGCACGCGTGCGGCGTCTGTGAGGTGGCCGGTGCGATCGGCGCAGCGGCGCAGCGCGATTTCTCGGAGTGCGGTGAGGTTTTCGACGGTAAAAAAATGCTGTTGCGCTCGGTCGGCTTGTGCGGGACGGTAGACGAGGCCGGCGCGAAGGCGCTCAAGTAGGTCTTCGGGCTCTATGTCGACGAGCTCGACCTGGTCGGCATCATCGAAGATACGGTCGGGGATTCGTTCGCTCACGACAACGCCGGTGATGGATGCAACCATGTCGTTTAGGCTCTCGATATGCTGAACGTTTACGGTCGTATAGACGTCGATGCCCGCATGTAGAAGTTCCTCGACGTCTTGATAGCGTTTGTCGTGGCGAGACCCCGGCGCATTCGTATGGGCGAGCTCGTCGACAAGGATGAGCTGAGGGGCGCGCTCGATAGCCACATCTAGATCGAACTCGCTGAGCGCAATGCCGTTGTGCTCGATGAGTTTACAGGGCACGTTCTCAAGCCCTTGTGCAAGATGGGCAGTTGCCGGACGTTCGTGCGGCTCGATGTATCCCGCGACGACGTCGACACCTCGCCGCTTGGCGGCGTGGGCGGCTTGAAGCATCGCATAGGTTTTGCCTGCGCCAGCAGCGTAGCCAAAGAAAATTTTGAGGTGTCCCCGGCTGGTTCGAGCGTCATCGGCGGCCTCGTCTTTCTCAATTGCCTTGAGGATGAGGTCTGGATTGACGCGAGTGTCCGATGCGTCGCGCTGCATAGCGTAGCCTTTCTGAAGCGTTGTCCATGCGTGCATACGCGGTGAGGACGCCACTGTATGCTCGCGAGGTCGAGTATAGGCGCACTGCAGCCGCAATAGTGCTTTCTACCTGCATCTTTACGGCATCTTAAGGTCGTGAGCCCCAGCCCTCACGCCTCTTTAACACCTAGAAGCGTTTACTGTCCCCAGACGCTTGCGAGGGCAGGCGTCCGAGACATCGGACCGCGCGTGAAAGGGGCGGTAATGGACATCCTCATTCCCATTATCGGAGTCGTCTGCATTGGACTCCTTATCTATTACATCTACATTCTGATGAGGAGTGATTCGTAAACTATGGACGCTGCGATTCAGTACATCTTGTACTTTGCCGTGCTCGTCGTCCTGGCCGTTCCGCTCGGTCGGTTCATGGCCCATATCATGGATGGTGAGCATACGTTCCTGTCGCCTGTGATTGCTCCTGTGGAGCGTGGCGTCTATCGTCTGCTTCGCATCGACGCGGCAGAGCAGATGGGGTGTAGGCGCTATCTGGCAAGCGTGCTGGCCTTTTCGGGGATCGGCCTCGTGGCTCTTGTGGCACTCCAGGCGCTTCAGTCCTTCTTGCCAGGCAATCCCCAGCACCTGCCGGGTGTGCCATGGGACCTGTCGTTCAATACGGCTGCTTCCTTCATAACCAACACCAACTGGCAGTCCTACTCCGGTGAGACCACCCTGTCCTACTTCGTGCAGTTCATGGGCCTCACCGTGCAGAACTTCGTTTCCGCTGGTACCGGTATCGCGGTCATGTTCGCGCTGATCCGCGGCTTCCGTCAGATCAAGGAGCAGGGTCTGGGTTCCTTCTGGGTCGACCTCACCCGCACCGTCCTGTATGTGCTCATCCCGCTGAACCTCGTGTTCGGCATCTGCCTGGCTGCCGGTGGCGTCATCTCCAACTTCCAGCCGGCTCAGAAGGCTGAGCTCGTAGAGCCCGTCGCTGTCCAGCCTAATGCAGACGGCGGCTGGAGCGTCATCGACGGCGCCCAGATCGAGGGCGATACGGTCAAGGTCGACGGCAAGGTTGTCGAGGGCGCGCGCGTGGTCACCGAGCAGTTCCTGCCCCAGGGTCCTGCGGCTCCTCAGGTCGCCATCAAGCAGTCCGGTACCAACGGCGGCGGCTTCTTCGGCGTGAACTCCGCCCATCCGTATGAGAACCCCAGTGCCTTCACCAACATCATCGAGATGACCAGCCTGCTGCTGATCCCGGCTGCCTGCTGCTTCACCTTCGGTATCGGCGTCAAGAACACCAAGCAGGGCAAGGCCATCTTCGCGGCGATGCTTATCCTGCTCGTGGTCTTTACCGGCATCATCGCCGTTAACGAGCATATGGGTACGCCGCAGCTGGCCGATGGCGGAGCGGTCAACATCGAGATGACCGATGGCCAGGCCGGCGGCAACATGGAGGGCAAGGAGAGCCGCTTCGGTATCGCCACCTCCTCCACGTGGTCGGCTTACACCACCGCCGCTTCCAACGGCTCGGTTAACTCCATGCACGACTCCTACACCCCGCTGGGCGGTTTTGTCCAGATGCTGCAGATGGCTCTGGGCGAGGTCGTCTTCGGCGGCGTGGGCTGCGGCCTGTACGGCATGATCGGCTTCGCCATCCTCACAGTGTTCATCGCCGGCCTTATGGTCGGCCGCACGCCCGAGTTCCTGGGCAAGAAGATCGAGCCGGGCGAGATGCGCTGGGCAGTTGTCCTGTGCCTGGCAACTCCGTTTGCCATTCTGGTGTGCTCGGCCATCGCCTGCATGGTGCCCGGTCTTGCCGACCAGCTCAACAATGGTGGCGCGCACGGCTTCTCCGAGGTGCTGTATGCCTTCACCTCATGCGGCGGCAACAACGGCTCGGCGTTTGCAGGCATGAACTGCAACATTCCCTGGATCAACGTCATGCTCGGCCTCGAGATGCTGTTCGCCCGCTTCATGCCCATCATCGGTACGCTGGCTATCGCTGGCTCGCTGGCCAAGAAGGGTAAGGTCGCCGAGAGCGCCGGTACCCTGTCTACCACCAACGGCATGTTCGTATTCCTGCTCGTGTTCATCGTTCTGCTGATCGGTGCCCTGAGCTTCTTCCCGGCCCTGGCGCTTGGCCCCGTTGCCGAGTTCTTTCAGATGATTGCGTAAAGGAGGGCGCAGATTTATGGCTATGCAAAAAGACATGATGGGCCGCGCGGTCCGCGACTCGTTTGCCAAGCTGGATCCTCGCGTCCAGATTCAAAACCCGGTCATGTTCCTGGTGTGGCTTTCCGCCGTCATGACCTCCGTCCTGGCCGTCGCTTCCATTTTCGGTGTGCAGGACGCGGGTGTGCCCACCTACTATGTGGTCGCCATCGCGGTCATCCTGTGGCTCACCGACCTGTTCTCGAACTTCGCCGAGGCGCTTGCCGAGGTCCGCGGTAAGGCCCAGGCCGATTCCCTGCGTGCGGCCAAGAAGGATGTCGAGGCCCATCGCATCGAGTCCGTTGAGGGCAAGGAGCACTTCATCGTCGTTCCCGGCACCGAGCTCACGCGCGGCGACCTGGTGATCGTACGCGCCGGAGAGCAGATTCCCGGCGACGGCGACGTCATCGAGGGCGCTGCCTCCGTTGACGAGTCCGCCATCACCGGCGAGTCCGCCCCTGTGGTCCGCGAGGCCGGCGGCGACCGCTCTGCCGTTACCGGCGGTACCACGGTGCTGTCCGACTGGATCATCGTCAAGATCTCCAGTGAGCCCGGCCAGAGCTTCCTGGACAAGATGATCGCGATGGTCGAGGGTGCCGCGCGCAAGAAGACCCCTAACGAGATCGCTCTGGAGATCTTCCTAGTGGCCCTCTCCATCGTCTTTATCCTGGTCACGCTGGCCCTGTATTGTTACTCCTGCTTCTCGGTCGGTCTTAACGACATGGACAACCCCACGGCCGTGACCACGCTCGTGGCGCTGCTCGTGTGCCTGGCTCCCACTACCATCGGCGCCCTTCTGTCCGCCATCGGCATCGCCGGCATGAGCCGTCTGAACGAGGCCAACGTGCTGGCCATGTCCGGCCGCGCCATCGAGGCCGCCGGCGACGTCGACATCCTCATGCTCGACAAGACCGGTACCATCACCCTGGGTAACCGCCAAGCCGCCGAGTTCATCCCGGTCGACGGCGTCGATCCCGCGGAGCTGGCCGATGCCGCCCAGCTTTCCTCGCTGGCCGACGAGACCCCCGAGGGCCGTTCCATCGTCGTACTCGCCAAGGAGCAGTTCGGCCTGCGCGGCCGCACGCTCGAGGATAAGGGCATGGAGTTCATCCCGTTCACCGCGGCAACGCGTATGTCCGGCGTGAACTACGAGGGCAATGAGATCCGCAAGGGCGCTGCCGATTCCGTGCGCACCTATGTGGAGGCAGCCGGCGGCGTGTTCTCCCAGGAGTGCGACGAGGCCGTCGAGCGCATCGCCAAGGCCGGCGGCACCCCGCTGGTCGTGACCAAGAACTGCCGCGTGCTGGGCGTTGTGTACCTCAAGGACATCATCAAGTCCGGCGTTAAGGAGAAGTTCGCCGACCTGCGCAAGATGGGCATCAAGACCATCATGGTGACGGGCGACAACCCGCTCACCGCCGCGGCAATCGCCGCCGAGGCCGGCGTTGACGACTTCCTGGCCGAGGCCACCCCTGAAGGCAAGCTCGAGAAGATCCGCGAGTTCCAGCGTGAGGGCCACCTGGTCGCCATGACCGGCGACGGCACCAACGACGCGCCCGCTCTGGCCCAGGCCGACGTCGCCGTGGCCATGAACACGGGCACCCAGGCCGCCAAGGAGGCCGGTAACATGGTCGATCTCGACTCCAACCCCACCAAGCTCATCGAGGTCGTGCGTATTGGCAAGCAGCTGCTCATGACCCGCGGTTCGCTCACGACCTTCTCAGTGGCCAACGACGTGGCGAAGTACTTCGCTATCATTCCGGCCCTGTTCTCGCCAATCTACCCCGGGTTGGACGCCCTCAACATCCTGGGGCTCACCAGCCCGTTGTCTGCCGTGCTGTCCGCCATCATCTACAACGCGTTGGTCATCGTCGCGCTGATTCCTGCCGCCCTGAAAGGCGTGAAGTACCGCGAGCTTTCGTCCGGCCAGCTGCTGACCCACAACCTGCTGGTGTGGGGTCTGGGCGGTATCGTGGCGCCGTTCGTATTCATCAAGATTATCGACATGCTGCTGGCCTTGTTCGGCATTGGCATGATGTAGACGGAGGTTTGTATGTTCAAAGGTGTTGCATCGCGCGCACTGGGCGTGTTCGCGCTGTTTACCGTTGTCTGCGGCCTGGGCTATACGCTCGTCGTGACCGGCATCGCCCAGGTTGCGTTCCCGTACCAGGCGAACGGATCGCTCATCAAGGTCGACGGCAAGGTTGTGGGTTCCGAGCTCATCGGCCAGAACTTCGATGATGAAGCCCACATGTGGGGTCGTATCCAGAACGTGTCAATTGTCGAAGGCGAAGACGGCGAGCTTATGGCGTATGGTGCTCCGTCCAACCTGTCCCCGGCGAGTGAGGAGTATCGGCGGCTTGTGGACGCGCGCGTGAAGAAGATCCGCGCTGCCAACCCCGATGCCGATATGGACGCTGTGCCCGTCGACCTGGTGACGTGTTCGGGGTCCGGCCTCGACCCGGAGATCTCTCCGGATGCCGCCGAGTACCAGGTCCCGCGCCTTGCCAAGGCCACGGGCAAAAGTAAGGACGAGGTGCGCGACATCATCGCCGCGTGCACCAAGGGCCGTTTCCTCGGCGTGTTCGGCGAGCCCACGGTTAACGTGCTCAAGGTGAACCTTATGCTGGACGGCGCGCTGTAGGTGAGGGAGTGGCGGATGAGGGCATGACTGACTATCTGAGCCCTCAATTCCACCCCGCCCATCAGTTGCGGTGAAATACGGACTGTTTTAGCTGTCAAAGGCCTTATCTACTCCGTATTCCACCGCAACTTTTTTGTGAGGGTTGGGATTGAAGGTGAGGAGTGCGAGCGAGTGCAGATATGGCGGTTGCTGATACGATAGGTACGTTAGCAACTGCCGCCGAGCGGCTCAAACGAAAGGAACCCTGTATGGAGTCTTCCGCCTACCCGATGCTCTTTAGCCCGATCAAGATCGGTACGACCGAGGTCAAGAACCGCGTCTTTATGCCGCCGGTGTCCACGAACCTGGCCGATCATGGCTATGTGACCGACGACTTGGTTGATCATTACCGTGCCCGTGCCAAGGGCGGCGTGGGCCTCATCATTACCGAGGTCGTGACGGTCGAGCCCACCTATACCTATCTGCCGGGTGACATGTGCTGCTACGACGACACGTTTATCCCCGGCTGGGAAAAGCTCGCCGCAGCCGTCCACGAGTATGGCTGCAAGATCATGCCGCAGCTCTTCCATCCCGCCTACATGGCCTTTAACATTCCGGGCACGCCGCGCCTGATCGCTCCGTCCTTTGTGGGCCCGTCCTATGCCCGCGAGGCGCCGCGCCCCATTACGGTAGATGAGATCCACGAGCTCACGCATCAGTTTGGCGACGCTGCCGTGCGTATGCAGAAGGCCGGCGTCGATGGCGTCGAGGTTCATGCGGCGCACGCCCACGGTATGCTCGGCGGCTTTTTGACTCCGCTCTACAACAAGCGCACCGACGAGTACGGCGGCTCACTCGACGCCCGCATGCGCTTCCTGCTCGAGGTCATCGCCGAGATTCGCGAGCGCTGCGGCAAGGACTTTATCATCGACGTCCGCATCTCGGGCGATGAGTACACCGATGGCGGCCTGACCCTCAACGACATGATCTACGTCTCGCGTCGCCTGGAGAAGGCCGGCGTCGACATGATTCACGTGTCGGGCGGCACCACTATCAAGCGTGGCTCTGCGATTCCCGCCGCCGGCACCCAGCAGGCCTCGCACGCCGCCTGCTCGTGCGAGATTAAGAAGCACGTCAACATTCCCGTCGCCACCGTCGGCCGCATCAACGAGGCCTGGATCGCCGAGGAGCTGATCGAGGACGGCGCTGCCGACATCTGCATGATGGGCCGTGCCAATCTGTGCGATGCCGAGTTCTGCAACAAGGCCGCTGCCGGCAACGCCGACGACATCCGCCCCTGCATCGGTTGCCTGCGCTGCCTGAACGGCATCATGTTTGGCAAGCGCATCTCCTGCACCGTCAACCCGGACGTGGAGCGCGACGAGGCCGGTTACGAGCCTGCCGCCGAGGCCAAGAACGTGCTCGTTGTGGGTGCCGGTCCCGCGGGCATGGAGGCGGCCTATATTGCCGCCAAGCGCGGCCACAACGTGGTGCTCGTGGATAAGCAGAACGAGCCGGGCGGCGAGATGCGCATCGCGGCCGTTCCGCCGGCAAAGCAGGAGCTCACCCGCGTGATCAAGTATCAGTATCGTCGCCTGGCCGAGGCCGGCGTCGCGTGCGTCTTTGGTACCGAGCTTTCGGCCGAGGACATTCAGCGCGACTACGCGGGCTACGAGGTTGTCCTGGCTTATGGCGCCGAGCCCATTGCTCCAGCCTTTATGCAGGGCTTTAAGCAAGTTATGACGGCCGATGACCTGCTGGGCGGCAAGGCTTTCCCGGGCAAGAAGATTGTCATCGTCGGCGGCGGAACCGTCGGTTGCGAGACGGCCGACTACCTGGCCCCGCTGGTCAACGACCTGTCGCCGGCCAACCGCGATGTCACCGTCATCGAGATGACCAAGACGCTTGCCGCCAACGAGGGCGGTGCCGGTCGCGCGGTGCTCATCACGCGTATGCTTTCCAAGGGCGTTCACGTGCTGACCGAGGCCAAGGTGACCGAGATTACCGAGGACACCATCAGTTACGAAAAGGACGGCGAAGTCCATACCATCGCCGACGCCGATACGCTGGTGCTTGCCATGGGTTACCGTCCCAACACCAAGCTGGCCGATGACCTTGCCGCTGCCGGCGTTGTCACCCACGTGCTGGGCGATGCCCAGAAGTGCGGCAACATCCGCGACGCTATCGGCGATGGCTACAAGATCGCCTGCGAACTCTAGTCAACCCCTTGGCGCATGGGGGCCAGGTTACTTTGCGCTAAGTTGATGCATGTAAACCTGACCCCATTGCACCATTTGATAAAACGCAAGCGCTCGCTGCCTGCGTTTTATCAAAGAAAGATTATTGTCGAGCCTTAAATGCCTTTTGTTTGTGTGCCTTCCGCAATCATATTGCGGTTGTAGACCAGGTGCAGATACATCGCATCGTGAGCGGCGGTGGGGTTGCGCGTCTCAATGGCGTCGGCCACACCGTGGTGCGTGCGGATGGTCTCCTCGACGAACTTTTTTGCCCGTTACGTCGATAAAGAGGGGAACGGATGCCTTGAGCACACCCATCAGACGGGTAACGGCGAGGTTGCCGCCATCCCAGGGCGGCTTCATGGGGTAGCGCCCGTACGCATCGAATTTTTCCTCTCATAGATGTGCGGCACAAAGAGCCCCGAGTTCATACGAGCTCGGGGCTCTTTTCGTTTGGATTTCAGACGTATTGACAGACGAAAACAGTCTGCGTCCGGTATTGAGCCATACGAAAGCGAAATTATGCGTCTTAATTCCGTACGCAAATCAAGACGAAAACAGTTTGCGTCTTATATAAATCAGTACGCAAACGGTTTTCGTCTTATAATACGGTTATGAATGGTACGAAACGAGGGGGTTGTGCATATGGTTGTTAGAGAGAGCCCTACAGTCGAATACAAGGAAAGCGTTACGCCGACGTTTCTTAAAACGGTGAGCGCCTATGCAAACTACGGGACGGGCAAGATTGAGTTTGGCGTTGATGACGAGGGCGTGGCTGTCGGCCTTGCAGATCCGGTCGCAGAGTGTCTCCGCATTGAGAACATGATTAATGACAGCTTGGATCCCGCTCCCCGTTACACGCTCGAGTCCGATGAGAAACACGGGACCGTAATCCTTACGGTTTATGAGGGACAGGACAAACCCTATCGAAGCAAGGGAAAGGCCTACAGACGAAACGATTCGGCAACGGTGGAGGTCGACCGGTTTGAGTATGGCAGGCTGACGCTCGAAGGCAGCAACGTGACGTTCGACGCGCTCACGTCGGCTCGCCAGGACTTGGGCTTTCATACGCTCGAGCATAAGTGTGTTGAACACCTCGGCATTTCCGAGCTAACGCCGGATATCATGCGTACGCTCCGCTTGCTCGGCAAGGATGGCTATACCAATGCCGCGGCGATTTTAGCGGATAAGAATGATTTTCCAGGCATCGACTGCGTCCGTTTTGGCGATACCGAGGATGTGATCTTGGATCGCGAGGCGGCGACAAATGTATCCGCAATTGAGCAGGCGGACAGGGCGGTGGCTATGTTTGCACGCTACTACCGTTATGAGCGTATCGAAGGGATGGAGCGCGTCCAAACCGATCGAATTCCTCTTGAGGCATTCCGCGAAGCTGTTGCAAACGCTTTGGTGCATCGGACGTGGGACGTTCGAGCGAACGTTCAAATTGCCCTGTACGATGATCGTGTCGTTGTGACCTCCCCTGGATCGCTGCCCGCCGGGTTGACGACGGAACAATACCTGTATGGGCAGATATCCGTGCTCAGAAACCCCATCGTTGCAGAGGCCTTCTTAAAGCTGGATTACATCGAGAAATTTGGTACGGGAATCGCGCGCATTAGACGTGCCTATCGCGATTCGATCAATCAACCAATTTTTGATGTTCGCGGCGGCATGGTGGCCGTCACATTGCCCGTTACCGATGCCTTTGAAGGGTCCGAGGAAGAGGTCCAGGTTCTCAAGGCCTTGTCGGGCGGGCGAATTATGTCGCGAAGCGAGATTGAAAAACAGACGGGGCTGAGCCGCATGCGGACGTTGGCGGCACTCGAATCTCTGCTTGAACGGAATGCAATCGTAAGGCAGGGAACCGGGCGGGCCACGAAATACGAGCGCTCATAGTCCAAAAGAGCCATGGTACAAGACGGGCCCCAAGCCAGCGTTGGCTTGGGGTCCGTTATATCCCGGATGGTAACGGGCCGATTATTGTCAAGTTAAAGCAAAGTACAGCGACGTACAGCAAAGTATAGTGAGATATAGCAAGCCGTATAGCGCGCCTTGATTTTCAACCCTTGATTATCAACCGTCCGTATTTCACAGCAACTTATAACAGGCTCGGGGTGCCAATTTGGGGTGCAGTAGTGCTGCGCCACGAAAAGGGCCTATCT
This sequence comes from Collinsella sp., assembly GCA_019414445.1. Classification (GTDB taxonomy): domain Bacteria; phylum Actinomycetota; class Coriobacteriia; order Coriobacteriales; family Coriobacteriaceae; genus Collinsella. The sequence continues at coordinate 57,561 of DXMA01000004.1, forward strand.
ACTACGTTTAAGCCGCAGGGGTCAACCATAGTCGGTTTTTTCGAAAATCGACAAGCTATCTACCTGCGGTTTTGTTTTCACGGTTTTCGGTATGGCCGAGGCTATCCGTGTTAACGTAGTAGATGGGCCACTTTTGTGGCAAGGGGGGCCGATCTGCGGGCCAGGGTAGCTAAAAGAGCCCCGTCCCAAAAAGACTGATTGGGAGCTGGGGCGTGTCGATGCGATAGTATTACGTGGTGATATTCGACAAACCGTGGGCTTCATCCGAGGGCTTTATGGAACAGCACCAGCATTATCAGAGCCTGCAAGATCAGGCATACAACGCACTGCGCTCTAAGATCATCTATGCCGAGCTCAGGCCCGGCACGCGCCTTTCGGCGATTGGTCTGGAAAAGGAGACGGGAATCGGGCGCACGCCCATTCGCGAGTCCTTTGTGCGCCTGCGTGAGCAGGAGCTAGTGGAAACGCGTCCCAAAAGCGGCACCTATGTCTCAAAAATCAGCATGGAGCGCGCCGAGAACGCCTGTTTCTTGCGTGAGAAACTCGAGAGAAGCGTACTCATTAAATGTTGCTCTGCCGCCACGCCTGAGCAAAAACATCGGCTCGAGCAGATTCTTGCCGAGTCCGAGTCGCTCGACCATAGCGAAACGCGTCGCTTTTTCGATCTGGACAACCTATTCCACGAGACGTGCTTTGAGATTGCCGGCCGCCACATGTTGTGGGATTGGATGAAGAGCGTCAATACGCATTTTGAGCGGTACAACTGGTTGCGTATGGTGTCGCAGGATATGGATTGGGAGCCGATTCGTCGTCAGCATCGCCGGATTCTCGAGTCCATTAAGAGGGGCGATACCGACACGGCGAGCTATCTGGCAGAGACACACCTGCATCTGATGCCCGAGGAACAGGGACCGGTTATCGCCTTGCATCCCGACTATTTTGAGCTGCCTAAAGACTCGGCCATCTAACTCGTTCCCTACATTAGTTGCGGTTAAATAGGGGCTGTTTTGCGGCTTTGGCGGCGTAAGCAGTCCGTGTTTCACCGCAAGTGCGGGGGTGCAATCGGGGCATGAAAAGGCTGCGGCGCCGCTTGGAGGAAAAAACCGGAAGCAAGGGTCCATTCCTCCAGACGGCGCCGCAGCTGTTTTGGTGGCTCGGCTTTTGTCGAAGTGGCTCAGCTGGGCGCGACTGCCAGCCGAGTAGGCAAAGCGGCTCGGGCGCGTGTCGCTTCCGTCACGTTCTATCAGCATACAAGACGGTTTTGGTTCTTGTTCGTGACGGAAACGGCGCGCTTCCGAGCCGCTTTAAAAGAAAGGGGGCGAGGTCTAGGGCACGCCCCCTTTCACGATAGAGAGCTAAACCTAGCCGCGGACCTTCTTGACGACGTCCATGGCCTCGCGGGCAATCTGCTCGACCTTGGAGAAGTCGCCATCGGCGAACAGGGCGGGCTTGACCATCCAGGTGCCACCGCAGGCGATGATGGCGGAGGAGCTCAGGTACTCCTCGACGTTGGCAGTGCTCACGCCGCCGGTGGGCATAAAGCGATGGCCGACAAACGGAGCGGCGAGGGCCTTGATGGTGTTCAGGCCACCATACTGAGCCGCGGGGAAGAACTTGGTGACCTTGAGCCCCAGGTTCTCGGCGGCGGTAACCTCGGAGGGGGTCACGGTGCCGGGAAGGACGGGCAAGTCGATGTCGATGCAGTGCTTCACGACGTCCTCGTTGTAACCCGGGGAGACGATGAACTTGGCACCGGCGGCGCGGGCCTGCTCAACCTGCTCGACAGTCAGGACGGTGCCGGCGCCGACGCACATCTCGGGCTCGGCCTCAGCCATGGCGGCGATGCACTCGGCGGCGCAGGCGGTGCGGAAGGTGACCTCGGCGGACTTCATGCCGGCAGACATAAGGGCGTGGGCGAGCGGTGCGGCGTCCTCGACCTTATCGAGCACGACGACCGGCACGATGCCCAGGGATTCAAGCGTGGTGTAGAACTGATCGAACATAGTGTTCCTTTCGATGTGAGGCGCGCACGGGCGCGTGATTGCCAAAGAAGATTGGCCATGAGCCGGTTCCGGATTGGTTATCGGAGGCACTGCTTGGGTCACAAGCAATTTCGGAACCGGCTACGAGGCCAGTCGTGAAGGAATGCCAGACAAAACCGGAATGGGACTAAGTGGTTCTACCTGGCCGGAGGAATCGGGGAGCGGGCTGCAGGGGTATGGGTATGGAAAGCTGCAGTCCGCGGAATGGGGAACGAATTAACGGGCGACGCGGGTGCCACCGTCGGCGGCGGATGCCACGGCTGCGATCTCGTCTGCGGTCACCAGGTTGGAATCGCCCTTGATGGTGAGCTTGAGGATCGAGGCCGCAATCGCGTAGTTGACGGCGTCTTGCGGGTCAAAGTCGTTGATGAGGGCATGGACGAGGCCGGCGTTGAAAGCGTCGCCGGCGGCAACGCCCTCGAGCACGTGCACGTCGTGAGCGGGGGAGAACCAGTGCTCGCCGCTCTCGGCGTCAAAGAGCATGCCCATCCAAATGGAGCGCTCGACGCAGGAGATGTTGCGGACGACCGAGGCGACCTTCTTGCAACCGTACTCGGCGCAGATCTGACGGGCCATCTCGACGTAGGTGTCGCGTTCCTCGATGCCGTGGGCAAGGGAGCCGGAGACGCAGGTCATACCGAGGCCGGCAGGAGCGTCCTCGTCGTTGGCAATGCAGATGTCAACGAGCGGCAGGAGTTCCTTCATGGTGGCCTGCGACTTCTCGGGCGACCACATCTTGCCGCGATAGTTCACGTCGCACACGGTGGCGATGCCTTTGGCGCGGCAGGCGGTGAGGGCATCCTTGCAGGCGGCGGCCATCTCGTCGGAGACGGCGGGCGTCACGCCGGAGAAGTAGAAGACATCGACACCCTTGAGGATCTCATCCCAGTCAAAGACGTCGCGCTTGGCCATGTTGATGGCAGAGTACTTGCGGTCGTAGACGCAGCCGTTGCCGCGCTGCGAGGCGCCGACCTCAAACACATAGGAGCCAAGACGGTCGCCCTGGCGCACGACGCGCGAGGTATCGACGTCGTAGACCTTCAGCGAACGCAGGGCGCACTCGCCCAGACGGTTGGCCGGGACAACGGAGACGTAAGCTGCCTTGTCACCCTGGTAGGCCAGGGAAAGCGCGGTGTTGGCTTCGGCGCCGCCGTAGCGGACATCAAACTCGGTCGCCTGCTCAATGCGCAGATGATCTTTGGGCGAGAGCCTCATCATGATCTCGCCGAAGGTAAGAACCGTTTTACCCATGGTCGCGCAGCTCCTTCTTGCTCGTGCGTACACCTTTGATATGGCGTTGGCACGGAGGTGCCAAGACGGTAGGGTACATCTTTGCACCTCCGTGCCAACGCTTGCCGAAATCGGTTTACGAAATCGGTTTCGTTTCGAGTTGTAGTATACTCATCTACAACGTTTTGCAAGCGAGATTTTTAAAAAAATGCCTAAAATGGCTCAGACTGCCGACAATTGGGAAACGGGGTGCGCTATGGCGCAGATGAGGATTAAGGACATTGCTGCCGAGGCGGGCGTGAGCCCGGCCACGGTCTCGCGCTATCTCAACAACCGCCCCGGGCAGATGACCGAGGAAACCCGTGCTCGCATCGCGGCAGTTATCGAGCGCACCGGCTATCGTCCACGTGCCGCCGCGCGCAATCTGCGCAGCTCGCGCACCAACCTCATCGGTGTGATCCTAGCCGACATCGCCAACCCGTTCTCCAGCGCCATGCTCGAAGGGCTTTCCGCCAGCGCCGCCGCGCGCGGCTGCTCGCTCATGACGGCCATTAGCGGCAACGACCCCGCCAAGGAAGCAGAGTCGCTCACCAGGCTTATCGATGCCGGCGTGGACGGCCTGGTCGTCAACACCTGCGGAGGCAATGACGAGGCGATCGCCGCGGCCGCGGGGCGCCTGCCCGTCGTGCTGCTCGACCGCGATATTGCCGCCGGCGGTGTCGATCTGGTGACCTCCAACAACCGTGAGCTGGTCGCCGACCTGGTAGACGCCTTGGTCGCCGCGGGCAGCGAGCACCAGTGCCTGCTCACCGAGGCAAGCGACGACAGCCCCGTGCGTCGCGAGCGCGCCGAGGCCTTTGCCGACGAGCTTTCGCGACGCGGCCTTGCGGGTGAGGTCGTTACCCTGGCCGATGGTGGCGTCACGGGCGTCGGCCGCCTGGACGAGACCATCCGCGACTATGCGGGCAAAAAACTCGGCCTTATCGCCGTCAACGGCCTGGTTTTCCTGCGCCTGACCGAGGCGCTAGCACAGCTGGGTCCCTCGCTGCCGGCAGGTCTCAAGATTGCGGCGTTTGACGATTACCCCTGGAACCACGTGCTCTTTGGCGGTGTGACCACGGCAGCGCAGGACACCCTCACCATTGCCGAGCGCGTAGTCGAGCGCCTGTCCGAGCGCATCGATGTCGTCACCACCACGGTGGGCGAGGCCGCAAGGCTGGCTCCCAAGCGCATCGAGATCCCCGGCCACATCGAACACCGCGCCTCAACCTCGCGCTAGCCTACGGTCGCGCGTAAGGTATACCTGCCTGCCCACGCACGTTTTTTGGGCGCTTGATACGCTTTAACCCTGCGGAAACATTTTTCTGCGATAGTATCTGCGATATAGACCAGTCGAAACCCGCCCGAAAGAAAGGGGAGCGACATGAACCAGCAGAACATCGATTACGTACTCCGCTCCGTAGAGCAGCGTGACATCCGCTTTGTGCGTCTGTGGTTTGTCGACATTCTCGGCCGCCTCAAAAACTTTGCCATTAGCCCCGAGGACCTCGAGGTCGCTTTTGAGGAGGGCATCGGTTTTGACGGCTCGGCCATCGAGGGCTTTGCCACGCCCGAGGAAGCCGACATGCTGGCGTTCCCTGATGCCTCGACCTTCCAGATTCTGCCGTGGCGCCCGAGCCATAACGGCGTCGCCCGTGTGTTCTGCGACGTGTGCACTCCCGATCGCGAGCCCTTCGCCGGCGATCCGCGCGCTGCGCTGCGTCGCATGTTCCATAAGGCCGAGAAGGCCGGCTACCTACTCAACGTTGGTGCCGAGCTGGAGTATTACTACTTCCCCGACGAGCATACCCCCGAGCCGCTCGACAACGTGGGCTACTTCGATCTTTCGGTGAGCGACGCCGCGCGCGACCTGCGCCGCAACACGGTCCTTACGCTCGAGAAGATGTCCGTGCCCGTGGAGTACACCTTCCACGCCGCCGGCCGCTCGCAGCACGGCATGAGCCTGCGCCACGCCGAGGCCCTGAGCATGTCCGACGCCATCACCACGGCAAAGCTCATCATTAAGCAGCAGGCTTACGAAAGCGGCTGCCATGCCTCCTTTATGCCCAAGCCGTTGGCGGGCGAGGACGGCAGCGCCATGTTTTTGCATCAGTCGCTGTTCGACCACGACGGCAACAACGTCTTTTGGGGCGAGGACGACGAGAAGTACCACCTCTCCGAAATCGCCAAGCACTACATGGCCGGCATCTTGGCGCACGCGCGCGAGATCAGCGCCATCACCAATCCCACGGTCAACTCGTACAAGCGCATCACCACGGGTGGCGACTCCGTGCCGCAGTACGCCACGTGGGGCCTGCGCAACCGCGCGAGTATGGTCCGCATCCCGGTCTACAAGCCCGGCAAGCCGCTGTCCACGCGCATCGAGCTGCGCAGTCCCGACCCCATGGCCAACCCGTACCTGGTCAACGCCGTCACGCTGGCGGCTGGTCTGGACGGCATCGAGCGCAAGCTGGAACTCCCGCCCGAGGCCACGGCCGAGACGCTCAAGCTTACCGACCGTCAGATGGTCGAGGCCGGCTGCGCGCCGCTGCCGCGCTCGCTCAAAGAGGCGCTCGACGTGTTTGAGGACTCGCAGTTTATGAAGGATGCCCTCGGCGAGCACATCCACAGCTTCTTCCTCAAAAAGAAGCGCGACGAGTGGCATAAGTTTGAGTCTACGATCACCGAGTGGGAGATCAAGCACTACCTGGCGAACTCCTAATCGCGCTGGCTTGTTCCAGTACGATTGAGCTCATTTCTTTGGAGGCCGATATGTCCGAAAAGAGTGCCCTGTTCATGGCGCGCACGACGCGCTTCCACGAGTTTGCCCGCAGCTTGACGACTACCCTGGGTGTCGAGGTGAGCCTGGCAACCCCTGATTCGCCAACTGCGGCGCACGACTTTGACCTGCTGATTCTCGATTCAGATGGCATCCGCAGCGACCGCATCGATCAGATTGCCAAGTGGCTTGACGATCGTGGTGGCGTCCCCATGTTGGTGATCGTTGACGACGAGGCGCTCGGTACCTTGCGCCTGCCCAATCACGCGCATGCCGACTTTGTATGCCCCACGGCGACGCCCAACGAGCTCAAGGCTCGCGCGCAGCGCCTGATGGGCGAGGAGGAGACCGTTACCGCCGACGATGTGCTCAATATCGATAACCTCGAGATTAACCTGGCTACCTACCAGGTGACACTCGATAACGAGCCCATCGACCTGACGCTGATGGAGTACTCGCTGCTGAGCTTTTTGGCGACGCACCCCAACCGCGCCTACAGCCGCGAGGTGCTGCTGCACCGCGTGTGGGGCTTTGAGTACTGCGGTGGCACGCGCACCGTCGACGTGCACATTCGACGCATCCGCTCCAAGGTGGGCCCACAGATCGCGGCGCACATCACCACCGTCCGTGGCGTGGGTTATCTGTTTAAGGACTAGATTTCCACCACAAAGGGGACAGGCAACTTTGTGGTGGTTTTGCCGCAGGCAAGGATTCCTTTCGAGTCTGCAACAGAACTTAAGCCTTCCTAAAAGATTGCGTTTTCATACACTTGATCCCGCGTATTGGGGTACAACTCAACGTGAACAATGATGGCCCGCCACATGTTTGGCGGGCCTTTGGTTATTTGACGAAAGGATCGCAGCTATGAGTGAGAACGATTCTCAGCGTCCCCAGGATGCGGGCAACGCCGGCGAGACTCAGCAGCAGCCGCGCGTGCAGGTGGAGTCGACGCCTGCCGACAGTAACAACATTCCCTACGTGCAGGCCTATGACACGCAGACCGGCGAGCCGCTGGGCGGCCAGCAGGTTGTGAACAAGCACATGGTGGTCAAGACCAAGACCAAAAAGCTGCCGATCTTTATTACGGCGCTCGCCGGTTGCGCCTGCGGCGCTCTGCTGGTCATCGCACTCATTATGAGCGGCACGCTCGATATCGGTGGCGGAAAGAATGCCGTGACGGCGGGCGCTTCGGGTTCGTCGACGCAAAAGATCACCATCGATTCCGAGGACACCACGCTGGCCGAGGCTGTCTCCGCCAAGGCGCTGCCCTCCGTCGTTTCCATCACCGCCACCTCGAGCGGCAGCCAGAATGGCTCGCTTTCGCAGTCTGCTGACGATTCCGATAGCTCGGGCAGCGTCGGTTCGGGCGTTGTGCTCGATACCGAGGGCCATATCCTCACCAACAACCACGTGGTCGATGGCTATGACCAGTACGTGGTAACCATGGACGACGGCACCACCTACGAGGCCGAGTTCGTGGGCAACGATGCCTCGAGCGACCTGGCCGTCATCAAGCTCAAGGACGCCGATGCCTCCAAGCTCACCCCGATCGAGATCGGCGACTCCGATAAGCTCAACGTGGGCGAGTGGGTCATGGCGATCGGTTCGCCCTTCGGCAACGAGCAGTCTGTCTCCACGGGTATCGTGTCGGCACTGTATCGCTCCACGGCCATGAGCTCTACCAGCGGCAACACCATCTATGCCAACATGATCCAGACCGATGCCGCCATCAACCCGGGCAACTCCGGCGGCGCGCTCGTTAACGACAATGGTGAGCTCGTGGGCATCAACTCGCTCATCGAGAGCTACTCGGGCTCCAGCTCGGGTGTGGGCTTTGCCATTCCCGTCAACTACGCTAAGAAGATTGCCGACCAGATCATTGACGGCAAGACGCCGGTTCATCCGTATCTGGGCGCCACGCTTTCGAGCGTTAACGCGCTCAATGCCCGCACTAACAAGCTGAGCACCGATAGCGGTGCGTATGTGGCGAGCGTCGTCGAGGACGGTCCCGCAGCCAAGGCCGGCATTCAGGAAGGCGATGTCATCACCAAGCTGGGCGACGACGAGATTACGAGCGCCGACGGCCTGATCATCGCACTGCGCAGCCACGAGGTGGGCGAGAAGGTCGAGATCACGCTCATGCGCGGCAAGGAAGAGAAGACGGTTACCGTCGAGCTGGGCTCCGATGAGGAGTTGCAAAACCAGCAGCAGAACGATAGCGCGACCGACACCGGCAACGGTAGCATTACCGAAGATCAGCTGCGCCAGTACCTGGAGGAGCTGCTCGGTCAGCAGGGCCAGGGCCAGGGTCAAGGTTACGGCCAGGGCTACTAACCAGCCGTTTCGCATAGTTTGAAGCCAGAGGGGCTGTCCCGCCAACGCAGGACAGCCCCTCTTTTTGCGATGGATCCCGGGAACGGGGGAAACGGATTATTTTGAGCTGGCAAGGAGCTTGGTTCGGAAGGGCCTGAACTAACTGTCCGCCCCAGTTTGACGGCTGCCGATTCGGTGCGGTTCGAAAGGGCTATTCGGCCTCATTTCGACCGGTGGTACTCTAGTATCCGTTTGAAATCGAGCGAAGGAGTGCCGCTATGGAGCAATCGAGCCTGTTTGGTGACGGTGTGGACATCGATACCGAAACGCCCGCGAGTGTGGACGTCGCCGCACCGACCGATGCCCGTGCCCAGGCGGCAGTGCGGGCGGCAGAGTTGCGCCACGAGCTCGACTACCACGCCTACCGCTATTACATGCTCGACGCGCCCGAGATCACGGACGCCGCCTTTGACAAGATGCTCGTTGAGCTACAGGAAATCGAGGCAGCCTATCCCGATCTGGTAACGCCCGATAGCTATACCCAGCGCGTGGGCGGTTACGTGAGCGAACAGTTTACGCCGGTCGCGCACATGGCGCGCATGTATTCGATGGACGATGCCATGGACCTGGACGAGCTTGACGCGTGGCTGCAGCGCACCGAGGACGCCCTTGGCGCCGGTAGTGTCACCTATACCTGTGAACTTAAGATCGACGGCTTGGGCGTAGCCCTTACCTACCAAAACGGCACGTTCGTGCGCGCGGCCACGCGCGGCGACGGCACCACGGGCGAGGACGTGTCGCTTAACGTGCGCACCATCAAGGATGTGCCCATGCACCTGTCCGAGCCGGCGCTCGCCCACATGGGCGCCGACCGAGAGCGTACCATCGAGGTACGTGGCGAGGTTTACATGCCCAAGGGCAGTTTTGTACGCCTAAACGATGAGGCCGATGCCGAGGGCCGCGACCCCTTCGCCAACCCGCGCAACGCCGCCGCAGGTAGTCTCCGCCAAAAGGATCCCAAAGTCACGGCTCGTCGCGACCTGGCAACCTTTATCTACGCCATCGCCGATACCGACCCGTTGCATGTCCACAGCCAGCGCGAGTTCCTCGACTGGTTGCGCAGCGCCGGCTTTAGCGTCAACCCCAACGTGGCTCGCTGCGCCACGCCGGCCGAGGTCCACGAGTTCTGCGCCCAGGCGCTCGAGCATCGCGGCGACCTGGACTACGACATCGACGGCGTGGTCGTAAAGGTCGACAGCTTCCAGCAGCAGCTCGACCTGGGCTTTACCGCCCGCGCGCCGCGCTGGGCCATCGCCTTTAAGTTTCCGCCCGAGGAAAAGCAGACTGTCCTGCGCGAGATTCGCATCCAGGTGGGCCGCACGGGCGTGCTCACGCCGGTCGCCGAGTTTGACCCGGTGACAGTCGCGGGTTCCACCATCGCACGCGCCACGCTGCACAACATCGACGAGATCCGCCGCAAAAACGTGCGCGAGGGCGACACCATCATCGTGCACAAGGCCGGCGACGTGATCCCCGAGGTTGTGGGGCCGGTGCTCGACAAGCGCCCGGCGGACAGCGTTGACTGGCAAATGCCCGAGGTTTGCCCCGTGTGCGGCAGCCCCGTGGTGCACGAGGATGGCGAGGTTGCCTATCGCTGCGTGTCCATCGACTGCCCCGCGCAGCTCAAGGAGCGCCTGCTCCACTGGGTGAGCCGCGGCTGCATGGATGTGGACGGCTTGGGCGATGAGATCGTCGACAAGATGATCGCCGCCGGTCTGATCCACGATGTCGCGGACTTCTATCAGCTCACGGTCGACGACATCGCGGCGCTCGACACGGGGCGCACCTATGCCAGCTCCAACAGCAAAAAGGGCGTCAAGAAGGGCGACCCCATCCCGGTGGGCCTCAAGACGGCCGAAAAAATCATCGCCGAGCTCAGCAAGTCCAAGAGCCAGCCGCTCGGTCGCGTACTGTTTGCCCTGGGAATCCGCCACGTGGGCAAGAGTGTGGGCGAGGTCATCGCCGAACGATTCCTGTCGATCGACAAGCTCATCCTGGCGAGCGAAGAGGACATCGCCGAGTGCGAGGGCATCGGTCCCAAGATTGCGGCGAGCGTCAAGCAGTTCTTGGCTGTGCCCGAGAACCTTGCCGTGCTGGAGCGTCTGCGCCAGGCGGGTCTGTCGCTTGAGGTCGACTTGGGCGCCGCGCACGCGCAGGCCGCAGCCGACGCTGGCGTGGCGGACGAGCTCGCCGACGCGCAGCCGCTCGCGGGTCTGACCTTCGTGCTCACCGGCACGCTCGTCAACCGCACGCGTGACGAGGCGGGCGCGGCGCTCAAGGTGCTCGGCGCCAAGGTTTCGGGTAGCGTGTCAAAGAAGACGAGCTATCTGGTCGCCGGCCCCAAAGCGGGCTCCAAGCTCACCAAGGCCGAGCAGCTGGGCGTGCCTGTATTGGATGAGGACGCACTCGAGCAGATCTTGGCGACTGGTCAGGTGCCCCAGGCTTAGCGCATTGATAGCCTAATTGAAGAACCGCCCGGGAAGCATGATGCCTTCCGGGCGGTTCTTACTTTGCTGGGGCAACCGGCACCGTGATCTGCGTTACGTAGGTTGTCGGGTCGTCGCTGATGATATCGTCGATGAGGGCGATCTCGCGCGAGGGGCCGGCGGGCGTCAGGTTGTGTTCGTGCATGTAGCCGAGCAGCCGCTCGTAGCGCGGGGCTGCTTGTCCGTGCGTGCCACGGAAACTTATGGTCAGGCAGTGCGCGGCAGGCCGCGTCTCGATTTCACCCAGGTAGTCGTCGGTGTCGTCGAGCAGCAGAAAGACCTCGTCGTAGCCATCAAAGTCGCCGGCGGCCAGGCGTTCGGGCGCGATGCCCACACCTAGATTGCCAAGATAGGCAAAGGTTTCGTGCTGTCCCTGCTGAAGCTGGCGGATATGCCATCCCAGCGAATAGGCGTCGGTGGGATTGACGCGCTCGTGCAGCGCGGCGCAGCGAAGTTCGGGTTCCTCGATTTCGCTAATGGTGTCGAGATCAGCATTCAAAGCGCCGTGAAGCAAGGCAAGCCGCTGGTCAATCTTGCGCGACATGCGCTCCAACTCACGTCGCCTGTGCTCAATTAACTCCTGTTGCTTGGTCAGTTGCCGTTGTATCAAATCCATATCGCGCGTAGTGACAAACTCGCGAATCTGCGTCAACGGCAAGTCGAGAACGCGCAGGTTGCCGATGGTGTTGAGGGTGGAGAGCTGCCGCGATCCGTAGTAGCGGTACCCACTTGCCGGATCGACATATGCCGGCTCCAACAGCCCCATCTGTTCGTAATGGCGCAGTGTGCCCACGCTCAAATTGAGCAGGCGCGCCACCTCGCCAATGCGGAGCAGGCCCTCGGTGTGTTCGCTTGGCATGTCGGTCACAGGACCACTCCTTTCGGTAAAAACAGGGGAGAGGTGCTAGGCATGCGTCGCCTCGCTACGCCACCAGCTTGTCAAAAGTTCCGCGGCGGTTGAGCACGGTAAATGCAATCACGCAGATGACCGCCGACAGAATCGACCCGCACGGCGAGGCGATACCCATGGGGCACAGCGTGTCGGAATAGGCGTTCGACAGCAGCCAAGCGCCGGGCACGCGAATGAGGGCCACGGCCAGCACGTTGTGCGCAAAGCCGATGTAGCTCTTGCCGTATGCGGCGAAAAAGCCGCTAAAGCAAATGTGGATGCCGGCAAAAATCGCGTCGAAAATATAGCTGCGCATATAGCCGGTACCGGCGGCGACTACTGCAGCGTCCTTGGCAAAAAAGCCGATAAACGCCGGCGCCACCAGCCACATCAGCACCGTGATCAGGCAGCCGTACACCGCCGAGATGGTCATGGCGTCCTTGAGTACCTGACGCGCGCGGTCACCCTTGCCCGCGCCGGCGTTTTGCGCCGTGAGCGCGCTGACGGTAGCGCCCATGGAACTCGGCACGATAAACAAAAAGCTGATCATCTTTTCGACCAAGCCTACGGCGGCGGCGTCGACCAGACCGCGGTGGTTGGCGATGACGGTGATGAACATAAACGCCACCTGGATGCAGCCGTCCTGCACGGCCACGGGCACACCGATCTTAAGAATGCTGCCGAGCACCTCGGGCTGGGGGCGCAGGTCGCTACGCTTAACGTGGATGTTCGTGCGGCGGCTCTTGAGCCACACGAGCGCGAGGGCAACGCTGGCTGTCTGGGCGGTCACCGTGCCGAGTGCGGCGCCTACGGGGCCGAGCCCCATGTGGCCGATAAACAGAAAGTCGAGCGCGATGTTGATGATGCACGCCACGCCAATCACGTACATGGGCGAGCGCGAATCGCCCAGCCCGCGAAAGATGGCCGAGAGGATGTTGTATGCGGCGATAAAGGGAATGCCGACAAAGCAGATGCGCAGGTAGGCGGCAGTGCCTTCGACGGCTTCGGCGGGAGTGCCAATGAGCGCCACAATCTGCGGACACAGTGCGAGCAGGACAGCGGCCAGCACCACCGAGACACCCATAAAGAGCGTGATGGTGTTGCCGATGGCGGTCTCGGCTCGGTCAAACCGGCGCGAGCCCACGGCGTGGCCGACGATGACCGTCGTTCCCATGGCCAGGCCCACGAGCGTTACGGTAATGATATAGAGCGTCTGCGCGCCATTGCCCACGGCGGTGATGCCGGCGGCGCCGCTAAACTGCCCCATCATGTACAGGTCGGCCATGCCGTAGAGCATCTGCAAAAAGTACGAGAGCATATAGGGCAGGGCAAAGACCGCGATGGTCTTGAGGACATTGCCGCGTGTGAGGTCGTGTTCCATGGGCGGGGCTTTCTGGCTGGGTTCGTTTTGCTACCAGTGTAGTGAAAACCCTACAACGATTGTAGAGTCAAGGTTTATGTTGGCAGCGGGGCGAAAAAAGTCGCGCTCGCGTTCATTTCCAATTGAATACAGAGATGCACCTTGCGAGCTTAGCGCCTGCACTAGCCTTGCAGAAATCGATTTCGGAACACTTGACACCGCCGCACGGCGCGCCATAATACGTGGGTTTGCGAACAACGTTTGATGGGGGATGAACCTGCGTGCGCAATCTCAAGATTCTGTTTTCCTATCTGGGGGCATACCGCCGCGATGCCATACTCGGCGTGCTCTTTGTGACGGCCGAAACGGCGCTCGAGCTGTTTATCCCGGTCATCATGGCAAATATCATCGACGTGGGCGTGCCCGCGGGCGACATCAACTACATGCTGTTGCAGGGCACGTATATGTTGGCATGCGCCGCATGTTCGCTGGTACTTGGCTTAGGCTATGCGCGCACGTCCGCCCGCGTTGCCTCGGGGCTGGGCGCTAACCTACGCGAGGCGGAGTATCGCAAGATCCAGACGCTCGCTTTTGGCAATCTGGACAACTACGACGCCAGCTCGCTCGTCACGCGCATGACCACCGACATCACCGTGATTCAAAACGCTATCGGCAATGGCTTTCGCCCCATGGTGCGCGGCCCCGTGACGCTTATCGTCGGCTTGGCCTATGCGCTGGTGCTGTCGCGTCCACTCGCTACGGTATTCGCAATTATTCTGCCGGTGCTGGCGATCGTGCTGGGCGTTATTACCTACCGTGTCAGTCCGCTCTACCGCCAGCTGCAGACCTCGATGGACCATCTCAACGGCGTGGTGCAGGAGGACCTCACCGCCGTGCGCGCCGTGAAGGCTTACGTGCGAGCCGAGCACGAGTGCGACAAGTTCGACACCGTCAATACCGAGCTCGCCGGCACGGCGACCAAGACCTTCGGCACCGCCGTGCTCAACCTGCCGGTGTTCCAACTCTCGATGTATGTGGCTGCGCTCTCTATCCTGTGGATTGGCGGCCGCATAATCATCGAAGGTCGCTTAGGCGTGGGCTCGCTCACGGGCTTTATGAGCTACGTGCTGCTGATCATGAACTCGCTCATGATGATTTCCAACGTGTTTTTGCTGCTCACGCGCGCTCTTACGAGTGTGGGCCGTATCGCAGAGGTGCTCGATGAGGAGCCCTTTATCACCAACCCTGCGGGAGACCTCGCGACTGCGGTGCCAGCGGACGGCAGTATCGAGTTTCGCGACGTTTCCTTTAAATACCGTGCGGATGCAGCCGAGGATGTGCTCGAGCATATCGACCTTCGCATCGAGAACGGCTCGACGGTGGGCATTCTCGGCGGCACGGGCTCGGGCAAGAGCTCGCTTGTGCAGCTGATTGCGCGCCTGTACGACGCTACCGAGGGCGCCGTGCTTGTGGGCGGACACGACGTGCGCGATTACGACCTGGTCGCCTTGCGCGACGTTGTGGGCATTGTGCTGCAAAAGAATGTGCTGTTCACGGGCACCGTGCGCGAGAACCTGCAGTGGGGCAATCCGCAGGCGTCGGACGATGAGCTCCTCGCGGCTTGCTGCGCGGCGTGCGTGGACGAGTTTCTGGATCGCATTGGCGGACTCGACGGCGAGTTGGGCCAAGGCGGTGCCGGTGTTTCGGGCGGACAAAAACAGCGTCTGTGCATCGCGCGTACGTTGCTCAAGCATCCGCGTGTGCTCATCTTTGATGACTCCACCAGCGCGGTCGATATGGCGACCGACGCCAAGATTCGCGAGCACATCGCTCGGATTCCCGATACGACCGTGCTCATCATCGCTCAGCGCATCGCGAGCGTCATGGATGCCGATCGCATTGTGGTGTTGGACGACGGTCGTGTCCACGGCGTGGGCACGCACGAGGAACTGCTGGCGGGCGACAACATCTACCAGGAGATTTACGCCTCGCAGATGGAGTTTGCGGGGAACGCGGACGCCGGTGACGGCAGCGACGATGGCTGCGCGAATGATCCGTTTTCCTCCGTCCCCAGCGGATCGACCTTGGAAGGGGGTGAGCGCCATGCCTAAGACCGCAGCCCAAGCGCGCCCGGCCGACCTCAAGCGCACGGTGCGCCGCCTGCTCTCCTACATGGGGCATGCCAAGTTCTCGCTGCTGGCGGTGGGCGTGCTCGCCTCCGTTGCCGCCATCGCGAGCCTCGCCGGCACCTACATGGTGCGCCCCATCGTTAACGGTTTGGCCACGGGCGGGGAGGAACTGCTCGCCAAGCAAGTCATCCTGACGGCGATCATCTACGCCGCGGGCGTGCTCTCGGCCCTGGGCTACTCACAGATCATGGTGCGCGCGGCCCAACGCGTGGTGTTCGATATTCGCCGCGACCTGTTCGCGCACATCCAGAAGCTGCCGCTCAGCTATTTTGACGGCACGCGCTCGGGCGACATCATGAGCTTTTTCACTAACGACGTCGACACCGTCTCCGAAGCGCTCAACAACAGCTTTGCCAACGTGATTCAGGCCGCCATTCAGGTTGTGGGCACTACGGCCATGCTCATCATCCTTAACTGGCAGCTCACGATTATTACGCTCGTGTGCGATGCGGCCACTGTGCTGTATGCGCGCTACTCGGGCGCACGCTCTAAGCGTTTCTTTGCCGCCCAGCAGGCATCGCTTGGCGACCTGGACGGATATATCGAAGAGATGGTCTCGGGCCAAAAGGTCATCAAGGTCTTTAATCACGAACAGGCCAACGTGGCTGGTTTTGACGTGCGCAACCAAGAACTGCGCCGCACCGGCACCGCCGCCGTGAGCTATGCCAACTCCATGGTGCCCATGACCGTCGTGATTGGCTACGTCAATTATGCCATCGTTGCCGTGGCGGGCGGCATGCTCTGCATCAAGGGACTCGCCGACGTAGGTGCGCTCGCAAGCTACCTGGTCTTTGTGCGTCAGGCTGCCATGCCCATCAACCAGTTTACGCAGCTCGGCAACTTCTTGCTCAACGCGTTGGCCGGTGCCGAGCGCCTGTTTGCGGCTATGGACCTTAAGCCCGAGGTGGACGAGGGCTGCGTGGAGCTGGTGCAGACGGGCGACGCCGCGTGGGCGTGGAAGATTCCCGAGGGCCAGGGCGTGGGCGCGTACGGGCACCTGCATGATGTGGCTGCCGTTGATGAGTCGGGCCGTGCGGCGGCTGCCGACGGCACCGAGCTCACGTGCGGCTTGGTCCCACTTGCCGGCGACGTGCGCTTCCATGCCGTGGACTTTTCCTACGTGCCAGGCACCCGTGTGCTCACGGATCTCAACCTGTTTGCCAAGCCGGGCCAAAAGATCGCCTTTGTGGGCTCCACAGGCGCAGGTAAGACGACCATCACCAACCTCATCAACCGCTTCTACGAGGTCGATGACGGCGAGATCACGTACGACGGCATTGACGTCAAGCACATTGCCAAGGCCAGCCTGCGCGGATCGCTCGGCATTGTGCTGCAGGACACGCACCTGTTTAGCGGCACCATTGCGCAGAACATCCGCTTTGGCAAGCTCGACGCGACCGACGAGGAGGTGCGCGCCGCTGCCGAGGCCGCCTGCGCCGACTCGTTTATCCGCCGCCTGCCGCAGGGCTATGACACGCTCGTGACCGCGGACGGTGCCAACCTGTCGCAGGGTCAGCGTCAGCTGCTCGCCATCGCGCGCGTGGCCGTCGCCGACCCGCCGGTGCTCATCCTGGACGAGGCCACGAGCTCTATCGACACGCGCACCGAAAAGCTCATCGAGCGCGGCATGGACCGCATCATGCGTGGCCGCACCACGTTTATGATCGCGCACCGCCTGTCCACCGTCCGCGACGCCGACGCCATCATGGTCCTCGAACACGGCCGCATCATCGAGCGCGGCACGCACGAAGAGCTGCTCGCCCAGCACGGTGAGTACTGGCAGCTGGCGCATGGCTTAAAAGAGTTGGATTAACCCGTTCGAGCACGATGCTTTGGCCCCTCTATGCTCCTCACCTCGCCTCAAACCATCACAACATTCGAAGTTTTTTGCCAAAAACGGGAAAAGCATCGAATGTTGTGATGGTTTTTCTACCACTCGATCGGGTGGAATCGCTTTCTTGCGCACGAAGGTGTGCGGACCCGTGGGCAGGGGAATAAGGTTGGTTATCCGACTCCATTGGAGGGCTCATGGACCTGCCGATCGTCCTGTCCCATAAGACTGCCTGGCTGTACCACAACGTGGCGCGCCCGTCCGAGCCGCTCTCGCGAGCAAGCAGCCTATACGATGAGGACTCGCTTGCTAGCGAGGCGGAGCCGATTGCGGACCTGCCCAAATTGGGGCTCGATGCCAAGGGGCTGAGGGCTTCAACGGCAGTTGGAATCGTTACCGACTATCTGGTTTCGCTTGGTATTCCACGAGAAGAGCTCGATCATATCGACACGCTCGTCAACTTCGATTTTGAGCGCTCGACGCCGGCTGGATTTAGGTGCCACGTGTTTGGGGCGCCGGTACCTCCAGGCCATCTTATCGAGGTGGCAGAGGGCCTTCTGGTGGTTGATGAGGCCATGTGCTTTGTCCAGGCGGGTTCGTGGATGAGTGAGCCCGAGCAGCTGGAATATGGCTACGAAATCTGCGCCCGATACCATTTGAATCATCTGTCGACAGGCGATTATATCGAGATGGGGCAGAGGTATACCGTTGCCGACTTGATTGCCTATTGCAATGAGAACCGATCTCGTCAGGGGGCTATACGCGCGGCCGCCGTGCTCAAGCGCGTGCACGATGGCGCGCGGTCGCCCATGGAGACGGCCACCGCAATCATGGTCGTAGCAAAACGTTTCCAGGGCGGGCTGGGATACGCCAAAATCGAGCTCAACCATAGGGTCGATGTTCCCAACGAGTTCAAGTGTCTCGCAAAGGCCGGGTATTTCGAGATTGACGTATATGCGCCTGCGAGCGGTACGGGGGTTGAATACAACGGCTCGGACCATCTCGATAAACAGCGCAGTGCGTCTGATGCGGAGCGTATGACCGTACTGAGCGCGCTGGGCTTTAGGATGATCGTCCTCACCGGGACTCAGTTTGCCCATCAGCTGCAATTGCACCGGGCGATGAACGCCATCGCACTCGCTATGGGTCTCAAGCGCGACCGAAGCGAAGCGTTCCAAAAGCGGCAGAACGACCTGCGAGAATTCGTGATTCGTCACTGGGACGACGGCCTTTAGGGGCGTTCCGGCCCTTCTACGGGGTGCCGTGGGCAGGCAAACCATCACAACATTCGACGTTTTTTGTCAAAATCGGGAAAAGTATCGAATGTTGTGATGGTCTGTGCTGAGGATGGGCTTGGGAAGTCCGTTTTGCTCGAAGCGACCTGTCCTGTCGTACGGGTGTCGGCATGATTCTCTCGTGGGGTATTATGTTTTCCGAAGAATAAAACGCCGCGTGAGGGGAGGGCTGCGTGGACGGGCACGTGCAACATGACGGCTTTGGCCGCGATATCAACTACCTGCGCATTGCCGTTACCGACAAGTGCAATTTCCGCTGCATTTACTGCATGCCGGCCGATGGCGTGGCGCCCCGTGCACACGACGAGCTACTCAGCGCCGAGGAAATCGCCCGCTTTGTGCGCTTGGTGGCGGGGGAGGGCATTCGCCGCGTACGCCTGACGGGCGGCGAGCCGCTGGTCAGCCGCCGTATCATCCCGCTCATTCGCGACATCCGCGCGATTCCGCGGATCGAGGACATCTCGCTCACCACCAACGGAGCCCTGCTGCCCAAGCTGGCGCCGCAGCTCAAGGACGCGGGGCTTAACCGCGTCAACATTTCGCTCGACACGCTCGACCCTACGCTCTTTGGAAAGATCACGCGCCTGGGTCGACTCGAGCAGACCATGGCTGGCATCGACGCGGCGCTGGCTTGGGGCTTTGAGCCCGTTAAGGTCAACTGCGTTGCGGTGCGCCGGCTCAACCAGGATGTGGCGGCCCTTGCACGGCTCACGCTCGACCGCCCCATCCACCTGCGCTTTATCGAATACATGCCCATTGGCGATGAGCGCACGAGCTCGCATTGCGCTGTGGACCCGCATGCGCCCGCGCTCAATCCCGAGCTGTGGGACGCGAGCGATACCGTGCCGAGCGACGAGCTGCGGGCGCGCATCAATGCCGGGGCCGCCGCGGTGGGTCTGGGCGAGCTCGAGCCGCTTGACATCAACGACGCTCCTGCCGGCGCGGGCCCCGCACGTTATTGGCACTTTTCGGGTGCGGCGGGAACGGTCGGCTTCATTAGCGCCATGTCCAACCATTTTTGCGCGAATTGCAACCGTCTGCGCCTGACGGCCGATGGCAACGTGCGTCCGTGCCTGTTCAGCGATGCTGAGTATTCGGTGCGTGAAGCGCTGCGCCGTGGTGATGATATGCAGGTACTTTCGATTTGGCGCGATGCCGTGGCCCACAAACCGCAGGAACACGCGATAATTGAGGGCACGCAACGATTTATGTCCCAAATCGGAGGATGATCATATGGCCAAGAGCAGGTACGCCGATGCCACCAAGGCCGCTCGCAGGGCCGCGATGTCTGCCCACAAAGTCACGGCTGCAGCGAATGCTGGCAACGCCGCCGTGCCCGCGCAGCCGACTGCCAGCGCTGTCACCGAGCCCGCCCGCGACGCCCGTCGCGACGAGCTGACGCATGTGGACGCCAAGGGCGAGGTTCGCATGGTCGACGTGTCCGACAAGGCCGAGACCCATCGCATTGCCATCGCCGAGGGCACCATCCTCATGCATCCCGAGACGCAGGCCATGGTGCTGCAGGACCGCGCCAAAAAGGGCGATGTGCTTGCCTGCGCGCGCGTGGCGGGCATCATGGCCATCAAGCGCACGAGTGACATCATCCCCATGTGCCATCCGCTGCTCATTACCAAGAGCAAGTGCGACATTGCGCCCATCGCTGCGGCGGGGACGCCGGCCGAGGACGTGCCCGAGGGCTGGGCGCCGGCGCGCGCGGACGGGCAGGTCGGCTTTCACGTACTGGTTACGGCGGGCGTGACGGGCAAGACGGGTATCGAGATGGAGGCCCTGACCGGCGCGAGCGCCGCGTGCCTAACGATTTATGACATGTGCAAGGCCGTCGATCGCGGCATGGAGATCGTCGACGTGCGCCTGTTGCACAAGGAGGGCGGCCGCTCGGGTGTGTGGGACCGCGCCGAGCGCCAGGCCGCTGCTGTTGAGGCTGTGGGGGCCGCGGGCGACGCACCCGCGAGCGCACCCGTCGCCGTTGCACCCGCAGCTCCGACACCGGCAGTCCCCGCGATCGCGTTTATCGGCTACCAAAACTCGGGCAAGACCACGCTCGTCGAGAAGGTCATTGCCGAGCTCACCCGCCGCGGCCTGCGCGTGGGTTCGCTCAAGCATCACGGGCATCACGGCTTTGATATCGACGTGCCCGCTAAGGATACGTGGCGCCATCACCAGGCCGGATCCAAGCACGTGGGCCTCATCTGTGCCACGCGCTGGGCGGAGTACGCCGACACGCGCGAGGAGGACGAGATGCCCGCGCGCGAACTGCTGTCGCGCTACAACGATGTCGACGTGGTGATCATTGAGGGCTACAAGACCGAGGGCTTCGACAACATCGTCGTCGCGCGCTCCGGTGTCGACCGTCTGCGCGGCAAGAGCTCGCTCGACCTGGTCGACGGTCACACGCTGGCCCTTGCCTGCAACGAGGCCCTGGCACGCCAGGCATTCGACGCCGGCTTTGCGACCCGAGCCATCAACATCAACGACGCCCGAGCCATCTGCGATCTGATCCAAGATCATCTGGCCTAAAACCTGCCAAAAAGGGACAGGTTTATTTTGGCAGGTTTTATCTGGGCAAACGCCATTTCCACCACAAAGGGGCCAGGCACCTTTGTGGCGGTTTTTGCTTTGGTAGATGTGTGGGACATGCCTTACAATCTACCAAGTAGTTCATGACGGGCGAAAAACGGAGAGAAGGGTCCTGATGCGTCCTTAATGTTTCATGCGGATAGATTGATTTGACAGACGGTGGCGAATGCCCGCCGTCCGCATTCGTATGAAACAAGGAGTCTCCATGCTCGTCTCTCTTTTCTCAAAGCCTCAATCATCGCTGTCCGTGCAGGCCAAGCGCCTGGTGGCGATGCGCTTTCTCATCTACACCGGGTTTCAGACCAGTTATTTTATCGGCGTCATCGGAACGCTCACCTATGCAGACGATGCCTCAGTCGTGGCGACATCGCTGGCCGTCCTGTTCATGAACGTTTTCGTGATCCTGGGATCCTTTGCGGGTGGCGCGGTGCTCGACGCCTGGGGTCCGCGCCGCCATTTCTTGCTGAGCATTGTGGGCACGCTCGCAACTGGCACGGCAATCATCGCCTTTGGCAGCGCGACCGGCATCGTCCTGCTCGGCGCGGTGTTTCTGGGCTTTGTGATGGGGTTCGCCCAGCCCATTGCCACATCCTATCCGGCCTACCTCACCGACGATCCTGTCGAGCTCAAAGACATCAACTCCGCCATCGCCATGTTTTCAAACGTGAGTATCATCGTTGGCCCCACGCTGGGCGGCTTTGTCGCGGCGGCTGCGTCGTCGCGCGCGGTGTTTGTGCTCATGATGCTCTTTACCGTGCTGGCGCTCGTCGTCGGTTGGGGCTTTAGGCCGCAGACCAGCCATGTCGCCGGGCATGCGGATGCCGATTCGGCAGAGGAAGGGGAGCGTGCGGGACAAAGCTCCAACCCCAGCACGTCCACCCGCGCCACCTTCGCAGCCAGCATCAAGACAGTCTTCACCAACAGCGTTCTCGCCCTGCTGTTTTGCATTATTTTTCTTTCGAACTTTGGCTACGGAGCCTTCGATCCGCTGGAGTCGTTCTTCTACCGCGATGTCCTGCACGTCGGCGTTGAGTGGATGGGTTGGCTCTCGTCTGCCTCGGGCGTGGGCGCGGTGCTGGGTGCCGTGCTCGCGCTCCGTTTGCCGCCGCGCTTTGTCAGCCTCAAAACGCTGCTCGTGGCACTCATGTCCGTGGGCCTGGGAAGCCTGCTCTACGTGGGGACACCGTACGTGGGTGTAGCCCTCGTCGGCCAGATTGTCCTGGGCGTGGCTTGGGGCGTCGTCAACCCGCTCCACAACACGATCGTGCAAACGACGGCTCCGCTCGAGCAGCTCGGTCGCGTCAACTCGGTCATGGGCTTTGGCAACATGTTTGCCGGCGTAGCCCCGCTGGCGATTGCCCCTTGGCTGGCGGCGACGTTTGGCGTGCAGCAGACGCTCGTTGGGGCGGGCATGGTCGTGACGGCAGTTCCCGCGGCGTTGCTGCTGTTTGGCCGCTGGCACTTGGATCGTGCCGCAAAGCAGTAAAATCCATCACAACATTCGATGAAAATCGCGATTTTGCCGAAAAACGTCGAATGTTGTGATGGTTTGCGCCCCGGGCCAGGTCACCCCGCGGGTTTGGCCACCACAAAGGGGCCAGGCACCTTTGTGGTGGTTTTTGCTTTGACGGGCCGCGCCTGTGCCTTGGTATACCATGTGCGCCGTTCACGAATACACCCCACACCGCCGCACAACCCAGAAAGGCCCCCATGGACACCACCTTCAGCCACATCAAAGCCGTGTTCTGTGATATCGACGGCACGCTGCTCACGAGCCAGCACACGGTGTCCCCGCGCACCGTGGCGGCGATTCGCGCCCTGCGCGAGCGTGGCGTGCTCTTTGGCCTGTGCACCGGGCGCGACGCCCACGCGACCGAGGCCATGTACGAGCTCTGGGGCATCGAAGGC
This sequence comes from Collinsella sp., assembly GCA_019414445.1. Taxonomy (GTDB): domain Bacteria; phylum Actinomycetota; class Coriobacteriia; order Coriobacteriales; family Coriobacteriaceae; genus Collinsella. Next base: position 80,580 of record DXMA01000004.1, read on the forward strand.
CTGGTGGACGTGCTCGTGGGCTGCGGTGGCGCCGAGGTCATCGACCGCACGCACGACATCAACGAGCTGAGCTATCCGCTGCCGGGTGAGACCATCGCGCGCATCTGCAAGCACATGGCGGACCTTCCGGCAACGCCCGTCTGCCCCCGAGACGGTGTGTTCTACGTGCCCGAGAGTAACGCGTGCGTCGAGCACCTGTCGCGCGTCGACGGCGTGCCCTACCAGGTGGTCGATTTTGCCGAGTTTTTGCGCGAGCCGCAGCCCAAGGTGATGTTTGCCATGGCGCCCGAGGTAATGCCGCGGGTGATTGAGCGGGCGTCGACGTTTGCCGATGACACTGTTAAGGCGGCGGCTCTACAAACCACGCAGCGGCTCTACGAGTTCATGGATCCGCGCGTGTCCAAGACGCGCGGCCTTGTGCGCGTGGCAGAGCTCAACGACATGGAGCTCCAGAACATCTGCGTGTTTGGCGATGCGGACAACGACACCTGCATGGTGGCTGACGCCGGCGTGGGCGTGGCCATGGCAAACGGCAGCGACGCCACCCGTGCCGCCGCCGATTTTGTAACCGCCAGCAACGACAAAGACGGCATCGCGATCTTTATCGAGGAACATCTGCTGTAGCGCTGGGGGGAGAACCACTGCAAAAGGGGACAGGCTCCTTTGCGGTGGCCTCAGGCGATTTGGGCGAATTGATGCCTAAAATCTGTGGGAAAATTCAAATATTGTTGTCTGAACATCATGCTTCCAACCACCGATGGGTTTAAGATATTCTCATCAATTTGGTAGGATATTCATCCCGGTTAATGACCTACCGCTCACGGTCGATTTTCGACCGTTCACAGGATGTTTGCTCTTGAGCAAAATGTTGTGCAAATAAATCTAATGCCATTAAAAAATAATACGCAACTAAATTACCAGCAGAAACAAAAAAAGGATAGCGAATAAACGAAGGTAAATCTGAGCAAATGTCAAGAGAATTGAGAACTCGCTACAAAAATGTCGGTTTTGTTGCTCAGATGTTTAAACAATCGTTATAATTGCATTACTAAACGAGCGCAATTACAGATTGCGCAGATACGTTTGATGGTGAAAGAGCAAGATCGCGGTCTCTTGGGGAGGAGACATCGATGAAAGCGAATTCGGACAAATCTAAGCAGAGTAATAAAGCGACGCGCCGTGTACTGGCAGGCGTTTTGTGCGGAGCCTCCGTGTTGAGCCTGGTACTGTCGCTCGTCATGCCCCCGATCTCGCAGGCCATTGCCAACGATGCCCAGACGGTTTCTACCGAGGAAACTGTAATGGGGGGGGGTTCCTCAAGTGAGTCCGCTGCTGTAGATAACACCAGCGAGGATGCCGAAAACCAGAATAGCGACGAGACCAATGGCGGCGAGGCTGGCTCTTCAAATAGTGCTGAGCAGGCTCAGAGTGCGAATGCGGCTTCAGCGAGAGCGACGGCCACCGTGGAGAAGGGAATTTATGTTCCCACGTCTATCGGTATCGGTACGAATATCGATGTCTCCACCCCCGATCCCGGCGTGGCCACCTACGTCGGCCGCGACATGTACATCGGTGGTAAGCCGAGCGACACTAGTAATCTTGATGCGAAGAACGCCCCCACCGGCTCATATGCCGCTGAGGCGGAGGGCCTTACCTTGGTCCGTGGCAAGCTTGCCATGAATCCAGTCAAAGAGAGCTGGCCCTATCAATCAATTGGTGCTGGTTTCCGCTTTGGCACCGTTGGTTTTGGTTCCCAGTTCCGTCCTGTCGCCGGCAGCACCGTGCTTGCGGTGGCCGGAATTAAAAGTGCGATCACCAAGATGAGCGTTGGTTATAGCGGCGACTCGCCGGAGACGACTACCGTTGGCGCTTGGAAGAAAGGCGCTTGGGTCGGACGGCAGAAATCTTCTGAGGGCGCGACTCCTTCCGGCTTTGCCTACACTGCGCAGATCGCAGGCCCCATCACATACTGGCGCGATAACAATGAACGCCAATCCGTGGTGACAACGCAGGGTAATTGGTACGAGGGCGAGAACTCTCAGGAAAGCAACCTGTTCAATCAAACTGTTGATTTGACTAATGTCAACAATAACGATTATTCGAGCTACAACGGTGAAGATGGGTACCTCTCGAAGCTATCGAAACAGCTCAACTCGTTTGCAAATACCGGCACGCTCGAGGTTGGTTTCGCGAGCAATCACAACAACTACGTAATCAACAAGTACGACAAGACGGATTGTAATTATGGCCTGGTGTTTGATGAGTCGTATAAGACCATATATTCCGACTGCGCCGATACGTCGCTCAATGGTAAGCAATTCAAGAATAGCGAGCGTCTTATCACGTTTAAGGGCGACAACACCTCTATGCAGCAGGTGTTCACCATCGATGCTTCTCAGCTGAGCAATACATACAACAACGAGTATTATCGTGGCGTTGATTTCGCATTCGAGGGCATTCCCAAGGGCGCCTCGGTTGTTGTGAACGTTACCGGATCTTCGAATATTGAGTTTCACAATGGCTGGCGCTTTTGGTGGAACGGTACCGAGATTTCGCGTGGTTACGAAACTCAATATTCCGGCAAGGAGCTGGGCGAGGCATACGCGACGGCTTCCCAGTCCATCATGTGGAACTTTGTCGATACGCAAAGCCTTACCATTCGAGGCGGCATCGCGGGAGAAAACCGCGCGGACTGGGGATACGGCGGCACAGCCACCGGTGCCAAGTGGACTGACGACGATCCTGCGGCGGCTATGATCGGATCGATTCTCGTTCCCAACGGAAGTTTCGACGACCATGTGACTACCAACGGCCGCGTTTATGTGGGCGTCGATTTCTCAATGAACAGTCCGAAGGTTGCCGCAGCATTTGGTGAGGGTAACTCGGCTTCCGTCATCGATATGGATCAGGAGCGTCACAACCTCCCGTGGTCTGGGTCGTATACGCCCGACGGCTCCGCCGTTGCGTGGAGCAAGGTCGATGCGGCGAACGGCAACACGTCGCTTCCTGGTTCCTCGTGGGCTATCTATGGTTCTGTCGAGAATGCTGTCGCGGGCAAGGACGCTATCGTGACGGTGACTGACGGTGGCGCAAATGATTACGCTTCGGGTGATGGCAAGCTTCAGTTCAACTATCTGAACCAGAAGGCAAACATCGGCAATTCCAACGATACCAACTACTTCACGTATTACATCAAAGAGGAGACGGCGCCGGCTGGCTACCAGAAGTCAGACACCATCTACTATGCCACTATGAACAATACTGGCGAGAAGCCGAACTACGTTCAGGGTTACGTGGATGAGAACGGCAAAAATGTTCCGTTCGAGAATAACCCCACAGGTGCCATTCCCAACACCAAGATCATCACCGGTACGGTGTCTTGGACCAAGGTGGGGGAGGGCGACACAAAACACACTCCTTTGGCTGGTTCTGAGTGGAAACTCACCAAGACTAATGACGCCGATGGTGCGGCCGTTAACCAGTCCTGGACCGTGAGAGATCAGGTGAGCGACCAGTCGACTTCGAGCGATACCACGTGGGTAGACACCGACACCGCGCCTGGCAAGTTCAAGCTCGAGGGCCTGCTGCCGGGCACGTACACGCTTGTTGAGACCCAGGCTCCGTTTGGCTACGAACTGAACAAGAACACCTACAAGTTCACGGTGGACAGCACAAACGGCTCCATTACGTGGAAAGAGAACGAGCAGCCGAGCATCGATAGTGGCACTACGTACATCTCCGACAAGTGCAGTGCTACGTCCGTGAAGATCCCGGTGACCAAATCCGTTCGCAATACGGATTGGCCGAAGGATGCTGACGACAACTATGTGCCGTTCGAGTTCAGCATTGTGGCTACGGGTGACTATGCAGCCAAAGCCCCCATGCCCGAAGCGCCCGAAGCGCCCAAGATTTCTGTTGCCCCAAAGGCAGGGGAGACCGACGCCGCCAAGCTCAACAACATCACGGCGACCTTTGGCGCCATGACGTTCAACAAGTCGCACCTGTCCGATGCCCCCGGTGAGGTGGGTGACTACGCCAGGACCTACACCTACACGGTGAAGGAGGTCGAGCCTACCACCGGTGCCATCGACAAGCTCCGCTACTCCAAGGCCGAGTACCAGGTTGCCGTCACGGTGAAGGCTGAGCTGAATGGGGCCGGCAAGTACACCGGCCTCATCACCTCCACCACGGTCACCCAGATGAAGGACGACATGGGCAACGCCCTGGGCGAGAACGGGCGGGGCATCGAAGTCCCATCCGCCGGCGCGGGCCCAACCGCCATTCCCGCCTCCACCTTCACCAACACCTACTCCACCTCTTTGCCCCTTTCTGGTATGTCGGGCATCACACTGACCTACCTTGCCGGCGCGGCGGTGCTTTGCGCTGCTGCAGCCTGGATGCACATTCGTCGCAAGGCGAATGCGAAGGGAGGCGAGCGTCGTGAATAAGAAAGTTTGCTCCTTCCCGATCTTGTTTGCGCTGCTTACCCTCCTGATCGGCACCTGCGCGGTTGTGTTCCCCGCATCCGCGCAGGCCGCGCCGACCTCGACCGGTTCCATCACGGTGAGCGGCACCGTGGCGCGCAGCTACGACGCCTACCAGATCTTTAGTGCCAGCGTCGTCGACGGCGACAGCGACGCCAAGATCGCCACCGACCTCGCCTGGGCAAGCGACGCCGTGCGCGACGCAGCGCTGCCTGTGCTGCACAGCGCCGGCATGCCCAATTCCCAGACCACCGCGCAGGAAGCTGCCGAGTGGCTCAACACCGATTCCCACCTTACGAGCGCGCTGAGCGCGCAGCTCGCTCGTTCCCTCCAGAGCTCTGGCGCCGAGCTCGCGGCCCTCAACGCGGGCACGGCGGCCGAGCTGCCCTGCGGCTACTGGCTCATCGTCGCCGACGACGACGCCATCGCCCAGAACGAGGCCGGCACCGCGCCGATCATGGCCCTGGTCGGCGGCAGCGCCGTCACCGTCAAGCCCAAGGCCGCCACTCCCAAGGTGGCCAAGCACGTGCTGGAGGACAGCACCGCCGCCTGGGGCAAGGCCGCCGACGCCACGGTCGCCGACGACCTGTACTGGCGCCTCTCTGCCACGGTCCCGGCGGGCCTCGCGGCCTACGACACCTATACGGTACGGTTCGTCGACACCATGAGCGCGGGGCTCGACCCCTCCAAGGTGGCCGCGAGCGTGCGCGTGTACGTGGCGGCGGGCGCGGACGGTGGCTTCGACGCCGTCCAGACCGGCAAGGACGGCCGAGCCGACACCGAGCCCGCGAAGGGCTGGACCGACATCACGGCCCAGTGCGCCACCAAGGTAGCGGTTGACGGAACCTTCACCGTGCGTACCGGCGACCTCATCGCCGCGCTCGGCGGGGCCGACGCCTTCACCGCGGGCGCCCGCGTGGTCGCCGTGTACAACGCGCCGCTCAACAGCGCGTGCAACCACGGCATCGCGAAGGGCAACCCCAACGAGGTCTACCTGCGTTACCCGCGCTCTCCCTTTGCCGACCAGTTCAGCGATGCCGGCTTCACTCGCACGCCGAGCGATGATGCGTGCGCCTACACCTGGGATCTCGCGCTCACCAAGCGCGGCAGCGACGGCGACAAGCCGCTTGCCGGGGCGGTCCTGAGCATCGCCGACGACCGCGGCCGCACGCTAGCGGCCGATGGCACGTGGGATGCGGAGGGCAAGGCCACCGTCACCACGGGCGAGGACGGCCGCGTGACCGTCTCGGGCGTGGACTCGGGCAAGCTGGAGGTCCGCGAGCTCAAGGCGCCCAAGGGCTACACCGCCTTTGAGGGCACGTGCTGCGTGACGGTCAAGGCCGAGGGCCTGGATGTCGACCAGGTGGCGGCCGCCAAGCCTAAGCTCACCATCACGGCCGAGTCGCCCCTGCGCGCCGACAGCGCGGACGGGTCGACGGGCAGCCTGGAGGCGTCGCTCATCAACACGCCCACCGGCACACCCCCTAGCATTACCACCGGAGGCTTTATGCCCTCGACTGGCGATATGGCAATGTACGCCGCGGCCGCCGCAGCGGTCGCCGGAGCCGCGCTCATCGTGGTCGCGCTCCTGGTCAAGCGGGGAGGTGGCAGCCATAAAGAGTAGCTGGCAGCCCCACAGAGAGCGGGGCGAGACGTAGCGAAGTAGATGCTAAGACACAGACAGATGATGATCGATCGAATGAGAACCAACCGGAAAACGGAGGAAAAGAAGATAAGCATGAGCAAGAACATCGCACGCCTGGCAGTAACCGCCGGCCTCACAGCAGCGCTGAGCTTCGGCGGCGTGATGGCCCCGGTGACCATGGCGTTTGCGGCCGAGGGTGACGGCAGCATCACCATTAGTCAGGCCGAGAAAAACGATGGCACCACGTTCAAGGCGTACCAGATCTTTAAGGCTACGGTGACCGACACTGAAAACGGTGGCAAGACCGCTCAGAACATCACGTGGGCGAGCGATACGGTTAGCACGAAGGTGATTGATGCCATTAAGAAAGACTGGAAGGGTTATGACGGCTTGGAGGTTAAGGATCAGCTGTCTGACAAACCTACGGCCCAGGAAGTAGCCGACTTCCTCATGGCACATGCGGATTCCACTACTGCAGGATCAACATCGACTGATGGAACGCGAATCGCTACCAACAATGTTCTCTACGCAGTTGCGAATGCCGTTAAGAGTGAGAAACCTGCCGCGACCAACATCCCTACTGGTAATTCTTGGACTCCTGATCAGGCGCATGGCAACGGTTACTACCTGTTTGTGACCAGCGATCTCGATTCGACCAAGCCGAACACTGGCACGTCCCCGATCTTTGCAGTCGTGGGCGGTAGCGCCGTAACTGTCCATGAGAAGACCAGCATCCCCACGGTTGAGAAAAAGATCCTCGATGATTCTAAGGTGAAGGGCGGTGACATTACCGGCGAGACTGACTGGGTGGACGCTGCCGACTCCCAAGTTGGCCAGGAAGTGAACTATAGGCTTACCGGTACGATTGCAGATAACTACGCCAGCTATGACTCCTATTCCTACAAGTTCACGGATCAGCTGTCGGCCGGTCTCGACTACATCGAGGGCTCGCTCAGCGTTTATGCACTGAATAATGGTGTATATACCAAGATCGATTCGACTAGCTACAATGTGACTAACCCCTCTGGCTCTAGTCGTGACCTGGTAGTCAATTTTAATAAGGGCGAAAAGGGCTTGAAGTCGGCCACTGCGAAAAATGGCGAAGAGCTTACGATTGATGGGAAGACTGAAATCGTCGTTTTCTACAGGGCGAGGCTCAACGCAAGCGCGATTATTGCGGGTGCAAACAACCAGCTGAATGGCAACCCCAACACCGTTACGCTCGAGTATTCTAACAACCCCATGTCAGGTGGCACTGGCACCTCGGAGTCCGATACGGTCAAGGACTACACCTACGGTCTCAAGATCAACAAGGTTGACCTTGGCACTGAGAAGGCGCTGAAAGGTGCTAAGTTCACCATCGCAGCTGGTGACACAACTAACGGTGACGAGAACAGCGCAAACGTTAAATATGTCAATAGTGACGGCACTTTGAGCGACAGCAAGGTTGAGCTTTCGATGGACCCCGATGGTGTCATTACGCTTACCGGTCTCGATGCTGGCGTCTATACGGTCACGGAAACTTCTGCTCCCGATGGTTACACCAAGGTCGAACCCTTCACCTTCGAGATCAAGCCGACCATGAACGCCATTGATCCGAACGCTGGTCTTACTGCGCTCTCTGGCACGCTTGATAGCAAGAACCAGAGTGACAAGGTCATCGCTGGCCTTACCGATGGGGATGCCGGTGATAACAGGTTAACGGCGCAGGCCGGCTCGGACAAGGTCACCGATGGCTACTTCAACATCACCGTTGGCGATACCAAGCAGGTTGGCCTCCCGCTGACCGGTCTTAACGGCGTGACCTTCACTTGGATCGCTGGTGGTGCGGTGCTGTGCATCGGTGTGGCGCACCTCATCCGCAGCCGTAAGCAGGCCGAGGAGTCCGAGCAGGAGTAACGCTCGCTCACCCATCCCTTTGGCAGGTGGGATGTGATGGCCATGAGACTTGCGGACACTTTTCTCGTTCATCCACGTTCTTGCTTTGCCATTCTCTTTTCGGGACAGACTCCGCAATGGAGTCTGCCCCGTTCTTTTTGGACAACGCAGACAGCCTCCATCGTCCGATGCGAGCACGTTCGTCATCGCGTTTCTTGACTCGTATGAGGTTCGGTTTAAGGTCCGTAGGCGCACGCGCGGTGCGGACGGTAGAAGGCATTTGCGCTGCAACAAGCGCAAATAAGAATGCCCGGGGTTCGGAGCCCGGGCATTTAACAAAAGCTGAAAACTAGGCCGCCCGCGCTCCCAAACATTTACGTGGGGTGCGTCGTTTTCTTTTGACATTGTATCCCGAATCGCCCAGTCGATTCGGGACATTTTGAAAACTCAAATGCGGGCCCATACTCGCGCTGTGCAATGCTGTCAGGCTGCGTTGTCCGGCGCATGAGCTCGCGAATCGGCTATTATTTGTTTAGACAACTTGAGTTGTAGAGGAGTGACCGGCGATGGTGCAGGGCGCTAAACATATGAAGAGCAATAACGCCGCGGCCAACGGTGCCTCAAGCCCTCAGCCCAAACCCCAGCCCAAGACCAAGCCCAAGCGTCGCCGCAAGCGGCTGCCGCGCTGGGCCGACCGGCTCATCACCATCGTGATCATCCTTGTTGGCGTGGGCCTTATGACCTGGCCGTGGATCTTGGACCGGCTCGAGGCCTCGGGCGTGTTCAACCAGATCAGCACCGTGTCCAGCACTGTGGACGCGCTGTCTGCCGAGGAGCGCGAGCGCATTCTGCTCCAGGCTCGCTCCTTTAACGAGCAGCTGGCGGGCGAGGCCACCGAGCTCCCCGCCGACCAGATCGAGCCCTACACCCAGCAGCTCATCTTTGACCGCGATCCCATGATGAGCTGGGTCGAGATCCCCTCCATCGACGTGAGCATGCCTATCTACCACGGCACGAGCGAAGAAGTCCTCATGGCGGGCGTCGGCCACCTGGAGGGCACGAGCCTGCCGGTGGGCGGCACCTCGACGCATTGCGTGCTCACCGCGCACTCGGGTATGCGCAACCTGAGCATGTTCGACGACATCCACTCGCTGGAGCCCGGCGACCTGGTGCTGCTGCACACCATGAACAAGACGCTCGCCTACAAGATGGTGGACTCCGAGGTGGTGCTGCCCGAGGAGATGGAGTCGCTGACCATCGAGCCCGGTGCCGACAAGGTGACGTTCGTCACCTGCACGCCCTACGGCGTGAACGACCATCGCCTGCTGGTGCATTGCGTGCGCACCAAGTACAGCAAGAAGGACGTCGACAAGCAAAAATCACTGGCCGGCCGCCACTGGGGCAAGCGCGAGTTTGCCGTGCTCATCGTGGTCGTAGCCATTGTGCTGTTGCTACTGGATATCGTGATCCACGCGGTCCGCAAGCGCCGCAAGGCCAAGGCCTCGGCATAAGACATCGTTCAGAACCACCACAATGGGGACAGGCACCTTTGTGGTGGTCGAGACTCCCGAACCATCACAACATTCGATGAAAATCGCGATTTTGACGAAAAGCGTCGAATGTTGTGATGGTTATCGTTGTGGGCGGGATGGTTTTCGCTATGGACGGTGCGGTTTCGCTCCAGAACCGACGGCCCGCCGCCTGCCAACCCTCCGCCCTCGTTACGTTTTCGCTGCATTTGGGTAAAGCGCCTGCTCCAAGCCGGCGTTGCCCTGTATACTAGAGCGGTTTAACTGTTATGCGGAAGGGAGCGCCTATGGCACTCAGCGAGAAAGACGTGCGCGGCATCGCCGAGTACGCAAAGATCGCACTGACCGATGACGAGCTCACCCAGATGACGTCCTACATGAACGACGCCGTCCAGATGCTCGAGCCCGTCTTGCAATATGACTTGCCCGACGTGGAGCCCACGTTCCATCCCATCGGAAGCCTGTCCAACGTGATGGGCGATGACCTGCGCGAGCCCGAGCGCGACCTGCCGCTCGACATTGCGCTCGAAAACGCCGGCAGCGCGCGCGACCGCTACTTCCGCGTGCCGTCCATTTTGGGAGAGGGGGAGAGCGAGTAATGAAGCTCAATCTCGATCGATTCACCGCCGCGCAGCTGGCTGCGCACGTTGCCGCCGGCGATTTCTCTGCTACCGAGGTCGCGCGGGCCTCGCTCGAGGCCATCGAGGCACGCGAGGGCGGGGTCCAGGCATTCCTGCAGGTGGCGCCCGAGCTTGCGCTCGAGGCCGCCGCGCGCGTGGATGCCGACCGTGCCGCAGGCAAGCCGCTGCCCCCGCTCGCGGGCGTGCCGCTGGCCATTAAGGACAACATGAACCTCGTGGGCACGCGCACCACCTGCGCTTCCCGTATGCTCGAGGACTACCAGAGCGTCTACACCGCCACCTGCGTCCAGCGCATGCTCGACGCCGGCTGCCTGCCCATGGGCAAGGCCAACATGGACGAGTTTGCCTTTGGCAGCTCCACCGAGAGCTCGGCGTTCCATCGCACTAACAACCCCTGGGATACCGAGCGCGTGCCCGGCGGCTCCTCGGGCGGCTCCGCTGCAGCCGTCGCCGCGGGCGAGGTCGCGCTCTCGCTGGGCTCGGATACCGGCGGCTCCATTCGCCAACCGGCGGCGCTCTGCGGCGTGGTGGGCTTTAAGCCCACGTATGGCGCCGTGAGCCGTTACGGCGTGGTTGCCTTTGGCTCGTCGCTCGATCAGGTGGGCCCCTTTGGCCGCACGGTCGAGGATGTCGCGCTGGCCATGAACGCGCTTACCGGCGCGGGCCACGATCCGTACGACTGCACGAGCCAGGATTGCGCCGTCGACTTTACCGAGCATCTCAACGACAGCATCGAGGGCAAGCGCGTGGGCATCATCCCCGCGTTTATGGAGGCCGAGGGCCTGACGCCCGAGGTCAAGGCCGCTGTTCAGCGCGCCGCCCAGGAGCTGCAGAACCAGGGCGCCGAGCTGGTCGAGGTCGACCTGCCGCACCTGGACGCCGCCATCGCCGCCTACTACGTCATCGGCCCGGCCGAGGCGTTCTCCAACTTGGCTCGCTTCGACGGCATTCGCTACGGCTATCAGGAGGAGGGCTGCGCCAACCTGTCCGACCAGAGCTCGCTGTCGCGTGCCCACGGCTTTGGCGCCGAGGCCAAGCGCCGTCAGATGCTCGGCGCCTACCTGCTGAGCTCGGGCGTGTACGACAAGTACTACTACGCCGCGCAAAAGGCCCGCACGCTCATCACGCAGGACTACGACGCCGCGTATGCCAAGGTGGACACCATCCTCATGCCCGCCTCGCCGCGCACGGCCTTTAAGTTTGGCGAGATCAGCGACCCCACGCAGATGTACCTTTCGGACCTGTACACCATCTCGCTCAACATTTGCGGCAACGGCGGTATCTCGGTGCCGCTGGGCCTGGGCGAGGATACTCATCTGCCCGTTTCTGCCCAGCTGGTGGGTCCGGCGTTTAAGGACCGTCAACTGCTCACGTTTGCCCGCGCCCTGGAGCGCGGCTTTGCCGATGCTGCCACGGGTGCGCCCGCGCTTTCCGTCGCGCCCGATTTTGCCGGGAAGGGAGGCGAGCTGTAATGAAGGAGCTTTCCGAGGTCCTGCAGGATTGGGAGGCCGTGATCGGCCTGGAGATCCATACCGAGCTCACCGCACTCGATACCAAGATGTTCTGCAATTGCAAGCTCAGCCACGATGACGAGCCCAACGCCAACGTGTGCCCGGTGTGCCTGGGCCTGCCCGGCGCCCTGCCGGTGCCCAATAAGCGCGCCATCGAGAGTATCGTCAAGGCCGGTCTCGCCACCAACTGCGAGATTCAGCGCCACTCGATGTTCTACCGCAAGCACTACTTCTATCCCGATATGGCCAAGAACTTCCAGACCACGCAGGGCCCGGTCGCCTTTGCCATGTACGGCCACCTGGATCTTGATGTGACCGGTCGCGGTGCCGCCGAGCGCCCCGACTGCGCGTTTGGTGAGGCCGAGGCCCAGAGCCTGGCGAGTGCCTCGGCCAACGCCGAGGGCCTGTCCACGTCCATGACATCGACCATGCGCGAGGGCAATCAGCGCGCCGGTCACCTGGCCAGCTACGATGCGTCCAACCTGCAGATGCCTGAGCGTCGCGAGGACGGTTCCTACACGGTGCCCATCCGCATCCTGCGCATCCACATGGAGGAGGACGCCGCCAAGATGGTCCACGTGGGCGGTGCCGAGGGCCGCATTACCGCCGCGGCCGAGTCGCTCGTCGACTACAACCGCTGCGGCACGCCGCTGATCGAGCTCGTCACCGAACCCGACTTGCGCACGCCCGAGGAAGCACGCCTGTTTATGGAGAAGCTCCGTCGCATCTTTGTGACGCTGGGCATTTCGGACTGCTCCATGGAGAAGGGCTCCATGCGCTGCGACGGCAACGTGTCGCTGCGCCGCCGCGGCGAGACCAAGCTGGGTACCAAGACCGAGCTCAAGAATCTCAACTCGTTTAAGAGCCTGCACGATGGCCTTGCCTACGAGATCTGCCGTCAGGCCGAGGTGCTCGAGGAGGGCGGCATCATCTATCAGGAGACCCGCCATTGGGAACCCAGCCGCAAGCGCACCGTGGTCATGCGTGTGAAGGAGACGGCCGACGACTATCGTCTGTTCCCCGATCCCGACTTGGCGCCGTTCGACCTGGACGACGAGTTTATCGATCGTTGCCGTGGCGAGATCCCCGAGCTGCCCGATGCCAAGCGCGCTCGTTTTGAGGCCGACTTTGGCATTAAGACGGCCGACGCCGAGCAGATTGCCGGCGACCCGGAGTTTGCCGAGTTCTTTGAGGCCGCCGCTGCCGGTATGGCTGGCAAGGAGGCCCAGACGGTCGCAAACCTGCTGGTCAACGAGATGATCGCCTACCTTAAGGGAGCGGGTGTGTCGCTCGCCGAGTCCGGCATCGCGCCGGCTCAGGTGACAGCCCTTGCCAAACTGCTGGCGACTGATGCCATCAGCTCCAACCAGGCGCACGAGGTCTTTGAGGCCATGGCCCAGACCGGCGACGACCCCAACAAGATTGTCGACGAGCGCGGTATGCGTCAGGTGAGCGATGCCGGCGCGCTGCAGCCGATTGTGGACGAGGTGCTGGCAAACTGTGCCGATCAGGCGCAGCAGTACCGTGACGGCAACCAGAAGGTCATCGGCTTTTTGGTGGGCCAGTGCATGAAGGCGAGCCGCGGCAAGGGCAACCCGAAGCTCTTCAACGAGTTGCTGAGAACGTCGCTCTCGTAGCTGCGAGGCCGTGGAAGCCCCGAGTCGCCGGGGTGTTTCCTCCAAATTTCAAACAGTCCTATGCAAGACGAAGGCCACATTTAGTGGCCTTCTTTGCATGCGGAACTCATTTGGAGCAAACACCCCGGCGACTCGGGGCTTCCCCGGCCAGACGACTCGGCCGTTCGGGTCAGGTGGGGCTGAATGGAATAGAGTGAATGGGCGCGCCGTTGGCGCGCCCATTTTTGTGCGGGTGACAAAGGGGCAGTCCCTTTGTCACATTGCAAATGGTCTTCCCTGCTTGTGGGACTTATGGGCCGTCCCTTTGTCGCCTCTTTATTGATGCTGGGAGCGCCAAGCGGTGGGGGTGGTGCCGGTGTGTTGCTTGAAGGCTTGGGCGAAGGCGGCCTGCTGAGGGTAGCCTAGACGCTCTGCCACCTGCGCTATCGTGAGCGCGCTATCGGCCAAAAGGTCCTGTGCTCGCTCCATACGGCGTCTGCGAATGTAGGCGCCCAGGGACTCGCCAGTTTGGGCCTTAAAGGTGGCGCATAGTTTGGAGCGGCTTGTGTAGAGCCTCTCGGCCACCTCGTTGATACCCACGCGTCTGCCTTTGTCGAGCGTGCGCTCAATCATTGCCGTTGCTTCTTCGGCAATGGTTATGCTGACACGTGTGTCTGCCGCCTGCCGCGCCTGCTTGTGGGCCGCGCGCGAACAGGCGAGCTCCGCGACCATGGTCTCCACGATGCCTTGCATATAGACGTGTCCGCCTACGGTGCGGGCGCGGTCCTCGTTAATCCGGCGCAGCGTGTGGCAGATGGCAGACGTCGCCTCCTCGTGCCACGACTCGGCAAACGCTTCAAAGACTCCCACGAACTCAGTGGGATACCGATGCTCCAGCTCGTCAAAATACCCGGGCAAAAAGAGCACCGAGCGCGAGTGATAAAGCTGCCCTGCAAACAGCGGACTTAGTTCCTCGCCGCAGCTATCTTGGATAAAGCTGCACACCGCGCTGTTCGGCCACGGTCCATGCAAGGGTTTAAGGTTCGCAGGCGTTATGCCAGCCTCGGGCATGCATATAAGTGTGGGCGCGCTGAGCTCGCTCACGCAGGCGTACGGTTCGGGTGTGTATTCGGCCAGGTACATATCGTGCATCGGGGTAATGAAATGCTCCATAACGATGCAGGCGGGGGAGAGAGGCATGATCCATGCGCGTCCGTGCGCCCGATCGTTTGCCACCTCGCCGGTAAAGACGGCGCCCCTGCCGGTAAGCTCCAGGCCAAACTGCTCAAACTGCGGTGCGTAGAGCTCGGTTATGTCGGTCGCTGCCCGCCGTATTTGCAAAAGCGTCCCTTTCCTTTGCAGAAACGTCCCTTTCCTTTGCAGAAACGTCCACGCCTGGCTCGATTGTGAGCCATGGCTAACACATCAATGATAAGTTCATTACGGTTAACTTTCAAGCCGTTAGAAAGGAATCTCATGGCAAAGGGATCAAAAAAGGAAGGCGGCGGTATCGGCGAGCTGCTTGCATATGCCGGCGACCGTAAATTCCTAACATATTTGGGCATGGCCCTCTCGGCGCTCTCGCAGCTGCTGAGCTTTGGCCCGTACGTGTGCATTTGGCTTGTCGCGCGCGATCTGATCGCCGTGGCACCTAACTGGAGCGAAGCCTGCGATATCGCGATGTATGGTTGGTGGGCCGTCGGTTTTGCCCTGGTGAGCATCGTGATTTATTTCGTGGGGCTCATGTGCACACACCTGTCCGCGTTTCGCTGCGCGTCCAATATCCGCAAGGCTACGAGCGAGCATCTGCTTAAGCTGCCGCTCGGCTACTTTGACACGCACGCCACCGGTGAGCTGCGCCGTATCGTAGACGGCTGCGCCGCCTCAACCGAGACACTGCTCGCGCACATGCTGCCCGATATCGCCGGCGCCACCGCCATGGTCGTGGGCCTGCTCGTGCTGCTTTTCGCCCTCGATTGGCGTTTGGGCGCGGCATGCTTAATCTCGGTCGCCGTTTCGTTTTGTGCCATGGCCACCATGATGAGCGGCAAGGGCGCCGAGTTTATGAAGGCCTACATGGGCGCGCTGGTCAAGATGAACAAGACCGGCACCGAATACGTGCGCGGCATCCCCGTGGTCAAGGTGTTCCAGCAGACGGTCTACTCCTTTAAGGCGTTTCACGATGCGATCGCCGAATACGCCGACATGGCGCAAAGCTATGCGGGCACGTTCTGCCGAGGCCCGCAGGTGCTCAACCTTACCGCGCTCAACGGCCTTGTGGCATTTCTTTTGCCTGTGGCGCTGCTGTTGGCGCCGGGCGAGACGGACTTCGCGCACTTTATGGTCAATTTTACGTTTTACGCGATCTTTTCGGCCGTGGTGCCGACGGCCATGACCAAGCTTATGTTTGTGGGCGAGGCGTCTCAGATGAGTGCCGATTCGCTGGCTCGCATCCGAAGCGTTATGGATTCCAAGCAGCTCTCCGTGCCCGCTCAACCCAAGCACCCCGCTGGCAGCGATGTGCGCTTTGAGGACGTGAGCTTTACCTACGAGGGTGCCGAGGCACCTGCCGTCAACCATGTGAGCTTTAGCGTTTCCGCAGGCAGCACCCTCGCGTTGGTGGGCCCCTCGGGCGGCGGTAAGTCAACCTGCGCCAGCCTGATCCCGCGTTTTTGGGATGTTTCCGCGGGTCGCGTGCTCGTAGGCGGCGTAGACGTTCGCGACATGGATCCCCACGAGCTTATGGACCAGGTCGCCTTTGTGTTCCAGACCAACCAGCTGTTCCGGCAAACACTTGCCGATAACGTGCGTGCCTCCAAGCCCACGGCCACTGACGACGAAGTGCGTGCGGCCCTCTCCGCAGCTCAGTGCGACGACATTGTGGCCAAGCTCCCACAGGGCATCAATACCATGCTCGGTGCCGGCGGGGCGTATCTTTCGGGCGGCGAGGTGCAGCGCGTGGCACTCGCCCGCGCGATCCTTAAAGACGCACCTATCGTGGTGCTCGATGAGGCCACGGCGTTTGCCGATCCCGAGAACGAGGCGCTCATCCAGCGCGCCTTTAGCAAGCTGGCGGCGGGTCGCACGGTCATTATGATTGCGCACCGACTCTCGACTGTAGTGGGGGCCGACAAGATCGTGGTGCTCAACCAAGGTAGCGTGCAGGAGACTGGCACCCATGCCGAGCTGCTGTCCCAAAACGGCCTGTACGCCAAGATGTGGGCCGAATACGAACAGGCCGCGAGCTGGAAAATCACTGCAGCGACCGCGGATGCCGCCGTCACGAAGGGAGGCGAGGCCTAAATGTTCGCCTCATTCCAAAAGAAGTATTTCCTATCCGATAAAGGCGTCGCCGGCGTAAAACGCGGCATTTTCTGGACCGCGCTTACCAATCTCATTACCATGGCCGGCATGGGCTTATTGTTCCTGGTCATGGCCGGTTTTGTCGAACATCTCGCCACCGGTGCCGACCTGCCGGATGCCCTGCCGATTGTGGGCGGCCTCCTGGTCTTTTTCGTGTTGCTCTTTGCCTCTAACTGGCAGCAGTATTACTACACCTACTGCATCTTTTACGAGGAGTGCGGCAAGCAGCGTATGGAGATCGCCGAGCGCTTGCGCAAGCTGCCGCTGTCGTTTTTTGGCCGTCGTGATCTGGCCGATTTAACCGAGACCATTATGGGCGACGTCCAGGCCATGGAGCACGCCTACAGCCACGTGCTGGGAGAGCTTTGGGGTGCCATCATCGCAAGCGCCATTGTGTTCGTGGCGTCGCTGTTCTTTTGCTGGCAGCTGGCGATCGCGGCGTTTTGGAGCGTGCCCGTGGCCTTTGCCGTGCTGTATCTGACACGCGGCCCCATGACCCCGGTGTTCGACCATGTGCGTGCCGAGAAGGTCAAGGTTACCGAGGCGATCCAGGAGACGCTCGACTGCGTGCGCGAGATCCGCGCCACCAACCAGGAGGCTCATTATCTTGAGGGGCTCAACGCCGTGATCGATGCCGAGGAGCGCGAGACCACCAAAGGCGAGCTCGCCAATGGGCTTTTGGTCAACTCCGCCTTTGCCATCCTGCGCCTGGGGATTGCCACCACGTTGGTCACGGGCGCTGCGATGGTCGCCTCCGGCCAGGTCGACTTTTTGGTGATGTTTGCCTTCCTGCTTATGGTGAGCCGCATCTATGCGCCCTTCGATCAGGCACTGATGCTGATGTCCGAGCTGTTTGCCGCCGAGTCGTCGGCCAAGCGCATGCGTTCCATCATGGAAGAGCCTGTGGCGCGGGGCAGCGAGAAATTTGAGCCCGTGGGCCACGATGTGGTGTTCGATCACGTGGCATTTGGCTATGGTGCGGGCGAGGACGGCCGCGCCGGCGAGAAAGTTCTTACCGATGTGAGCTTTACCGCCAAGGAAGGCGAGGTCACGGCACTGGTCGGTCCTTCGGGCTCCGGTAAGTCCACGGTGAGCCGCCTGGCCGCGCGCTTTTGGGACGCCACCGAAGGCACGGTTACCGTGGGCGGTGTGGATGTTGCGAGCGTGGACCCCGAGGTGCTGCTGCGCGACTATGCCATTGTGTTTCAAGACGTGCTGCTCTTTGACGACACGGTGATGGGAAACATCCGCCTTGGCCGTCGCGATGCCACCGATGAGGAAGTGCTTGCCGCCGCGCGTGCCGCCAACTGCGACGAGTTTGTAAGCCGCATGCCGCAGGGCTATGACACCATGATCGGCGAGAACGGCTCCAAGCTGTCCGGCGGTGAGCGCCAGCGCATCTCTATCGCCCGTGCGCTGCTCAAAGACGCGCCTATCGTGCTGTTGGACGAGGCGACGGCGAGCTTGGATGTGGAGAACGAGACCGTGGTTCAGCAGGCGCTCTCCCGTCTGCTTGCAGGTAAGACGGTTATCGTTATTGCCCACCGTATGCGTACGGTGGAAAATGCCGACAAAATCGTTGTACTCAAGGATGGTGTGGTTGCCGAGCAGGGCACTCCGGCGCAGCTCAAGGCGGCAGGTGGAGAATTCGCCCGCATGGTGGCGCTGCAAAAGGAAGCAGCTACCTGGCAGTTGTAAGAAGGGGCAAAGGGACAGTCCCTTTCTCACATTGACAATCGGTTACTCCGCATCGTTAATTTTCAAAAGGTTAGCCATGGCTGACCTAGATAGTTAGATAAAATTGAGATATTTCAAAAGCGTGCTCGAGCAAACTTGTTTACTCGGGTGCTGAAGCACCATGCCGCGTCCAATGCGGCAAAAGGGAGAAGCAACATGAAGAAGTCGACGTTCAATACCCTGCTTGTCGGTGGCGGTTTTCTGCTTGGCACGGCCGGCATCAAGCTGCTTACCAGCGCTCCGGTCAAGAATGCCTGCGTGCAGGGTATTGCGTGCGGTATGCGCATCAAGAACGGCTACCAGGACATGGTCGAGCAGGCCAAGGCTAATGTCGACGACATGGTTGCCGAGGCTGCTTACATCACCCAGAGCGAGGCCGCTGCTGACGAGGCAGCCGAGTAACGCTCCCAGGCACAAACTATGAGATTCTCGATTATTAGCGAGATCCCCGGCAGGACCCGTCTTCAATTGGCGGGTCCTGTGCCAGAGAGCGATCTCGATGCACTTCTAAAGCTCAGTGGCGAAATCGATGGTGTGCGCAAGGTGCGCGTCTACGGCCGTATTGGCCAGATGGCGCTCGAATACGACGAGTCGCGCCGCGATGCCGTGCTGGCCGCCGTCGGTGCGCTCGACGCTCAGGCCATTGCCGACGCAAAGACAGGCTACGTGATGCAGCTTGAGCCACGCAAGCACAAGCTCGTCATGGATCTTGCCACACTTATCGGTGCCCATTACGCACGTCGCTGGTTCTTGCCCACGCCCCTGCGTGCGGTGTTTGTCGTGGCCGGTTACATGGCATTTTTGCGCGCTGCCCTTCATGAGCTCGCGCAGCCGCGCCTGACCGTTCCCGTGCTCGACGCTTCGGCCATCGGCATTTCGTTCGTCAAGCGTGATGTCGACACCGCGGGCCAGACGATGTTCCTGCTCAACGTGGGCGAGCTGCTCGAGGACTACACCCGCGCCATGAGCGAAAACGAGCTCATCAACTCGCTGCTCGATGTGCCCGACAAGGCGCAAAAGGTCGTCGGCGACACCGAGGTAAGCGTTGCCGCCACCGAGCTCGAGCCCGGCGACTTGGTCGCCGTGCGCACCGGCATGTCCATCTGCATCGACGGTGTTGTCGAGCAGGGGAGCGCTATGGTCAACCAGGCGACCCTGACCGGCGAGCCGCTGGCCGTCGAGCGCAGCGTGGGCGACGACGTGTTCGCCGGTACCGTCGTGGAAGACGGCGGCATCTTGGTGCGCGTGCGCGCCAATACGGCGCAAACCAAACTGCGCTCAATCGTCTCGCTCGTGCAGACGGCCGACTCGCTCAAGTCCGAGGGCCAGTCGCATATGGAGGACCTTGCCAACAAGATCGTCCCGTGGAACTTCCTGCTCGCGGGCCTGGTTGCGCTCACCACGCGCAGTCTCATCAAGACCTCCGCGGCACTGATGGTCGACTACTCGTGCGCACTCAAGCTCACGGGTTCCGTTGCCGTCATGACTGCCATGAGCGATGCTGCCAAGATGGGCGTTATGGTCAAGGGCGCTAAGTACTTTGAGTCGTTTGCCAAGGCCGATACCATTGTCTTTGACAAGACCGGTACGCTGACCGAGGCCCAGCCGCGCCTAGCTTGCGTGCTCACGACCGACGGCTGGAGCGAGGACGAGGTCCTGCGCCTTTCCGCTTGCTTGGAGGAGCATTTTCCGCATCCGGTGGCGCGTGCCGTGGTCAACGCCGCCCGCGAGCGCGGGCTCGAGCACCGCGAGCGTCACGCTGCGGTCGAGTATATTGTGGCGCACGGCATCGCTTCGTCCATCGAAGGGCGTCGCGCGATTATCGGCTCGGCACACTTTGTGTTTGAGGACGAGAGCGCGCAGCTCGAGGCCGACATTAAGGAGCAAATCGAGTCCCAGATGCAGGGCCTGTCGCCGCTGTATCTGGCGGTCGATGGAAAGGTCGTCGGCGTGCTCGGTATCGAGGACCCGCTCAAGCCCGGGGTCCGCGAGGCAATCGCCGACCTGCATGCGCTGGGCGTCAAGCATGTCGTTATGCTCACGGGCGACTCCGAGCGCACGGCCGAGCGCATTGCGCGAGAGGCGGGCGTCGACGAGTTTAAGGCCGAGCTGCTGCCCGAGGACAAGTACGCGTATGTGGAGCGCATTAAGGGCGAGGGGCGCCACGTTGCCATGGTGGGCGACGGCGTCAACGATTCGCCGGCGCTCGGTTTGGCCGATGTGGGGTTGGCCATGGGCGGCGGAAGCGACATTGCCAAGGAGGTCGCCGATATCATCCTGACCGATACGGATCTTGCCGCGATCGTGCGCCTGCGCCGCATGAGTCAGGGGCTTATCGATCGTCTGACGAGTTCGTATTCCAAGGTGATGCTCACCAACTCGGCGCTCCTGGCGCTGGGCATTACCGGCATGATCACTCCGCAGACGTCGTCACTGCTGCACAACGGCTCAACGATCGCCTACAGCCTGGGCAACGCCAAGGCATATCTGCGTTAACAGACGTGTTCACCCACGTTATCTGGCCTGCGCCCAGACGGCATCGGTGTCGTCCAGGCGCAGGCCTTTTGCATTTGGATGCCAACGTATGGGTTGATTCGTTTTGCGTCGACCATGCCGAGTCGCTTGCCGCGCGTGCGTTTATTGGGCAGGCGACGGAGGCGGGGGCGTTGCTGTTCTTTCCGGTGCATATCGCTAAAGACGTGCTGTACGTTGTCCAACACGAGCTGAAGTGCAGCGTTCTTGCCAGCGGGGGAGCGCTCGACGAGGCGTCTGCCCGCGCGATTGGCGATGCGGCGCTGGCGTTTGTTCGAAATATGACCGAAAACGCCACGGCCGTGGGTGCAGAAGCGTCGGACCTTTGGCTGGCCGACAAATACTTAGCGCTCCATTGCGATTACGAGGACAACTTGGTACTCGCCGCATGCAAGCGCGCGCAGGTTGATTACTTGGTGACCAACGATCGCAAACTGCTCGAACATGCCGACCTTGCAGCAAAGACCCCGCGCCAAATGATGCCGATTCTCGCGCTGGCCGAACGCGGCGGCGCGGCTATCGGTTGACGCGAACTGTTTGCGGGCCTCTTGGACGACGATGCGCCAAGGGGCCCGCGCCTGCTATTTACAAAAGCTCGGCCTTAATGGCGGGACTTTCTGCGAGCTGCTCGGCTGCCTTTTCGTCGGAGCTGTCTAGTGCTGCCAGACTGCGGTAGACCCACTCGTTGACCTGGGTGTTCTTGACGCCCGCAGTTTGCATAAGGGCGCCTACCTCGCGGATTGCTGCGAGCAGATCGGCTTTGGGACCCGCGAGCTCGACCTCGATGCCGTGGTAGGCGGCCACGCCGCGGTTCTCACTCACGTGGTCGATAAAGCCCTCGACGGTCTCAAACTGCTGGGCGAGAACCGCATCATCGTCAGTGTCCAGCGCGACGAGTGCGTTCGATATCGTGAGGGCGGGATGTCCGCAGGGGACAAAGCCTTCGATGACATCCATAGCTTCGGTAATGGTTGAGCCCAGGCCTGCGAGGGCATTGACGAGTTGCTGCTTGGTATCCATAACGGTCCTTTCGACGGGTTAATTTTGCTTGGCGAAAATATACGTGACGCGATCGGTAGCAAAAGTGCGAAGTGTGGTGCACATTAGGGTCTTCACAGCTCGTGCATAGAGCAGCTGTCTGCCTTTAGAACGTGGTAAGATAGCTATCCACGAGCGGGGTTCACCCCGCGTGTTCCTTGAAAAGTCGACGGTTATCGGGTGTTTGCAGGCCCAATACCATCCAGACTTTCCCAATATTCGGGGGCGACTGGTTTCGACACGATAGCTCTGAGAGAGGAAGCAAGCCGAGGTCTCCTCGCCTCGTTAAACAGGGGTACCGTCAAATTGAATTGACAACAACTCTTCTTTTGAGCCTATGGCTCTCGCTGCTTAGTTTATAGCGGCGCGTCAACCCGGTGATTTCCCCGACACCGGCGCGACGTCATGTTAGGGGAATGCTCCCACGCACGTAATCGGTATGGCGCGGGCTAAGACCGAACCGGTTAGGACGCCGCGAGCGTGTCGCTGCGCGCAAAGCGTCCGAGACTAAACCAGCGACTGAGCTTGGAGATGCCAATCAGGGGGCTTTCGTGGACCGGAGTTCGATTCTCCGCGCCTCCACCAATAGTTACAAGCAGGTAGGTAAACGCACCTACCTGCTTTTTTATTTCTAGTCCGTACCGCGGAGAATCGAACTCTGTGCAGGGCGCGGGCGTAAAGAAAACGCGTAAGCGTTTTTAGCCCGCGGGCGAGGACGCCGGCAGGCGGCCGAAGCCGGTGCGGATTTGCGAAGCAAATACGCGGATTCTCCGCGCAAAGCCTCGACTGGATATAGATTCGATGCCGATCGGACTGCAGCCTGCCATGCCCCGCATCAACGTCGCCCCAGGCGGAAAATCCATCCCAGAATTCCGGCTCAGACTGGGATGCGGTTTCCGGATGACGTTTCAAGCGGAAACTGCATCCCGGAATCGACGCTCGGAATGGGATTCATTTTCCGGAAGACGCCTCAAGCGGAAAGTTCATCCCGGAATCCGCGCTCAGAACGGGTCGCGCTTTCCCAACGGCGGTCCAAGCGGAAAGCGCATCCCGTAATCCCGCCTCAAACTGGGAAGTGCTTTCCGCTCCATCTCCTCAACTCCAAAACCCATGCGCCCTCCATTCCAAAACTGGGTAGAAGAAAGCCAAAACGCAATCGCAGGAGGTCAACATGACTGCAGAAGATAAGGCAAAGAACGCCGGCAAGGTCGCGCTCGTTTTGGAGGGCGGCAGCTTCCGCGGGCAATTTACCGCAGGCGTACTCGACGTTCTCATGGAGGCCGGCGTCGAGATTCCGGCGGTATATGGCGTATCGGCCGGCGCCCTCAACGGCGTGAACTACAAGTCGCACCAGATCGGCCGTGCCAACCGCATCAACCTGGCTTTCTGCAACGACAACCGCTTCATGGGCGCCGCATCGTTTGCGTCCACGGGCTCCATCGTGGGTTACGACTTTATCTTCAACGATGTCCAGGACCGCCTGGACCCCTTTGACAACGAGACGTTCGACGCGAGCCCCATCGAGATGTACGCCGTCGCGACGGACATGCTCTTTGGAACCGCCGCGTACCTCCCGGTCAAAAGCGCCGTACTTGACCTCGACGCCGTGCGCGCCTCGACCTCGTTGCCGCTGGTGACGCCGCCGGTCGAGATCGATGGGCACAAATACGTCGACGGCGGCGTAGCCGATTCGGTCCCCGTCGAGCACGTGCTGGAGGAGGCGGGCTTCGATCGCGCGGTTGTCATTGTCACGCAGGACCGCTCGTACGAGAAAAAGCCCTACGAGTTTATGCCCGCCGCACGCGCTCGCTATGCCGACTACCCCTACCTGCTCGAGGCTATCGAGACGCGCCACGACCGCTATAACATCCAGCGCATGCATCTATGGAAGTATGAGCGTGAGGGCCGCGCGCTGGTCGTTGCTCCGCAAAAGCCGGTCGAGGTCGGTCACGTTGAGCATGATCCGGCAAAGCTCCTCGACCTGTATATTCAGGGCCGCCAGGAGGCAAAGCGCCTACTGAGTGATATCGAGGCATTTGTCGAGCGCTAGTGTCGCGACGTCATGACCCATGGATGACATGTGCAGAAACTCTGGTCGGAGCCAAAATACCTGTTGACTCGTACGGTGAGCGGGGTAATATGGACGGGTTACTTGCAGAGCCCCGTGAATCTCTGTAACAACACGTACTGTACATGGAGGAGTCTAAGTGATTTCGAAATCGACTCACTACGCCAAGCAGGGCGAGGTCCAGCGCAACTGGGTTCTCGTCGACGCCGATGGTGCTGTCCTGGGCCGTCTTGCCACCCAGATCGCAATGATCCTGCGCGGTAAGAACAAGCCCCAGTTCACGCCCAACAGCGACTGCGGCGACTTCGTTGTCGTCATCAACGCCGATAAGGTCCAGCTTACCGGTAACAAGGCCGACACGAAGACCTATTATCGCCACAGCGGCTACAACGGCGGCCTCAAGGCTGAGAGCTTCCGCCAGGCTATGGAGAAGCACCCGGAGAAGGTCATCGAGCGCGCCGTTCGCGGTATGCTGCCCAAGACCACCCTCGGCCGTGCCCAGATGACCAAGCTTAAGGTCTACGCTGGTGCCGAGCATCCGCATGCTGCCCAGAACCCCACGAAGATTGAGCTGGAGGCTTAAAGATGGCTGAGAACACCGTTGTCTACCAGGGTACCGGCCGTCGTAAGAACGCCGTCGCCCGCGTCCGCCTCGTCCCCGGCACCGGCAAGGTGACCATCAACAAGCGTGACGCCGAGCAGTATTTCGGCCGTCATCAGCTCGTTGAGAACGCCCTTGCTCCCTTCAAGGTGACCGACACCGCCGGTCAGTTCGACGTTATCGCTCTGTGCGATGGCGGCGGCATCTCCGGTCAGTCCGGCGCTCTGCGCCTGGGCATCGCTCGCGCTCTTCTGAACGCTGGCGACTACCGTGCTGACCTCAAGAAGGCCGGTTTCCTTACGCGCGATGCTCGCGTGGTCGAGCGCAAGAAGTACGGCCTCAAGAAGGCCCGCCGCGCTCCCCAGTTCTCCAAGCGCTAAGGTTTTATCTCCTTACGAGATACAATGTACAAGCGGGGCCTGCCGATTGCTCGGCGGGTCCCGCTTTTCATTTTCGACTAGAGTGGGCGACTGTGTTTTGCCTACTTGGGAAGGAGCGATCCTATGCCCCAGAACATCTTCGGTACCGACGGCGTCCGTGGCGTCGCCAACGCCGACCTCTCGTGTGACCTCGCGTTTCGCCTTGGCCGTGCGGCGACCAAGTTCCTTGGTCCGGACATTTGCATCGGCCGTGACACGCGTCTTTCGGGCACTATGCTCGAGAGTGCTCTGACCGCCGGCATTATGGTCGAGGGCGGCCGCCCGCATTGCTGCGGCGTTATCCCTACGCCGGCCGTGGCGCTGCTCACTGTCCAAAATGAGCTCGACGGCGGCATCGTCATCTCTGCTTCGCACAATCCTCCGGAGTTCAACGGCATCAAGTTCTTTAGCCGCAAGGGCATGAAGCTTCCCGATGCGGTCGAGGAAGAGATCAGCGCCTGGGTCATGTCCGAGGAAGCTATGGCTGCCGACACGCTGCCGACCGGTGCCGGCGTGGGCCACATCATCAAGATGAAGGACGCTCGCAAGGCGTACGTCGACCACGCCATCGATACGCTTGATGGCCTGAGGCTCGACGGCCTGGTCGTTGCCGTCGACTGCGGCCATGGTGCTTCTTGCCAGACTACGCCCGCCGCGCTGCAGCGCCTGGGTGCCACGGTCCATGCCATCAACACCGATTACTGCGGCACTGACATTAACGTTGAGTGCGGCTCCACTCACCTTGAGCCCCTGCGCGAGCTCGTGCTGCGCACCCACGCCGATATCGGCCTGGCCCACGATGGCGACGCCGATCGCGTGCTGTTCGTGGACAGCGAGGGCAATGAGATCGATGGCGACTACATCCTGGCCATCTGCGGCTCCGACCTGGCCGCTCGCGGCAAGCTCGCCAACTCCGAGATTGTCACGACTGTTATGTGCAACCTGGGCTTCTCCATTGCCATGAAGGAGCAGGGCTTCGAGATGGTCCAGACCGCCGTGGGCGACCGCTATGTTCTTGAGCGCATGCTCGCGGACGGCGCCGTCATCGGCGGCGAACAGTCCGGCCACATCATCTTCCTGGAGCACAACACCACCGGTGACGGCCTGGTGACGGCTCTGCAGCTGCTGGCCGTGCTCAAGCGCACCGGTCGTACCCTCACCGATCTTGCCGGCATCATGAAGAAGTACCCGCAGGTACTCGTCAACGTGCATTCCGACAACAAGGCTGGTCTGGACGATTGCCAGCCCATCTGGGATGCCGTCGCTGCTGCCGAGAAGGAGCTTGACGGCCGCGGCCGCATTCTGGTGCGCCCGAGCGGTACCGAGCCGCTGGTCCGCGTGATGGCTGAGGCCGAGACACACGAGCTGACCCAGCGCGTTGTCGACGACATCGTCGAGGTTGTCAAGCGCGAACTTCCCTAATGGTCAAAAACGGGTGCCAAGTGGTAAACTGTTAAGGCTATTTTGGTTGATCGGTATGTCCGAGGGGGAGCATGTTCACTAAAGTCCTAAGGTCTTTTGGTATGCGTGGTCGAGTCCTTACGTTGGATGCTCCCATCTCGGGTGACGTCATTCCGCTCTCCGAGGTAAACGATCAGACGTTTGCTACCGGCCTTTTGGGCCAGGGCGTGGCGATTCAGCCCACCGGAACGCGCGTGATCGCGCCGGCTGATGCCAAGGTCGAGGCTATTTTTCCCACGGGACACGCCGTTGCGCTTAACACGGTTGATGGCTTGGACGTGCTCATCCACGTTGGTTTGGACACTGTTCAGCTCGAGGGCAAGCACTTTACCGTATATGCGCAAGTGGGTGACATCGTCCATAAGGGCGATGTACTCATTGAGTTCGATCGCGAGGCAATTGCTGCCGAGGGCTACGATGTGACGGTTCCCATCTTGGTATGCAACTCCGTTGAGTTCTCGAGCATCAAGGGCTCCGTTGGCGTGCATGTCGAAGAGATGGACCAGCTCATCGTTGCTCGCGAGCGCTAACAAGTGCACGTGGCCATTAGCCTACAATTCAAACACGTTTACGGAGGGCGCCCTTGAAAGAGGACGCCCTCCGTGGCAAGATGGGATTTGTCCGAAGCTAAAAGGCTTTGGGTCACCGTGGACGGGCAGGGGCCTCGACGCGGTTAGACACGAGACACATACATTACGCGACCTCGCCCTGGTGGCCGCACACGTTGGTTGCGGCCGACGCGGGCCGCGGGCAAGTGCTTGTAAGGGAGCCTTGCCTCTCTTGTACGAGAAAGGACGCGTAATGAAGATCATTAAAGCTAAAGACTACGAGGATATGAGCCGCAAGGCCGCCAATATTATCTCGGCGCAGGTTATCCTCAAGCCCGACTGCGTGTTGGGTCTTGCCACCGGCTCCACCCCGATCGGTGCCTACAAGCAGCTCGCTGCTTGGTACGAGAAGGGCGACGTCGACTTTGCCGAGGTCAGCACCTACAACCTGGACGAGTATCGCGGCCTTTCGCACGACGATCCCCAGAGCTATCACTACTTCATGCGTGAGAACTTCTTCGATCACATCAACATCGACCTGAACAACACGCATGTGCCCGACGGTTCCAACCCCGACGCCGCCGCTGCCTGCTCTGAGTACGATAAGGTCGTCGCTGCCGCCGGCTATCCCGATCTGCAGCTGCTCGGCATTGGCAACAACGGCCACATCGGCTTCAACGAGCCCGATGACCACTTCTCCAAGGGCACGCACTGCGTCGACCTTACCGAGAGCACCATTCAGGCCAACAGCCGCCTGTTCGACAGCATCGACGATGTTCCCCGTCAGGCCTACACCATGGGTACTCAGACCATCATGTATGCCCGCATGATCCTAGTCGTCGCCAACGGCGAGGCCAAGGCTCAGGCCGTGCATGACATGTGCTATGGTCCGGTTACGCCCGCGTGCCCGGCTTCGATCCTGCAGCTGCACACCAACTGCGTTGTCGTTGCCGACGAGGCCGCCCTTTCGCTCTGCGAGTAGCGCGAATCCTGCATCTCGACATAGCCTTGCCTAAGGCCTCCGCTTTGCGGGGGCCTTTTTGTTATCCCTCTCCGCCCGCTTGACCAAAATCTTGCCGCAAGCTTGACGAATGCCGGATGCCCAACAGCTTGATTCATTCCATATCAGATTCTATGCAAAAATGCCACTAAAAGGTCGTAGACGGTAGCGGGTGCTAGGCGAGTTGAATGACATAGCTGAACCTTGTTCATTTGCGTTACACTGCCGCTTAGATGGGACAAGCTGACAAGCTCATTTACCTGCTTAAAGACCGATTAGTCGGGGGATTAATAACAATCGGCCCTCGCTGTACAAAAACTTGCCGCTTGCGTACCAAAAGACAACCTAGAACACAAGGTCGCTCTATTCATAGCGCGGCTTGTATGGTCTTGCGGTTACAGTGTCCATACGGTCGAGTTGAGGAGCGGGCATGGTAAACGATTTGGGCAGTATGGACGACCTCGAGCTGATGCCGCTGGGCGGTGGCTATATGGTGCGACGCGAACGCTTGATGAATGAGCTTCTCGCCAAGGGCCGAAAGGCCGGCATCGTGGTTCTTTATGCGCCCGACGGGTTTGGGAAGACCTCGGTGCTGCTGCAGTACACCCATGAGGTTAAATGCGACCCGACGCGAGGCCCCGTGCGGATTATCGAGGCCGATCGCGCCACTGGGCGCGAGGTATTTATGCAGCTCGAGGTGGTTACCGAAGAACTCAAAGACAAACCGCACTCCCTTATCGCGATTGATAATGTTCCAAACCTCGATCAGCACGATACCGAAGACCTCATCGACAGGATTCGCGGCCTGCGCGCTATGGGGGTGGGGGTCTTTATCTCCTGCCGTCCTTCAAATCGTCAACTGATTCATGGGCTGGGCGATTCGGTTAAGATCAATGCGCAGATGCTCAAGGTGCATGCCTATGAGTATTCGGCGTGGGCATCGGCGTTTTCGATCAGCACATCGCTCGACTTTTATCAGCTCACGCAGGGCGTGCCCGAGCTCGTTTCGGCATTGCAGACGGGTCTGTATGGCCAAGGCGACGTAGCCGGTCTGCTCGAAAACGAGATTGTCAACGTATATGGCGCGGCACTTGTCGACCTGGCTTCGCTCGACAATAATGCACTGTTTTGCGTGGCATGTCTCATGATTTTGATGGGCGAGGGCAATATCGCAGAACTCGAGGCTTGCGGGGTGAGGCTATCGATGGTCGACCAGTCCTACTTCGTACGCGACTACCCGATCTTTGGCTTGGACCCCGCCGAGCGGAGTTTTACGTGTCTGGGCACGGAGGATAACGGACGCTTGCGCTTGCGTAAGTTGGTGGCCGAGGTTCGCCCCGAACTTGTTCCGAGGGCGGCCCGGATTTTGCTTAAGGCGGGCCGATGCGATGCGGCGATGGGCCTGGCGGACGCTTTTTTGGACCGTGATGCGGTCCTTGAACTTGCTGGGCAGTATGGGGTCGATCTGGCTCTGACGGGGCACGGGGCCGATATCTGCCGAGCAGCGCTGGGCACGATCGATGCCGAGGATCCGGCTCCAGAGCCAACGCCTGCCGAGGCGCTTGGCGTATATCTGGCAGCGGTCAGCGTGTCCAATACAAAGCTCGCTCGCTATATGGCATCGGTCATCGAGCGCGGGGGCGAACGGGCGGCCTGCGAAATAGACCCTGTTTCATGGAGGGTGGCCCAGACACTGACGGCTGTTTGCTATGGGGACAACGGGCTTGGGCTTCCTACGAACCTGACCGTGCCAGAAATCGAGACATCCCATACCGCACTCGATATGTTGTCCGCGCATATCGAGGTCAAGCGCTGCCTGACCGAGCGGGGAGATGACGGCGGCGTTCTACAGCAGCTCAAAACGAGCAAGGCCTACGACTGCGAGCTCGACATCGCGGGGATTGTTATACGGGCCGACAGCATGCTGGTGGAGCTTTTTGACGGGTCGTTTGCGGGAACCGACGAGCGCGACGACGAGATGACGGTGGTGCGGGAGGCGCTCGACGTACGTGGGCTCAAGGCGATGGCTATCTGGGTGCGCATGGTGTTGGCGGCACGGCGGCTCCTTTCCGGCTTGCCGGTAACCGACGACGCGGCATTCAACGAGCTCGATCGTTTTGCCGTGCGCATGCGCGACAACCAGATTCAGCTGTTTGGCCTGTTGCTAGAAGGCTGGCAGTCGCTGGCAGAGGGACGGCCGGTTAATGCAAAGTTCCGTGCGGTCCAAGTGCTCAAACTTGCCGAGGAGTCGATTGCGTACATGCGCGATAACGCATTGCTGTTGGAGCGCGCGGCGTATCTGCGTAACACCTCGATGGTTTCGGTGCGCGAGGAAGCGGAGCTACTCGATATAAGCCAGACGCAGGTTGGTGGAGCGGAGGCCTGGATGGTGGCGCTGCATTTGGCCTGTGCGGGCCGAGACAGCGATCTTGCGGCCTGGATGTCCATGAATCGTGCGGGGATTCTGGAGCCATCGTATCGGCTCTTTGCGCGCCTTGCCATGCATTGTCTGGGCGAGCCGGCGACCAGGATTCGCAAGAAGCTTCCCGTGCGCGAGCTGTCGCGGTACTCGCTGCGCGATGGTCTGGAAGGGGAGGGCGAGCGCCTGTTCCAGGCCGGCGAGGTTGAAGCCGTTGATACCATCGACCATATCGAGATTCGCATGTTTGGTGCGTTCCGCGCCGAGCGCGACGGGTTTCCCATCACGGACAAAATGTGGCGCCGCAAGAAGGCGGCGACACTTGCCGAGCGGCTTGCGCTGGGCATGGATGCGCTCGTCGACCGCGAGACGCTGGCCATGGAGTTGTGGCCCCATGCCGAGTTCAATAGCGCCCGCAACAACCTGTACTCGACGATATCGCGCTTGCGGTCGGCTTTGGGACCGACGCCGGATGGCAAGTCGTGTGTGCTCATCCAAAATGAATGCATCGGACTCAACGGCGACTACGTCAAGACCGATGTACGGCTGTTTGACCAGATAAGCCGCGAGGTTTTGGGAAATCGCACGGGTGCGCGCGGGCCCCATTTAGTTGAGCTGTGCCTTAAGATTGAGCAGCTTTATGCCGGACCGCTGTATGTTCCCAATGGCTGTAATCCCACCTACTTTTTGCGTATGCGACGCATTATGCAGTCAAAGTACATCGATTGCATGATTAAGGGAGCAAATGCCGCTCTAGAAGAAAACGATCTGCAGTCGGCGATTTGGCTGGCGGAGTCGGGTCTTCGACAGGAAACGGCGCGTGAGGATATGGTGCGCTGCGCCATGCGTGTCTACAGTGCGGCGGGGCGGAGGCGCGATATCGTCGAGCTATACAGTGGGCATATACACCATCTGAGGGAGCAGGTCAATGGCGTGCCCGAGCCCGAGACGCGGCGTCTATACGAGCGCTTGGTGGAGGGACGGCTCAATCGCGTGCTGGTCGAGCGATAAAAAACGGGCGCCCGAAGTACTTGGGCACCCGTAAGCTTGCTATGTGTTGGCTCGCCGGATCATTGGCTCTTAGACGAGCTTGATCTTCTCGATATCCTTGCGCGAGGACTCGCGATACAGCGAGAACTTGCGGCCGATGACCTGAACGACCTCGGCGTGGCAGCGCTCGGCAAGCTCTTCGGCGGCCTCGCGGGCAGAAAGGCTGGAGCCGTCCAGTACAGAGCACTTAACGAGCTCATGCTTCTCCAGATAGGCGACCGTCTGCTCGACGGTGCCCTCGTTGATATCGGACTTGCCGATGATGATGGCGGGGTTGAGGTGATGGGCCATGCTGCGAAGCTGCTTGACCTGGGCTCCTGTCAGTGCCATGGGTTCTCGCTTTCTATGTATGGGGCGCCCCGCGACGGGGCCTTAATCTACGTGAGCTGTCCCACGATAGCGCAGGAACGGCGCGGTGTGGGGCGCGTTTGCCCAGTTCGCAAAGAATGCGGATGCCGAGGTGATGGGCAGCTCGGGCTGTGAACGGGCTACGAGCGGGATTCAGAGACCGGTTCCCATGCAATAAACGCCCAGCGAACCTTACGGATATGGTCGAGCATATAGCACCCCTGCGGCACGCCCTTGGAGCCCGGCTCACCGGCATGGGGATTCTCGATCATGTGTTGGGCGATGTAGTCGCGCAGACGGTCGACCTTATCCTCGTTGCCATGCTCAAGCATGCGGGAAAAGTCCGCCACGCCTGCCTCAGGGCTATCGAAGGTATCGCGACGAGGCGATTCAAAGTACGTGACCTGCGGCAGGGCACCCATCTGAATGAGAATGTTAAAGGCGTACACAAAGCCATTGCTGCAGGTAACCGAGGCGCCGATGGCGTTCATCAAGTGCAGATCATAGCGCGGGCTGGAGTTGGCGACCATCGTGACAGCACAACGCCGACGAGCCGTTCGATTAAGCTTGGCAAGCGCATCTTTTAGATTGGTCGTCGTAACCGACCGACTGGCAAAGGCAACATCCACCGCTTTCGCGACCGGTCCAACCAAATCCCAATCATCATCCCAAGCAAGCTCAAGCGGCGTTATGCGCCCCTCGAGCCCGTAATACTCAATGCCGGCATCAAGGGTGCCCAACATAGCGGGGGAGAAGTCGGCTGCAATCACAGGATGCCCAGCCTGAGCAAGCGGAATAGCAATCGACCCAGCTCCACACCCCATATCAAGCACGGATTCACCAGGCTTTAACGCCAACAGCTTAATAAAGTCCCGGGCATACGGAGCAGTCTCAAGCGGCCGAAAATGCCGAGCCCTTTTATCCCACTCAAAAGAATCATCAGCCCGCCGCCGACCAGCCTGCAGGCGCATCCATTCGCCATTCCAATCAGCGGAAAGAAGCTCAGAGCGAGCGTCCCCATCAACCACGGGCCAACCTCCTAGCAACAAAAAAGCGACTCCTCCCAAAAGAAGAGCCGCAACCAGCATATATCAGAAAGAACCGATCCAACGCCAAACCGCCCTCACAACCAAGGCGGGCAGGAGCGAAGCGACTGCCATACGGGATAGAACCCAACTGAGGTCCCGTTGTGCGGGAGCCCCGGGGAGGGCAAATATATAAGGTCGATCGCGAGTTCCGCACGAGCCGGAGAGCACTTAATGTGCTCTCCGTGCGAGTCAGGACTGTCCGAGCAGGCGACCTTATATATTTGCCCTCCCCGGGGCTCCTCGCCAGTCCCCCTCAGCTAGTTCTTGAGCGAGTTCAGCGGTGCCGGGAAGCGTCCGCCACGGTGGGCAAGCACGGTGCCGGCGTTGGGGTTCACCGGCATGATAGGCGCACGGCCAAATAGGCCGCCGTACTCGACGCAGTCGCCCACGCCCTTGCCAATGGCGGGAATCACGCGGACGGCCGTGGTCTTGTTGTTGATGACGCCGATGGCCATCTCGTCGGCGATAATGCCGGCGATGGTCTCGACCGGGGTGTCGCCGGGGATGGCGATCATGTCCAGGCCAACGGAGCACACGCAGGTCATGGCCTCGAGCTTCTCGAGCGAAAGCGCGCCGGCCTCGACGGCGGCGATCATGCCGGCGTCCTCGGACACGGGGATAAAAGCACCCGAGAGACCGCCCACGCTGGAGCTAGCCATGACGCCGCCCTTCTTGACGGCATCGTTGAGCATGGCGAGCGCGCAGGTCGTGCCGGGACCACCGCAGGTGCCCACGCCGATGATCTCGAGGATGCGAGCGACGGAGTCGCCGATGGCGGGCGTGGGAGCCAGCGACAGGTCGACAATGCCCTTCTCGACACCCAGGCGATGGGCGGCCTCGCGGCTCATGAGCTCGCCGGCACGGGTGATCTTAAAGGCGGTCTGCTTAATCTTCTCGGCGACTTCCATCATCGATGCAGAGTCGGGCAGCGTCTCCAGGGCTGCGGCCATAACGCCGGGGCCCGAGACGCCTACGTTGATGACGGCGTCGGCCTCGCCACCGCCGTGGACGGCGCCCGCCATAAACGGGGAGTCCTCGACCATGTTGGCAAAGCAGACAAACTTGGAAGCGCCGACGGAATCCTGGTCGGCCGTGAGTTTAGCGGCATCGATGATGGTCTGGGCGGCCATAAGCACGGCGTCCATGTTGATGCCGGCGCGCAGGCTGGCGACGTTGACGCTGGAGCAGACACGGCTCGTGGTGGCGAGCGCCTGGGGGATGGACTGGATGACGCGGCGGTCGGCGTCGCCGATGCCCTTCTGGACGAGCGCGGAGAAGCCGCCCAGGTAATCGATGCCGAGCGTCTCGGCCGCGCGGTCGAGGGCATGCGCGATGGGGGTGAGGTCCTCATCCTTGCAGCACGCGGCGATCTGCGCCACCGGGGTGACGGAAACGCGCTTGTTGACAATGGGGATACCGTACTCGCGCTCGAGGTTCTCGGCGGTCTCGACCAGATGCTCAGCCGTGTGCGTCACATGGTCGTAGATCTTCGTGCACATGCGGTCGAGGTTCTCGTCACCGCAACCCATGAGCGAAACACCCATGGTGATGGTCCTGATGTCGAGGTTCTGTTCCTCAACCATGCCGCGGGTTTCCGCGATTTCTGCGGGCGTGATCGCCATCCTTGCGCTCCTATCTGCCAAAACGAGCATAGTCTTATCTATTCTAACGTGCCGCACGTGCCAAGTGGCGCGTGCGGCACGTTTTGGTGCTCGGTTGTTTCCGTTGTGTTACTTCCCAAAGACCTCTTCGGCGATACGAGCGCTCTCGGCGGCGTCCTTGGCGTAGTAGTCCGCGCCGATTTGCTTGGCGTATTCGGGGGTGAGCACGGCGCCGCCCACGATGATCTTGACGCCCGGAACCTCGGCATGGAGCAACTTGATGGTCTCTTCCATGGCGACGACCGTGGTGGTCATAAGCGCCGAGAGGCCGACGAGCTTGATGTCACGCTCCTGCACGGTCTTGAGCACCTCTTGCGGGTCGACATCGCGGCCTAGGTCAAAGACGGTGTAGCCGTAGTTGTCGAGCAGCATCTTGACGATGTTCTTGCCGATATCGTGGATGTCGCCCTTGACGGTGGCCACGCAGATCTTGCCCTTGTCGGCGATCTCGCCGGCGGGCATCAGGCGCTTGATGGTGTCGAAGCCCACGCGTGCGGCTTCGGCCGAGGCCATGAGTTGCGGCAAGAAGAACTTGCCCTGGTCAAAGAGGACGCCCACCTCGTCGAGGGCGGGGATAAAGTGGTTGTTGATAAGGTCCATGGCGTCGTGGTCTGCCAGCAGACGCTCGGTCTCGGCAGCGATCTCGCCTTTGCGGCCCGAGACGACCATGCGACGAATCGGGTCGTCGTTGCCGTCGGTGCCGGCGGTGCCGGCAGCGGGCACGGTGTCGGTCGATGCGGCCTGAGCTGCTGCCGGGTTGGCGGCGATCTTATACGGATCGGTCCAGCCGGCATAGCGCTCGATGTATCCGGTCGAGCCCTCGTCCTCAACGCTCAGGACGCGATAGCTGTAGACGGTGTCCATAAAGCGCTTGGAGCCCGGGTTCATGATGGGGGCATCGAGGCCCGCGCCAAAGGCGGCGGCCAAAAAGACCGAGCCCAGCAGCGGGCGGGCAGGCAGACCAAAGCTGATGTTCGACACGCCGAGCGCGCATTTGACGCCCAGGCGCTCCTTGCACAGGGACATGGCGCGCAGGATCTGCTCGGCCTGGCGTTGATTGGTCGAGGCGGTCATGACCAGGCAGTCGATGAGGATACGGTCCGGGCCGATGCCGTAGCGGGCAGCCTCGGCCACGATGCGCTCGGCGATGGCAAAGCGGGCCTCGGCGGTATCGGGGATGCCGCCTTCGTCGAGCGTAAGGCCGACAACGTTGGTGCCGTAGTGGGCGACCAGCGGGAAGATCTCGTCCATGATCTGCTGCTTGCCGTTGACCGAGTTGATGATGGGCTTGCCGGCGTAGCGGCGCACGGCTGCCTCGACGGCTGCGGGGTCGGTGGAGTCGATCTGCAGCGGCAGGAGCGTGGAACCCTGGAGCTGCTCGGTGGCCTGCTGGATGATCTTGACCTCGTCGATCTCGGGCAGGCCCACGTTGACGTCCAGGATATCGGCACCCTGCTCCTGCTGGCTGATGCCCTGGCTTACGACGTAGTCTAGGTCGCCGTCGCGCAGGGCCTGCTGCAGGCGCTTTTTGCCGGTGGGATTGATGCGCTCGCCGATGACGGCAATCTTGTGGCCGTCACAGGGAAGGTCCACGACCGTCTGAGCGCTCGTGACCGACATGCTGGGCTTGCGGTGGCGCGTGCTGGGCGTGTGGTTGTCGATAAGCGTGCGCAGGGCGGCCATGTGTGCCGGCGTGGTTCCGCAGCAGCCGCCCACGACGCTTACGCCGTCGGCAATCATACCGGCGACGGCCTCGGCGTACTCGGGTGCCTGGATATCAAAGACGGTATTGCCGTCATCGTCCACGCGGGGCAGTCCCGCATTGGCCTGCACCATAACGGGCTTGTCGGTGACGGTGAGCATACGCGCGGCGAGTCCTCGGAGCTCGGCCGGGCCCTGGCTGCAGTTGATGCCCAGGACGTCGGCGCCGATGGCGTCAAGGGTGATGGCGGCGACCTCGGGGCTCGTGCCCAAGAAGGTGCGGCCGTCTTCCTCAAAGGTCATGGTGGCAAAGACGGGCAGGTCAGAATTCTCGCGGCAGGCGAGGACTGCCGCCTTGATCTCGGCAAGATCGGTCATAGTCTCGATAATAAAGAGGTCCACGCCCGCGGCGACGCCGGCGCGCACCTCCTCGGCAAAAAGGTCGTAGGCCTCGTCAAAGCTGAGGGTGCCCAGGGGGCGCAGCAGGGAGCCGATGGGGCCGATGTCGCCGGCGACGTAGCGGGCGCCGGCCACGCGGGCGCAGGTGACGGCCGCGGCAAAGACGTCTGCAGCGGTGGCGGCGCCGTCGAGCTTGTGGGCGTTGGCACCAAAGGTGTTGGCGGTGATCACGTCACAGCCGGCCTCGACGTACTGTCGCTGAATGTCGGTAATGACCTGGGGCTCCTCAAAGTTGAGCAGCTCGGGCAGAGCGCCGGCCTTCATGCCGGCCGCCTGCAGCATGGTGCCCATGCCGCCGTCGAACAGCAGGTGCCCGGTGCCCTCGATGGCGGCGCGCAGGCGATCGTCCTTAACGCGAAGGTCGTCGATCGTGCGCGTCTTGTACGTGGCGCCGTTACAACGCGCAGTATTGACGGGCGCCGCCAGCGCGGCACCGTCCAGATCATGAGTGATAAGCGGAGTAAACATCGGGGGCTCCTAATGGCTGGAATAGCAGGTGGTGTGGGCGGCGCGGAAGCGGCAGTGCTCGCGCATGCGGCAGATATTGCAGGTGGGGCGGCTCTGGGCGTCGTGGACTTCGCCGTCAAACAGACCGATCACCGCGGTCACGCTCTTGGTGGGCATGAGCAGGCTGGTGGGGGTGACGGTAAGTCCAATGAGGCGCGTGGCGTTGAGTGCATCCACGATTGAGCGCTGGGCCGAGAGCGGGCAGTCGCCATAGCCGGGACTAAAGCGCCAGTTACCGGCGAGCCCGTGTGCAGCGGCCGCAGCCTTGACCTGCTGGTCCATCTGCTCGATGGCGGCTTCTACATAGGCAGAGCATGCGGCGTCGAGCACGGCGCCTTCCAGAGGCTGCTGGGCTCCCGTGGTACGCAGACGACGCTCGGCGTCCATGCCGAGGGTGCAGGCCATGAGCGCCGCCAGGCGGGCGTCCTTAAGGTGGCGATAGATATCACGACCCCGCAGCTCAACATTGGTGCCAACCAAGCGGATGCAGGGCTCGCCCTGTTCGTCGACGCCCGTGGCATCGACGGCAAACACGCGTCGCACGCCGCGGGGCTCGATATCCAGCTCCAGACGCTCAACGACAAGCTCAATTCGACGTGACAGCTCGGGCTCAATCTGCTGGCCGCCGTAGCCCAGATACCGCAGCATCTCGGCACGGTCGACACGAGGGTGGTGGGCAGCGTCGATACGGTAAAGCGCCGGCGACGCAAGGTCGGCCGGCACTTCTGCAACGGTTGTATCGACGTGCGGTTTTTCCATTACCCCAGGCGCTCCATAATGGTCGCGGCGATTGCAGGACGGTTCATAGTGTACAGGTGCAGGCCGTCGGCACCGTGCTCCTTAAGGTCGCAAAGCTGACGAGCAGCATAATCTACACCGGCAGCCTGCAGGCTCTCGGGGTCGTTCTCGTACTTGGCGAGGATCTTGATGACGGGGGAGGGCAGCGACGCGCCGCACATAAAGACCATGCGGCTGATCTGCGACTTGCCCATAAACGGCATGATGCCCGCGGTGATGGGCACGGTGATGCCGGCCTTGTCGGCGAGCTCGCGGAAGCGATAGAAGCACTCGTTATCAAAGAAGAGCTGTGTCACAAAGAAGCTTGCGCCGGCATCTTGCTTTTGCTTGAGGTGCTCGACCGAGAGGTTGAGATCCTCGCAGGCAATGTGACCCTCGGGGTAGGCTGCGGCGCCCACGCAAAAGCCGGCGTCGACGAGCTCGGGGATGAGGTCACGGGCGTAGGCGTAGTCGGAGGCGGGCTTGTCGTCCTCAGTCGCGCCAGCGGGCAGGTCGCCGCGCAGGGCCAGGATGTTTTCAACGCCGGCCGAGCGATACTCGTCAATCTTGGCGGCGATATCGGCATGTGTGCGGCCAACGCAGGTGAGGTGCGCCACCGAGGGCGTATTGAATTCGCTCGTAATCATATGCGCGATGGGGGCGGTGGTGGCGCCGTTGCCCGAGCCGCCGGCAGAGCAGGTGACCGAGACAAAGCTCGGCGAAAGCTTGCACAGATTGCCTGCCACCTCGCGAGCCGTGTTGAGGGTCAGCTCGCCCTTGGGCGGGAACATCTCAAACGAAACGGGTGCGGTGCCCTGGGATGCTGCCTGCTTAAAAACCTCGTCGACGCGCATATCGTGCTCCTTTAGATACGTAATAGTGTGATGTGTTGTAAGGATTCTACAGCACCACTGTGTCACGGTGGAGTTTCACTCGCTATTCGGGGATACCAATCAAAGAAGCCTTGCTATCGACATTCCCTATAGCAGAGCGGTCAATCTAGGATGGGGCTATAAAGACTGGTATCTGATGCGAAATACCAGTTAATAGAGCCCCATCCCAAATTGACTACCCTTAAACCATGGGGAGAGGTCTGCAATTTATACAGTTGATTGGCTGTTGAGGGCGGCAACGCCGCCGCGATGCGGTAACCTCATTGATTGGTTTCGTGACAGCAACATAACGGTAATGTTGCGGAAACACGACGAGCCTAATCTATGACTCGTTCGTTAGTAATCAACACCGCTTCTCACGCGGTGCCGATACGAAGGGAGTTCCGTATGGCCGAACTTACTGACCGCTTCGGGACCATGGTGTTCTCTGAGGAAGTCATGAAGGACTACCTCCCCAAGGACATTTGGAAGCGCCTTGCTGCAACCCTCGAGGACGGTGAGCCGCTCGACCTGGATGTGGCCAACGCCGTTGCCCACGCCATGAAGGTCTGGGCCATCTCCAAGGGCGCGACGCACTACGCGCACTGGTTCCAGCCGCTTTCGGGCATTACTTCCGAGAAGCACGACAGCTTCCTCGAGCCCAACCACGACGGCACCGCCATTACCAAGTTTACGGGCAAGAACCTCATCCAGGGCGAGCCGGACGCCTCCAGCTTCCCCAACGGCGGCCTGCGTGCCACCTTCGAGGCCCGTGGCTACACCGCTTGGGATCCCACCAGCCCCGCATTCATTAAGGACGATGTCCTGTGCATCCCCACGGCTTTTTGCTCCTACACGGGCGAGGCCCTGGACAAGAAGACCCCGCTGCTGCGCTCCATGACCGCACTCTCGCGTGAGTCCAAGCGCGTTTTGGCGCTGTTTGGCAAGACCCCCAAGAAGGTCGTTCCTTCCGTGGGCGATGAGCAGGAGTACTTCCTGATCAAGAAGGACGCTTACCGCAAGCGCAGGGACCTGGTCATCACCGGTCGCACCCTCTTTGGCGCTGCCCCCTGCAAGGGCCAGGAGCTCGAGGAGCACTACTTTGGCGCTATCCGCCCCACCGTCTCGGCCTATATGAAGGACCTGGACGATGAACTGTGGGCGCTTGGCATTCCTGCCAAGACCAAGCACAACGAGGTCGCTCCCTGCCAGCATGAGCTCGCCCCTGTCTACGGCGAGGTCAACGAGGCCATCGACCAGAATCTGGTCATGATGGAGAAGATGAAGCTCATCGCCTCCCGTCACGACCTGGTCTGCCTGCTGCACGAGAAGCCGTTTGAGGGCATCAACGGTTCGGGCAAGCACAACAACTGGTCGCTTGGCACCGAGTCCGAGAACCTGCTCGACCCGGGCGATACCCCGCTCGACAACCTGCAGTTCATCGTCTTCCTCACCGCGGTGATCGAAGCCGTCGATAACTATCAGGAACTCCTGCGTGCCTCCGTTGCCTCGGCCGGCAACGATCATCGTCTGGGCGCCAACGAGGCTCCTCCGGCGATTATGTCCATCTTCCTGGGTGACCAGCTCACCGAGGTCGTCGAGAAGATCATCGACGGCAAGGCTTCCGTCCATGCCACGCGCGGCGTGCTCGACCTGGGCGCCGATACCCTGCCCAAGCTGATGCAGGACAACACCGACCGCAACCGCACCTCCCCGCTTGCCTTCACCGGCAACAAGTTCGAGTTCCGTGCCTGCGGCTCCGAGCAGAACGTCTCCGACTCCAACCTGGTGCTCGATGCCGCCGTGGCCAAGTCGCTCAAGTCCTTCGCCGACGCACTCGAGGGTACGCCCGAGGATAAGTTCCAGGACGCCGCGCTCGAGTACTGCAAGAAGGTGCTGACCGATCACCAGCGCATCCTGTTCTCCGGCGACGGTTACTCCGACGAGTGGCCCATCGAGGCCGAGAAGCGCGGCCTTGCCAACAACAAGACCACGGCCGACGCTCTTCCCGCCTTTGTTTCCGATAAGGCTATCGCGCTCTTTGAGGAGACGGGCGTTCTGACCCGCGCCGAGGCCCAGTGCCGCTACGACTGCAAGCTCGAGAAGTACAACAAGCTCATGAACATCGAGGCCACCACGATGATTCGCGAGGCGCGTCGTACTTATCGTCCGGTCATCACCGCCTATGCCACCAAGGTCGCCAAGGGCTTGGAGGCAATCCGTGCCGCCGGTGCCGATGCCGCCATGCAGTGCGAGCAGAACACGCTCAACAAGCTCTGCAACGGCATCACCGCCATCAACGACTCCATCAAGGCGCTCGACGCCGTGCATCAGAAGGCCGAGGCCCTCGATGGCCAGGAGCAGGCCAACGTGTACGCGCACGAGGTCGTTCCCGCTATGGATACGCTGCGTGCCGCCGTGGATGCCATGGAGGAGATCGTGGCCGCCGACTACTGGCCGGTCCCGACCTACGACGACATCCTGTTCTACGTGTAGAGCGTAACTGACATATCGTCACGGTATTGAGCCGGGGTCCGCATCGCGCGGGCCCCGGCTATTTGTTTGCGAAGGACGCTTTGGATCCCGCTTTGCAACTGATTCGCCCACGCAATAAGGGGTCGTGGGCAAAAAACGTCAAATATGAGTACTGTCACAAGCCCTGTAGCATTATCTTTTTGCAAAATATGCAGTGTTACGCAACATATGTCCAAGTACTTAGCTGATAAATGCCTGCAATTCCTCCGCCGTAGGACGCCTTGTGGGTGGCGCGCGCAGACGTGGTGTAAGAGCGTCCTGAGGTCCGTCGCTGCAAGTCCCGATATTACTCCTTCTTGAGACCGCGCCTCTCGACTATCTCGTCCACTATCTCCCTGGCGCGCCGCCCGAGCGCGCGGCGCCTCCCCTCTGTCGGGGCCGGCCTGTCCGCGGGCTCGGCGAAGCCCTCGGCGGCCGAGGCCTCGGAGAACACGCGCTGCTGGGACCACTGTCCCTCGGTCTCCATGAGGCTCGCGCACGTCAGGCGCAGCATCGACTCCCTCGAGGGGAAGGACTGCACGACCCTGTAGCGGCGCTTGATCTCGCGGTTGGCGCGCTCCTGGACGTTGTTGGTGCGGAGCTTGGCCCAGTGCGCCCTGGGGAAGGCCGTGAACGCCAGCGCGGAGTCCTCGGCCTGCTCGAAGACCTCGCCGGCCCTGGCGGACACCGACGCCACCCAGGGCGCCGCCTCGGCCCACACGCAGCGCGCGAGGTCGGGGTCGTCCTGGTAGACCGCGGCATGCACGAGGTCCCTGACGGCCGCCTTGGAGTCCTCGGGCCTGCCCGAGCAGGCGCTCTGGAGGTTGCGCTGCAGGTGCGTCACGCAGCGCTGCCAGGCGCAGCCCTGGAACAGGCGCGAGACGGCGGCCACGAGCCCGGCGTGGCTGTCGGAGACCACGAGGCGAACGCCGGCCAGCCCGCGCTCGCGCAGCCCGCCGAGGAATGCCGCCCAGGAGTCCTCGCTCTCGGTGTCGACCACGTCGCAGCCCAGGAAGTGCTTGCGCCCGTCGGCGCCCAGCCCGATCGCGGTCACGACGCCCTGCGAGACGACCGACGAGCCGACCCTGCAGCTCATGTAGGTGGCGTCGAGCCACAGGTAGCAGCACGGCGTGCCCGACAGGTCGCGGCGGCGGAACTCCGCCACCTCGGCGTCGAGGTCGGAGCAGAGGCTCGAGACCTCCGAGCTCGACAGCGAGGATATGCCCAGCTTGGACGCCACGCGCTCGACCTTGCGGGTGGACACGCCGCATACGTGCATCTCCTGCACGATGGCGGCCACCGAGGTGTCGACGCGCGACCATCGCGCGAGCATGCCCTCGGGGTAGTAGGTGCCGTGCCTGAGCTTGGGTATCTCGAGCTCCACGTCGCCCACGGCGGTCTTGAGCGACCTGGGGCGGTAGCCGTTGCGGCTGTTCTCCCTGCCGTCGCTGCGCTCGTTGCGGCTCGCGCCGCACATCTGCTGGGCCTCGGAGTCCATCAGCGCGTTCATCACGCTGCCCAGCACCCTGCACGCGAACTCGCGCGCGTCGCCGCACTCCTGCCAAAGCCTCGCCGCCTCGAGGGCCTCGTCGCGGCCGAGGCGCAGTACACTCTCTTCTTGGGGCATCGCCTTTCCTTCCATTCGTCACCTTCATTACTCCAACGACGAATTCTAGGCGGTGTCCCCTCCCTTTCAAGAAAGGGCGGAGGCGGGGCATGCCCCGCCTCTTACACCACATCTCTGTGCGCTACCGCCTTGTGTCCAAATCGCCTTCTGATGGCATGAAATCGCTGTTACTAAATTGGTAACAGTACTCATATTTGCTATTTTTTGTCCACGGGCCCTTGGATGACAGTGTGATTTTATGCCTTCGGGGTTCGAATCCCGGCGTATCGGCAGCAAAAAGCCCGTTACCGCGAGGGCAACGGGCTTCTCAGTTTAAATGGTGCCCCCAGCGGGATGTCCGCGTGCGGCTGGCGCCGCCCGCTTTCGCTGCGTCGCTCCGCTCCTTGCGTGCTGCGCTGGAAAACGCTTACGCGTTTCCTCAGCTCCGCACCCTGTCGGGTTCGAATCCCGGCGTTGGAGAAGAAAAAAGCCCGTCACCACAAGGGTAACGGGCTTTGCATTTCAAATGGTGCCCCCAGCGGGATTCGAACCCGCGATATCCACCTTGAAAGGGTGGCGTCCTTGGCCGCTAGACGATGGGGACAGCGGGAAAGAGTATAGCAGACTTTTTTAGCCGTTCACATATCGTTGGCAAACTGAAAAACCACCACAAAGGAGTAGGCTTCTATTCCGATTTTCAAATATCTCAATCTGTAACATCTGGGCGGGCAAATCGGCTCTATCTGTTACAGATCGAGACAAAAGGCAGGCGTCGGGACGAACATCTCATTC
This sequence comes from Collinsella sp., assembly GCA_019414445.1. Taxonomy (GTDB): domain Bacteria; phylum Actinomycetota; class Coriobacteriia; order Coriobacteriales; family Coriobacteriaceae; genus Collinsella. The sequence continues at coordinate 124,445 of DXMA01000004.1, forward strand.
TGTAACAGTAAGACGACTTTTAACGGTCTAGATGTTACAGATTGAGACAAACCGCTGGGATGGGTCAAAACCACCACAAAGGTGCCTGTCCCCTTTGTGGTTGTGAGGTGCTAGGGGAGGAGCTTCATGGCGGCGTCGTGGGCGGCGCGCTCGTAGGTGTCGTCGAGGGGCTTGAGCGGCAGCAGGGCTGTGGCCTGCGCATCGCCGCGGCGCTCGAGGGCGTGCGCGATCAGCCAGTCGGCGAGTTCGGGATTCTTGGGTAGCGCCGGGCCGTGCAGGTACGTGCCGATGACGCCCTTGTAGATCAGACCCTCAAAGCCGTCGTCGCCGTTGTTGCCGGTGCCAGTGACGACGGACGTTCCGAGCGGCGTGGCGTCGGCGTCCAAAAGCGTGCGGCCGCCATGGTTTTCGAATCCCACAAAGGGCTCAGGTGCCAGGTCGGTTTTGACGGCTACGTTGCCGATCAGGCGGTCGGAGCCGCGTACGGTTTCGGCGGCAATGACCCCCAGACCCTCGATGCGATCCTCGCCCATATAGTACGAACGGCCGAGCAGCTGATAGCTGCCACAGATGGCAAGCAGCGAGCCGCCATCCTTAACATAGGCCGCGACCTTGTCTTTTTGGGCGAGCAGTTCGTGTGCCACGGCTAGCTGGTCGCGGTCGGAGCCGCCGCCCATCATGACGATATCGGCATCATGCAGATCGAGCACCTCGCCCATGCGGACCTCATCCACGCGAACGGGGATGCCGCGCCAGGCGCAGCGGCGCTCGAGCGCGATAACATTGCCGCCGTCGCCGTAGAGGTTAAGGGCATCGGGATACAGGTAGACGATGCGCAGCGGGCGCGAAAGCTCGACTGGTGCGATGCCGACAGGAAGAGCGCTGCCGTCGGCACGGGCTACGGCGCGCCCGGCAACAGCGTCGGAAGTGGCGCCCTTCAGTCCGTCGAGTTCTTTGACCAACGGCGGGAAGGCCGTGTAGTTGGCGACGGCGTAGAAGGTGTCATCGGCGGCCTCGTCTGCCACGGCGCCAATTGCCTGCGCGACGTCCGAGATAATCGCGGCATCGATGCCGGCGTACTTGAGGCGCACCTGCATGTCGTGCGCGCGCGTGCCTCCGGCAAAGGCGACAAGACCCGGCGTGTCGGCGATGCGCTCGAAGTCGACATCGTAGATCCACGAGACATCGTGGCCGTCGGCATCGTTATCGTTTAGGAAGAAGGCGCAGAGCCTGCCACCTGCCGTTTTAATGGACTGGATCTGGCGATCGAAGCCCACGGGATTCTTGGCCAGGTTGGCCTCGACGGTGCGGCCGGCAATATCCCAGCGGCCCATGCGTCCGCCGGCGGGCACGTAGGCATTAAGCGTGGGCTGCAGGTGCGCCGCGTCCACGCCCAGCTCGTGCGCCGTAAAGAAGGCGGCGGCGACGTTATAGACCATGTACAGGCCGTTGTAGCGCGTGGCGATGTGCACGGCGGGCGCGTTGACCTCGGGTCCAAAGGCCAGGTCAAAGCCGTAGCCGTCGCAGCCGAGCTCAACGCCCGTCACGCGGCGGAGCAGCGCGGGGCGACCCCAGCCGCACGAAGGGCAATGATAGGCGCCCAGCTGTCCGTACTGCACATAGTCGTATTCCAGCGGGGCGTTGCACTGCGAGCAAAAACGCGAGTCGCTAATGCGGTCGGACTCGGTGCCCGTGGCGCCGTCGATGCCAAAGGCGATGCTCGTGTTGGGGACGCGCGCGGCGATCGAGGCGCACAGCGGATCGTCGGCGTTGTAGATGAGCGTTGTCGTCGGAGAGAGCTCCAACGCATGGGCGATGACGTCTTGGGTATGGTCGATCTCGCCGTAGCGGTCTAGCTGGTCGCGGAACAGGTTGAGCAGCACAAAGTACGTCGGCTTGAGCTTGGGCAGGACGCGCACGGTGTAGAGCTCGTCGCACTCAAAAACGCCCACGCGCTTGCCGCTGCTGGTGTGCTTAAGGCCGCCGCGGGCCTCGAGCAGAGCACCCACCACACCAGGCTCCATATTGTTGCCGGCACGGTTGCACACCACGGTAGCGCCGCTGGCAGCAACGGCGTCAGCGATGAGGTTGGAGGTGGTGGTCTTGCCATTAGTACCGGTGATCACCACGCTGCGGTCGACCAGGCTCGCGAGGTCGCTTAGCAGCTCGGGGTCGATCTTCATGGCGATGCGGCCGGGAAGCACGCCACCCTGGCGTTTGAGGACAGAGCGCAGTCCCCAGCGGGCGATATCGCTCGAGGTGCAGGCGAGAGATGAGCGGAGGTTCATGAAGCCGTTCCTAACGTGAATGACATGGTCGGGGCGATCGCGTCGCTAAAAGCCGTAGCGGCGCGCAAATTCCTGGGCGAGCTGCGATACATCTTCGCAGGCGTTGGCCCAGGGGGCAAAGTCTGGGGTGTCCGAGATAATGCCGTCGGCTTCCCAAACCGCCTGGTGCGAGAGGTCCCAGGGGTCGCGCGGCTCGGGTCGGCAGGGAAGATACGGCGTCTGGTACATGGGGTTCAGCAAGAAGAACGCGCCACCCTCGCAACGGTTAGCGAACTCACGCAGCGCGCGCGTCGCCGGGCGCATCTTGTTTGTTTTGAACAGCAAGATCGTGCGGGCGAGCAGATACCAAGGAGAGTTTTCGAGTGCGTCTGCCCCCATCTGTTCCTCGAGCTGATGCGCCAGGGCAAAAAAGCCGTCCTGGTCTTCCAAGCGGGCGAGGGCAAGCAATACGGTGCCGGCGGCCCGGGTGGGATAGCCCTCCGCCTTAAGGACACGGCGAGAATAGTTGGCGGCGGCGCGGTAACGAGCGCTCGCCATGCACAGCTGCGAGATGGCTTCGAGTGTGTGAAGCCACCCGATAAGGGCCGGCTCGCTCACGGTAAGGTCCGCTGCGGTGACACCGTCGGCCAAAACATTATTGGCCCAGTAGTGCGGGGCCTCCATATCAAACCCGGGCACGCTCTGTTGCAGGTAGTCGGCCGTGCTCGTCTCGAGCTTCATCAGGTCGCCCAGGCAGGCGTCGACGGGCGTGTCCGCCAAAATGATGGCGAGCAGCTGGGCATCGACGGCCAGCGCATCGACGCGGACGATCTTGAGCAGCTCATCACGCATGTCGTCGAACAGGCGGTTGCGCGTCTGCTCAAACTCCTCGTCGCTGCCCATGTCCTCGATGCGATGGAGCTCGTCGAGCAGGTGGCGATGAACGCCGGCATAGGACAGCAGTGCCTGGGCATGCTCGGCCTGCGCATACTTTTGAGGATTCGCGCTAATGTCGTTATGGACAAGCTCGCGTGCTGCATCGGTGAGCTCGGGGTGCGACGCCAGATAGGTGCGCTCCAGGTAGGCGGGGATGTAGACGCTCGGATCCATTAGAGGTCCCCTCCCTTAAATGGAAGCCCCTGCTCGGCCGCGCGCAGGATGCGCTCGTCGATCTGGGAGCGCACGATGTCGTTGGTGGCGATCCAGGCGGCAAAGCTGGCGTTGTCGGGGGCGCCCAGGCCCTCCTGCAGTACCGGCGTCGCCTCGGACAGCGCAAGGACAAGCTCGTCGGTGGAGCCTGCACCCACGTTGACGCGGGCATAGACGCCATCGGGAAACTCGGTTTGGAAGTAGAGCGCCTCGGCTGCGTGCGGGCACGAGCGCGCAAGGATGCGCAGGTAGTGTTCGGCGCCCTCGTAATCCAGCTCGCGCCAGGCAGCGCTCATCAGCGCGATGAGCGTCCACGGGTCCAAGTCGCGTTCTGCATCCTTGGGACGACGGCGCAGCGGCGTGTTGGCGAGATAGGGGACGGAGTGGGCAGAGCGAAAGCGCCTGAGCTCCTCAGCGGGGTATTCGAGCTTTGCCATGGCGAGCATTGCGGTGTGGCGGACGCCGGCAGGATCGTTGGGGGCAAAGTCGAGGCTGCGGTTTGCGGCTTCGAGCGACATGCGGTAGCGGCCGCTAATGAGCGCGCGCGATGCCAAGGCGGCAAGCCAGCGCAGGTAGGGACGGCGGGTCAGGTCGCCTGCGGCCTCGCGCTCGTAGGGGTCCTGCGCCGAGGCAATCTTGAGCGCCAGATCGTGCTCCACCTCGTCGCACTTGGACACCAGATATTGCACGTATTCCTCGTTGGAGTCAGCGGTGAGGGCCGTCAGCATGCGCTGCGCATCCCAGTTGGCCGGATCGAGTGCGGCGGCCTCGCGAAGCATGTTCTCGGCAGCGGCCTCTTCCTGCTCGGCTTGGGCATCGTCGGGGATAAAGGGAATGCGGTAGTCGAAGGCCTCGACCATCTTGGCAATGAGGTGCCCGGCGCGGTCGCGGTCGTGCACGATGAGCGGTGCAGGGTTGCGGGTGAATTGTTCCATCAGACGCTCTACGGCGGCACCGTCGGTGAGCGGGATATTGTCGCGGCGCAAGGCCTCAAGAACGAGGCGATGGCAATCCTCTTGAATGGGATCGAATGCCATGGGGCCTCCTTTGCTGCGGTTAGGGTTCAAATGTCTCTATATAAGGTTCTAGTTTACCCGCATGTGGCACACCGGGGGTGCCGCACTTGGACTTGCACCTTTGCACCACGAAGACGGATGTCGCACAAATGTCGGCACCTTGGACGACCGAGTGGTATCACGGTGCCGCAAACGGTCGATTTTTGGCGGCGAACGGGGCACATTTTGGAGGAGCACCGTCCTGCCCGGGATATGTGGTCAACCTTGATAAAACGTTTGCCCAGCTTGGGAGTATGAATGCCCCACAAGGGTCTTCAGGGATAGAAAAAACGTTTCATCATTGTCGGCTTTAGGTGAATAACTGACCAACCAGAACGGTAGAATAGTGTTTGTCTGAGCGTTGAGACGTTTAGACATCGCGCATTGTCATCGCCGGCAACGCGCAAAACGGTCCTAACGGAGCCAATCGGGTGCTCCGTTATATACGCAAGTCTAAGAGGGGCTTGTTTAGGAGGCACAGTATGGGACGTTTTACCAATCCTCGCGATCTGTACTTTGGTGAGGGCGCTCGCCACGAGGTGAAGAACCTCAAGGGCAAGAAGGCCATCATCGTTTCTGGCGGCAGCTCTATGCGCCGCGGCGGGTTCCTGCAGGACGTCGAGAACGACCTTAAGGAAGGCGGTTTCGAGGTCAAGCTGTTCGAGGGCGTCGAGTCCGACCCGTCCATCGAGACGGTCATGAAGGGCGCCGAGGCCATGCGCGAGTTCGAGCCCGACTGGATTATCGCCATCGGCGGCGGCTCGCCCATCGATGCCGCTAAGGCCATGTGGGTCTTCTACGAGTATCCCGAGGAGTCCTTCGATAACATCATCCAGCCGTTCAGCTTCCCCGAGCTGCGTCAGAAGGCTCACTTCTGCGCCATTTCCTCCACCTCCGGTACCGCTACCGAGGTCACCGCGTTCTCCGTCATCACCGACTACGCCAAGGGCATCAAGTACCCGCTGGCCGACTTCAACATCACCCCTGATGTCGCCATCGTCGACCCCGAGCTCACCTACACCATGCCCGCCAAGCTGTGCGCTCACACCGGCATGGACGCTCTGACCCACTGCATGGAGGCCTACGTTTCCACCTTCGCCTCTATGTTCACCGACGCCAACGCTCTGCACGGCATCCGCGAGATCGTCGAGTGGCTGCCCAAGTCCTATGCTGGCGACCATGAGGCCCGTCAGCACATGCACGAGGCTCAGTGCATCGCCGGTATCGCCTTCTCCTCGGGCCTGCTCGGCATCGTTCACTCCATGGCTCACAAGACCGGTGCTGCCTTCGAGAACGGCCACATCATCCACGGTGCTGCTAACGCCATGTACCTGGGCAAGGTCATCCAGTGGAACTCCAAGGATCCGCGCGCTGCCGAGCGTTACGCTTACGTGGCCAAGGAGATCCTGCACCTTCCCGGCGAGACCAACGAGGAGCTCATCGCTGCGCTCGTCCAGAAGATTCGCGACCTCAACGACCAGCTCAACATTCCGCAGTCCATCAAGGATTACGCGAATGGTGGCGTGAAGGTCGACGCCGAGAACCCGCAGATGGTTTCCGAGGAGGAGTTCCTCGCCAAGCTGCCCGAGATCGCTGCGAACGCCGAGACCGACGCCTGCACGCCCGAGAACCCGCGTGAGACCAAGGCTGCCGACTTCGAGAAGATCCTCAAGGCCTGCTACTACGACACCGACATCGATTTCTAATCGACTCTTGTTATCGTAACGAGGGGCTCCGCACGTATCTGTACGGAGCCCCTTTCTTTTTTCTTTTAGAGAATGGGATAGTTATGGCTGCAATTTTCAATAGCCCCAGCAAGTACATCCAGGGTCCGGACGAGCTCGCCAAGCTCGGCTCCTATGTCGAGCCGCTCGGCGCTAAGGCCCTCGTCATCGTGACGCCTTCGGGCAAGAAGCGCGTCGGTGCCAAGATCGAGGGCGGTTTTGCCGAGGCTAAGGCCGAGCTGCTGTTTGAGGACTTTAACGGCGAGTGCTCCAAGGGTGAGGTCGATCGCCTGGTCGCGCTCGCTCGCGACAACGGTTGCGACATCATCGTCGGCGTCGGTGGCGGCAAGATCCTCGACACCGCGAAGGCCGTCGCCTATTACCTGGAGTCCCCGGTTATCATTTGCCCCACCATTGCTTCGACCGATGCCCCGTGTTCGGCGCTTTCGGTGCTCTACACCGACGATGGCCAGTTCGATAAATATCTCTTCCTTAAGGCAAACCCCAACATTGTCCTGATGGATACGACGGTTATCGCGGCGAGCCCGGTGCGCCTGACGGTTTCCGGTATGGGCGATGCGCTCGCAACCTACTTTGAGGCCCAGGCGACGCATGATGCCGACGGTGGCACCTGCGCTGGCGGCAAGGGCGGCATGGCCGGTCTGGCGCTCGCCAAGCTCTGCTACGAGACGCTTATGGCCGATGGCGTCAAGGCCAAGGTCGCGCTGGAGAAGGGTGCGCTCACGCCTGCAGTCGAGCATATCATCGAGGCCAATACGCTGCTTTCGGGCATTGGCTTTGAGAGCTCGGGCCTTGCTGCTGCTCATGCCATCCACAATGGCCTGACGATGCTGCCCGAGTGCCACGGCATGTATCACGGCGAGAAGGTCGCCTTTGGCACCATCGTTCAGCTGGTACTCGAGGATGCTCCGACTGAGAAACTCGAGGAAGTCTTGGGCTTCTGCATTGAGCTGGGCCTGCCGGTCACGATGAAGGAACTTGGCGTTGCCGAGCTTACGCGCGAACAGGCCATGATTATTGCCGAGGCCGCCTGCGCGCCCGATGACACCATGTGCAATATGCCGTTTGAGGTGACGCCCGAGATGGTCGCAAACGCCATCCTGGGTGCCGACGCGCTGGGACACTACTATCTCATGGATGAGTAAATCAAGCTAAGGAAGGGGCAAAGCCAGCAGACGGCTTTGCCCCTTTTTGCTATGGTGCAAACTAACCTGACCCCATCGCACCAAGTTGGTGCAAAGGGGTCAGGTTAGTTTGCACCAATCGTTGTTTGATGAAGGGCGGATTCTCGTATGGCGCTTCCTATGGTTTACGGCGGTCCCGGCCGGTATGTTCAGGGGCCGGGCGAACTTTCGCGTCAGGGCAGGTATTTGTCATGGTTGGGCTGCGCTGCCTATGTCTTGTTTGACCAGGGCACCGAGGATCGGCTGTGCAGGCAGATCGTCGATGGATTTCTGGATGAAGATCTAAGCGAGCCGTTCTTTAAGATTTACAACGGTCCGTGTACGGAAGAGGCCGTTGTCGAAATGGCTCAGGAAGCCCAGGCTGAGTATTGCGACATGGTGGTAGGCATTGGCGGCGGCAAGATGCTCGATATCGCCAAGGCAGTAGCGTTTTATGCCGAGCTGCCGTTGTGCGTATGCCCCACGGCGGCTTCGATGGACGGTCCGTGCAGCGCGATTTCGGTGCTGTATCACGAGGATGGGTCGTTCGACCGCTACCTGATGCTCGAGAAGAATCCAGACCTGGTCGTGGTCGATACCAACGTGGTCGCGGCGGCCCCACTGCGTATGACGGTCGCTGGTATGGGCGATGCGCTGGCAACGTACTTCGAGGCGCGTTCGTGCGCCGCGGCGCACGGCGCCAACGAGCACGGTGGCGCGCCGGGGCACTTGGCACTGGTCGCGGCACGTGCCTGCTACGACACGCTTATGGAATGCGGCGTCGCTGCCAAGCGCGATCTCAAAAAGGGGCGTACATCGCCGGCGGTTGAGCGCCTGATCGAGTGCAATATTCTGCTCTCGGGCGTCGGCTTTGAGAGCGGTGGCTTGGCGTTGGCGCATGCCATCGCCAACGGTCTAACGATTCTGCCTGAGTGCAAGGCCATGCACGGCGAGGCCGTGGCGTTTGGCCTGGTGGTTCAGCTTCGTCTGGAGCGTGCACCCGAGCTTGATCAGGTGCTCGAGTTTTGCCAGCGTGTTGGTCTGCCGACGACGCTCGAGGATCTGGGCCTTGGCGAGATTTCCGATGCCGATCTGCAGGGTGTTGCAAATGCGGTCTTTAGAAACGAGCGTAATATGGCCAACGAGCAGGCCAAGGTGACCAAACAAAAGCTCGTGCAGCTCATGTGCGAGGCATAGTTTGGCGCTTGATTGACCTTGTGCAATCGAGGCGGCGATAGGCCATAGGCTATTTGCCGCAAAGGTGCTCCGCGTGTAATTTGCCCGAGGCACGGGCCGATAGCGTATTATTATCTCTTGCTTGTTTGCACTGCTCAGGGAGGGGCCGCGCATGGCGCAGGAACACGATCTGTTTGATGACATTATCGAGATCAGCAAGGGTTTCGACTTTCTTAAAAACCCGCTTGGCGGCGTGACCGACGCGCTCGATCCGTCGGCGCCGCAGTGGAATCCTGCCGACTACAAGGAGCGTCCGCGCGGCAACACGATTCCGTGTCTGACCTGCAAAAACGAAAAGAGCGGCTGCACCGCGTGCATGGACGTGTGCCCGGTCAACGCCATCGAGGTCGAGGAAGACGCCATCGAGATCCTCGATACCTGCCGCAAGTGCGGCCTGTGCGCTGCCGCCTGTCCGACTGAGGCGATTATTTCGCCGCGTCTGGCGCCCAAAAACCTTTACGACGACATTGTCTCGGCGGCTACGAGCCACGAGACCGCCTACGTTACCTGCACGCGTGCTCTTAAGCGCATGCCGCGCGAGAACGAGGTTGTTGTCGCCTGTGTGGGTGATATTACGGCCGAGACCTGGTTCTCGGTGCTGGCCGATTATCCCAACGTGAGCGTGTACCTGCCGCTGGGCGTGTGCGATAAGTGCCGTAACACCGGTGGCGAGGACATCCTGGGCGAGGCCATTGCTACCGCCGAGGAGTGGGCGGGCGCGGGCATGGGTCTGGAGGTCGATCCCAAGAGCCTCAAGTGCCATAAGCGCCGCGAGTACGAGCGCAAGGAGTACATGGAAAAGATCGCCCGCACCACGGGCCTTACCGTGACCAAGCTCAACCCGGCAACGGCGGCGCTGGCCTCGGTGACGCAGAAGCTCAAAGCTCACCGCCACCAGATTACCCAGCTCGAACGTACGCTCAACACCATGTGCGGTACCACGACGACCAAGCGTCGCCGTTCGCTCACGCACGGGCGGCAGCTGGTGCTCTCGACGCTGCAAAACCACCCCGAGCTTGCCCAGAACATGCAGGTGAGCACGCCTGAGTGTGATTTTGACAAGTGCACGTCGTGTGGCGAGTGCGTCAATGTATGCCCTACGTTCGCCTGCGATTTGGTGGGAAGCGGCCGCTTTGCGTTGGAGTCCACGTATTGTTTGGGCTGCGGTGCCTGCGTCAAGGTGTGCCCCGAGCATGCGCTCAAGTTAGTTGAACATGACGCGTCCAATCTGGTCGTCGTCGATCCCGAAGCCGAGGAAAAGGCCGCCCAGAAGGCGAAGGCTCACGAAGAAGCTGAGAAGGTCAAGGCCGAGGCAAAGGCCAAGTTCGACAAGATGCTCGACCAGGTGGAAAAGCTCGCGGACTAGTCAGCGACCTCTATCTCTGCTTCATTCGTGCCGCCGTGGCGTCTGGGTTAGCCCAGATGCTGCGGCGGCGCTATACTTATGCAGTTTGAAATGCTTGTACCAAAAGGAGCTGTCGTGTCCCTTTCCATCGGTATCGTGGGCCTGCCCAACGTGGGCAAGTCGACGCTGTTCACCGCGCTTACCAAAAAGACCGGCCTTGCCGCCAACTACCCGTTCGCCACGATCGATCCCAACGTGGGTATCGTCGACGTGCCCGATAGCCGCTTGCAAAAGCTCGCCGACATCGTCAACCCGGGTCGCATTGTGCCGGCGACGGTCGAGTTCGTTGACATCGCAGGCTTGGTGAAGGGCGCTAACGAGGGCGAGGGTCTGGGTAACCAGTTCCTGGCCAACATTCGCGAGACCGACGCCATCTGCGAGGTCGTGCGCTACTTTAAGGACCCCAACGTCATGCGCGAGGTGGGCCGTACGGGCGAGTTCGTCGATCCCGCCGGCGATGCCGACACCATCATGACCGAGCTTATCCTGGCCGACATGGGCACGCTCGAGAAGCAGCTGCCCAAGCTCGAGAAAGAGGCCAAGCGCGACAAGGAGCTCATGCCCAAGTTTGAGGTCGCCAAGCGCCTGCTCGCCTGGCTCAACGAGGGCAAGCGTGCTGCGTCCATGGAGATGACCGACGAGGAGCGCGCCGCTGCCAAGGGCCTGTTCCTGCTCACCATGAAGCCCATCCTGTATGTGGCTAACGTGGACGAGGATATGCTCAACGACGATCTGGCGCCCATCGATGGCGTCAAGCCGCTGCCGATCTGCGCCAAGATCGAGGCCGAGCTTTCCGAGCTCGATTCCGAGGATGCGGCCGACTACCTGGAGAGCTTGGGCCTGGAGCAGCCTGGCCTGGACGTGCTCGCGCAGGCTGCCTACAAGCTGCTTGGTCTGCAGTCGTTCTTTACGGCTGGCGAGATGGAGGTCAAGGCCTGGACGGTTCGCCAGGGCGCGACTGCCCCGCAGGCCGCCGGCGTCATCCACACCGATTTTGAGCGCGGCTTTATTAAGGCCGAGGTCATTGGCTACGACGACTACATCGAGCTCGGTGGCGAGCAGGGCGCCAAGGCGGCCGGCAAGCTGCGCATTGAGGGCAAGGACTATGTCATGGCCGATGGCGACGTCGTGCACTTCCGCTTTAACGTGTAAAGGCGACGCATATGTTTAAATACGGCAAAAAAGCTGGCTACATGGGCATCGCGCTGCTGGTGCTTGCGGTGATTCCGTTGGTGGTCGCAGCGTGTGTTATCCCCAACATTGGTCCCGAGGTGGCAACAAAGTTTAATGCCGCCGGCGAGGTGACGCGCTGGGGCAAGAGCTATGAGTTGCTGGCACTGCCGGTGCTCAACCTGCTGCTGAGCGTGGCGACGTACTTTACGGCAGGACGCCAGGCTAAAAACAATGATGATTCCGCCGCCATGGCGCGCATCGTGTGCGAGCGCTACCTGCGTAATGGTTGCATCACGGGTGTGTTCCTCAACGTGATTAACGTTTACTTTATGTACTCGGCGATTACCGGAACGGGCTTTGGCTTTGGTTTCTAGCTTGTCCTTTTAGGCAACGAGCCTGCACGCATATTCAATGGCTGCTGCGAGGCCGCCGCTCGATCGTGGTTTAAAGACCATATCGGCGGCGGCCTCGTTTTCGTATCCGGCGCCGCGAAGGGCGAGCGCGATACCGGCTTCCAGGAGAAGGGGCAGACCGCGTTGGCTGGTTGCGATTACGGCAGCCTGATTGAGCGAGCAGCTATGCGTTTGGCATTGGATGGCAAGTTCACCTTGCGCCGGGCAAGGGACCAGAACGGCGGCGACGCGACTTGATAGCAATGCAAATGCTGTGCGCTCATCGGGCGAAAGGCATTCGGCTTCAACGACGACGAGCTTGGGCGGTACGCTGTTTGTGCAAAGCGTGGCTCGGTACATGCGGACCGAAGAACCCGACATAGAAAACTCCTGTGTATTCGGCAAAACGTAAACTATAGTTTACGTTTTTGTTCAGCTCCATTTCAAACTCGGCTGCATGGACGAACGTGCGAAACAGATTCTTGGCAGGCGGGTCGAAGAGACACGCAGGGACCTTGGTATCTCCAAGGTTGATTTTTGTGTGGCGACAGGAATCAGCCGACCCTACCTCGACCGAATCGAAGATGGGACGGCAAATTTCACGCTCAAGGTTCTATTTAAGATCGCGCCCGCACTCGGCATGACGGTGTCAGAGCTTCTCGAGGGGATCGAATAGGGCGTTCCCCCGCTGTATTTGACGCTCTTTGGGCGGGTCCCCCTGGTTGCGATGTGCAAAATCGCGAGTATTCAGCACCAGTTCGGCCGTAGATGGTAGCTCGAGCGGCTGGCTTTGCCTTTTTGACAGTAGATAATCCACACTCTAAATAAAAATGAGGAATTAATATTTACTAGACGGACCCTTCGTCCTAAAAGTTCGTCTAATAATCGGCCGATTCTATGCCTCCGGAGGAGAAATTGCAGAATACTCCGATTTTTGCACGGCCCGAGGGGGACCACCTGTCGTTTAAGGCTGCGATAAGTGGAGCTGCCTTAGGGATTACGCCATCGGGATGCGGTCGTGGTTGACTTGGCTGTAGAACAGGCGCTGAATCTCGGCCGCATCACGTGACTGGCCGAGTGCCCACATGGTTTTGGCCACGAGCGTCTCGGTGGTCATGTCGTCGCCGCGCAAAATGCCCGGATGATCGGCGTAGGCACGGCCGACCTCATAAACACCCAGGTCAAGGCCCTCTTCGGGGACCTGCGTGGTCATAACGACAGTGCGACCCGAATCGACCCAGCGGATAATTGCCTCTTGGAACGACTCGCCCGACTCACCAAACTCGGGGATACCGCCAATGCCAAAGGTCTCCAGAATCACAGCGTCGTAGCTATCGGCAAGAGCGTCCAGGATACCCGGGTTCACGCCGGGTGTCAGCTTAAGGACAAATACGCGCGGGTCGATGCTGTCGTAGAAACGAACCGGGTTCTCGTCCTGGTGAGTGCCGTGGAGTCCGTTGCGAACGATGCGGTCGTTGCGGATATAGGCAATGGGCGGATAGTTGACGCTAATGAACGCGTTAAAGCTCATGGTGCGCTGCTTGCGGGCGCGCGTGCCGGCAATGGCTACGCCGCCAAAGACAATCGAGACGTCGTGCGAATGCTCGTCGAGCGCATAGAGCAGGCTCTGGTACAGGTTGAGCTTGGCGTCGGTAAAGGGATTGCCCATGGGCTTTTGCGAGCCGGTGAGTACGATGGGCTTGGGGCTGTCCTGAATCAGATAGGAAAGCGCCGCCGCGGTGTAGCTCATGGTGTCGGTGCCGTGCAGAATCACGAAGCCGTCGTGGTCGGCATAACCCTCGACGATGACGTCGCGGATACGCATCCAGTCGCTCGGACGCATATTGGTGCTGTCGATGTTCATGGGCTGCACGACGTCGAGCTCGCAGAGGCCCGAGATCTCGGGGACGCTCTGGGCGAGCTCCTCACCGGTCAGGGCGGGGGAGAGGCCGTTGCCGTCCTCGGTCGATGCGATGGTGCCGCCCGTGGCGATGAGAAGGATGCGCTTCATGCTGGTATTCCTATCGTATTTGCCGCCGCAGAGGCGGAGTCGTTCGGCAGTATTGTGGCACAGGGCGTCCAATGTTTAAACGTAATACATCATCTGTAACGTTTAGTAACACTTCAATTGCCGTCAAATAAGGGCCCAGGTCGTGCGTTTGCCGTGCGCTGATGGCTGCGAGGGACGAGAAACCCCATATAACGTGTACACTATGAAAGTTATTTTCGTTCATTCACGCGGGTGGGCACCGGCTCCCCGCCAACAGGAGGGGAAACCATGGATCAAAAGGCTTCCGCAAAGGTCCTCGTACTCGACTTTGGTGCGCAGTACGGTCAGCTCATTGCCCGTCGCGTCCGCGACCTCAACGTGTATTCCGAGATTGTCCCCTGCGACATCTCGGCCGACGAGATTCGCGAGATGAACGCCTCTGCGCTCATCCTTTCCGGCGGCCCGGCTTCTGTGTATGCCGAGGACGCTCCGTCCATCGACCCCGCCATCTTTGACCTGGGCCTTCCCGTCCTGGGCTTTTGCTACGGCCATCAGATCACGGCCGTGACGCTCGGCGGCAAGGTCGGTCACTCCGAGGTGGGCGAGTACGGCCGCGCCACTATTACGCGCACTGCCGGCGCCAAGCTCTTTAACTCCACGCCCATGGAGCAGACCGTGTGGATGAGCCACCGCGACGCCGTGTCCGAGGTGCCCGAGGGCTTTACCGTTACCGCCAGCACCGACGTGTGCCCGGTTGCCGCCATGGAGTGCGTCGAGCGCAAAATCTTCACCACGCAGTTCCACCCCGAGGTCAAGCATTCCGAGTACGGTCAGCAGCTGCTGAGCAACTTCCTGTTTGAGATCTGCGGCCTGGAGCCCAACTGGAGCATGGACAACCTGGTCGAGACCATGACGGCCGAGTTTCGCGAGAAGGTCGGCGACGACCGCGTGATTCTGGCCCTGTCCGGTGGCGTCGACTCCTCCGTCGTGGCTGCGCTGGGCGCTCGCGCCGTGGGCAAGCAGATGACCTGCGTGTTCATCAACCACGGTCTGCTGCGCAAGGGTGAGCCTGAGCAGGTGGAGGAGGTCTTCACCAAGCAGTTTGACGTCGACTTTATTCACGTCCACGCCGAGGACCGTTATGCCGAGCTTCTGGCCGGCGTGACCGAGCCCGAGGAGAAGCGCCGCATCATCGGTACGCAGTTCTGGAAAGAGTTCTTCGCCGTGGCGCAGCAGCTCGAGACCGATGGCAAGCCGGTCAAGTACCTGGCTCAGGGCACCATCTACCCCGACATCATCGAGTCTGGCGCTCGCAAGACGGGCGGCAAGACGGCCACCATCAAGAGTCATCACAACCTGATCCCGTTCCCCGAGGGTGTGCACTTCGACCTTATTGAGCCGCTCGATCACTTCTTTAAGGACGAGGTCCGCGCGCTTGGTTTGGCACTTGGCCTGCCGGGTCATATCGTGTTCCGCCAGCCTTTCCCGGGCCCGGGTCTGGCCATCCGCATCATCGGCGCGGTCGACAAGGAGAAGCTCGAGATCCTCAAGAATGCCGACGCCATCGTGCGCGAGGAGCTCGATGCCTACAACCAGCGCCTGTTTGAGCAGACCGGCGAGCGCAACTCCGAGCACAGCTGCTGGCAGTATTTTGCGGTCCTGCCCGACATCAAGTCCGTTGGCGTTATGGGCGACGAGCGCACCTATCAGCGCCCGATCATCTTGCGCGCCGTGGAGTCCAGCGACGCCATGACCGCCGACTGGGCCAAGCTGCCCTACGACGTCCTGGCCCGCATCTCGGGCCGCATCGTGGCCGAGGTTCCCGGTGCCAACCGCGTGTGCTACGACATCACGTCCAAGCCGCCGGCGACCATCGAGTGGGAGTAGGCCGATAGGGTTCTGACCTGCGATTTTGAGTGCCGCACTGTGCCGCTGAGTTTCGTTTCGTACGAGAGTCATGGCAAAGCCGCCAGCGACGG
>DXMA01000005.1:0-8112 GCA_019414445.1 Collinsella sp.
AGGCCCTCGCGGCCTAGTCGCTATTTAGGGCGTCCAAGATTTGGGACGCAGTTCAATGCGGAGGTCGGGCTTTTTTCGTTTGGCGGGGCTTTTAGGCGTGTTGGAAAATGCTACCAAATCGCAACTATACTGGTTTACGGGGCTGAATCGCCAACTGGCGACCATGGTGCCAATAGCAAAATTAAACCCGCAGGTAGATGGCTTATTGTTTCTTGAAAATGCAGGGTATGGTTGGCTTGCAGCATTCTGGCCCCGTAATCCGGCATAGTTGTGAAAATTGTTCCTTGGGGACGGGGGGGAACGGATCATTTTTGTCTTGTGGAAGGGTGGCGGGATACCGTCCGCCGCAAATCGTGCCCATCTCCTACGTTTTGCCGCATACCCCGAACCATGCCGTAAAGTTCGATATTAAAACCGCAGGTAGCGGACTCGCTGTTTTTGATAAAACAAGGGTATGGTCAGGGGTCCGGGGGCAAGCGTAGTAGATAGGCGCGTTTCGTGGCGCGGCGAATCCCGACGCCACGGATTTGCCCCCTAGTCGCTTCATTTCAAGGCGCCTTAGGGGAAGAGTGTCCCTTTTGACTAGTCGTTTAAGAACGTCCCCAATGACTAAGTTGCAGGTGGCGGCGGTTGTGTTACACTAACGCTGCGTATATGACGCAATCATCTCGATACAGATCAATGATGTCCGTCGTTTTGAACGGAACTAGACTGTTTAGCCGCCCTGAAGGTTTATGCAGGGAGCATGTGATCACAGGGCTTGAAAAGAAAGTTGAGCAAACACTGTGTCTGATCAACAGCAAGAAAACGAAATAACGACGACGCAAGCCGCTCCCGCTGCACCGGTTGCGTCGGACCAGGTCGCGGCGCCCGCGCAAGCCTCGGCTCCCGAGACGCCTAAGGCTGCTTCGACGCCTGCGCCTGCAACTGGTGAGGAGGCTGCTCCGGCAAAGCCCAAGCTCGCGCGCCGCACGGCCAAGCCTGCCGCTGACGGCGAGGAGGTCACCAAGCCCAAGCGCCGTACCACGCGCACGACGCGCGCCAAGCGCACCGTTGCAGCTGACTCCTCGGCTCCAATTTCCGATGAGGTCGCGCAGGCACGTGCGTTGGCGCAGATTAGCGAGGCTCAGGTGGTGCGCGCCCGCCGTCGTGCTGCCGAGCGCGAGGCCGCGGCTCTGACCGAGCTTGCAGCTCCGTCTGTGCCCGAGACGCCTGCCGCCATCGAGACCCCTGCCGCCGACCTGCCGACCGAGAAGCCGGCACCGCGCACACGCCGCCGCACGGCTGCTAAGGCCGAGCAAGTTGCGGAACAGGTAGCCCCCGAGCTCACTGAGGCTTCGGTCCGTTCCGCGGCAGGGGAGGGCACATTGCCTGTTGAGCCCGCTGCGCCTGTCGAGGCCAACGAAGTTCCCGTTGTCGATCCGGCTTTGCGCCCGCACCGTCGCGGTCGCAAGCCCAAGGCCTTTGTCGAGGCAGAGAAGGCCGCAGCAGCAGCCGCCGCCGCTCGGGATGCTGCGGCGACCGCCGAGTCTGCAACCGCTGCCGATGCACCCGTCCAGGATGCTACGACTTCCGAGGCCGCTCCCGCCGATGCCGAGCCCGCCGACGTCCGTCCCGGTCGCAGCCGTCGTACTGCTGCTAAGCGCACGTCAAAGGCCAAGGCTGCCAAGAAGGGTGCGTCCGAGGATTCTGCCGAGACGACCGCCGATGCGTCGACTGATGTCGCCAAGGCCCAGGACGTCGAACAGCCTGCGTCCGAGAAGCCCAAGCGCGGTCGTAAGAAGTCCGTTAAGGCCAAGGCGTCCGAGCAGCAGGATGTCGAAGCGCAGGTTGATTCTGGCGCCGAGGCCAATGACGCCGCCGCGGCCAATGTTGGCACCGCCGCAACCGATGGTGCCGCCCCCGCTGAGGGCGAAGACGGCACTCGTCCCAACCGTCGCCAGCACAAGCGCAACGACGAGCGCAACGAGCGTAAGGACGACCGCAACAACGACCGTCGCAACCGCCAGCGCGATCGCAAACAGCGCAACAAGGAGCGTAATGCCGCTCCCACCGAGCCCACGCTTTCGCGCGAGGAACTCGCGGCCATGAAGGTCGCTGAGCTGCGCGAGAAGGCTAAGGAGTTCGAGATCGAGACGACCGGCAAGAAGAAGGCCGAGCTCGTCGAGGAAATCTACGTCACCGCTGCGAAGGCCGAGGGCTTCCGCGACATCAAGGGCATTCTGCAGATTCGCCCGGACAGCTCCGGCATCATCCACGCCCATGGCTACATGAAGTCCAACGACGACGCCTTCGTGCCCGCCTACCTCATCCGCTCCGCGCGCCTGCGCACGGGCGACGTCATCGAGGGCTCGCTGCGTCCTTCGCGCGGCGGCGACAAGCGCGCCGGCCTCGCCAAAATCACGACCGTCAACGGTCTGGACCCCGAGCAGATTCGCAACCGTCCCAAGTTCGGCGACCTCACCCCGGTCTATCCCAACGAGCCGCTGCGCATGGAGCACGGCAAGGACTCTATTACCGGCCGCGCCATCGACATCGTGTCACCGATCGGCAAGGGCCAGCGCGGCCTGATCGTGTCCCCGCCCAAGGCCGGCAAGACCACGATCCTCAAGAAGATCTGCCAGTCTATCTCGATTAACAACCCCGAGGTGCACCTCATCTGCCTGCTCGTCGACGAGCGCCCCGAAGAGGTCACCGATATGCAGCGTTCCATCAAGGGCGAGGTTGTGGCGTCGACCTTCGATATGCCTGCCGACAACCACACCCGCGTGGCAGAGCTCGTCATCGAGCGCGCCAAGCGCATCGTAGAGCTGGGTGGCGACGTCGTGGTGGTGCTCGACTCCATCACGCGCCTCGCCCGCGCCTACAACTTGGCGGCGCCCGCCTCGGGCCGCATCCTTTCGGGCGGCGTCGATTCGGCGGCCCTATATCCGCCCAAGCGCTTCCTGGGTGCAGCCCGCAATATCGAGAACGGTGGCTCGCTTACCATCCTGGCCTCTGCCCTCATCGACACCGGTTCCAAGATGGACGAAGTCATCTTTGAGGAGTTCAAGGGCACCGGCAACATGGAGCTTAAGCTCGACCGCGACCTGGCCGACCGCCGCATCTTCCCGGCTATCGACCCCGTTGCCTCCGGTACGCGTAACGAGGACCTGTTGGTCGACGAGCAGATGCGTCCGTTTGTCTTTGGTCTGCGTCGCATTCTTGCCGGCATGAACAACACCGAGCGCGCAGCCGCATCGTTTATCAAGGGTCTTAAGGGCACCAACACCAACCAGGAGTTCCTGGTGCGTTCGGCCAAAAAACACAGCGACTACGAGCAGACGTTCTAGGTTGTCATCCACGCGCAGCGATAGTCATCAATGCGATAAAGGGTCGGGGCTTTGAGCCTCGGCCCTTTTCTATAGCGCCGCTCCGCGCTTATTTTTGACCGTAAGACCGACGAGCAGCAGGTTTCCCGTTTCAATCCGACATCGTCACTTGCAATCGACAGGACGGTTTCGCATAATAACTTTTAAGCTTCGCGACGGAAAACGCAGATGAAACGAACCATATACCGTTGCTTTGGGGCATAGCCCCGCTTCATCTTCTCTCGCGCAGCCAACTGAATGATGCGATTTGGGTGCTGGAAGATGGGGAGAGCTCATGGCTTCTTCTGATGCAACACAACGAGCAGTCCTTGCCGGACTTTCGTGCGGGATCGGCCTTGCCGCTCCCGTGGTTATGTATGCCGCGACGCTGCCGTTTTCGTCGGTGAACGAGACGGTCGTGGCGGGTGCAGTTCCCTTCGCCGTGGGCGCGGTGGCGGGCGTGGGTATCTATGCCGCCTCGCTGGGTATCTCCGAGTATCGTGCGCAGCGTGAAGAGCGTCTGTTCCAGCCCGATGCCATGGGCGGTGCCGCCAATCTCAATCAGCATCAAAGCGAGTTCAAGACCGCCTCGATTTCAGCTCAGCAGCAGGATGCGATTCCGTACGCTGCGGCTTCTGCTTCTCAGGCTCAGTCGGAGCAGTCTACCTCGGCATTCCTTTCCGGCCTGACTGGTGCGTTCCAGCGCCGTCATGCCGATGATGGTGTCCCTACCATCGCTCGAGCCGCAGATGCTATGGACGAGGCCGAGGCTTGGTCCATGATCGACAGCATGCTCGACGACGATTCGCCGGTGAGCTGCGACCCTGCGCGCTCGCGCGACGTCTATCAAGTCGCCATCGACGAGCTCACCAACGGCGGGCAGACCGGCTCCTTCAATCGCGATGATATCGCCGCCGCGGCACGCGCCGTGTCGGGCTCCCAGGCCGCCCCTGCGGGCAGCACGGCGGCTTTCGTGGCACTCGTTGCCAATGCGGCGGTCAATAACGCCTACAGCGCTACCTCGGCGGACGCGAACGCTTCTGCCGATAATTCGTACGTTGATGAAGCCATGACCGCGGACGAGGAGGCTGTTGCCGCCCGCCGTGCCGCCGAAAGCTCGCTTTGGGGCGCTCCTGCCCAGCAGCAGGCGGCTGAGGCTGCGCCGTACAATGCAAACCTCGCCAGCATGCCTATCATCTCCGGTGCCGCGGGCATCGATCTCGATGACCTCGATGAGCCTGCAGCCATCACCGCATCGATTGATGCCCAAGATCGCATCGACACCGGCGACCTTCCGGACGCCTCGCTCGAGGTTGATGTCCCCATGGCCGATTACTCGGGCCACGAGGGTATGTGGGCCGCCGCCACCGCGATTCTGGATGAGATTGACGAGCCTGCTCCTGTTTCAGCCCCCGCTCCCGTCGCTGCCCCTCAGCCTGCTGCCCCCGCCTATGTCGGCCGTCACAGCGCTGTGTTCCCCGAGGATACTGCCCGTATCTCGCGTGAGAGCATCGAGCGGGCCGAGGCTATTGCCGCCGGCATTATGGAAAATCGTCGTCACGAGCGCGTCAATCAGATCCTCGAGGAAGAGATCGAGCGTCTTCAGTCCTCTACCGCCAAGCGTACGGGCCGTGCTTATCTGAGCGTTATCGAGGGCGGTACCGCCAGCTTCGCGCCGCTTCGTGCGGAGGCATAACTTCTGCATGGTTAAGATCAATCGAAAATGGGCGGTCGTAACCTGCCTGATGGCGCTCTTGATCTGGGGCAATTCGCTGGTTCCCGGCTCGGGGTCGGGCTCACTGAGCCTAACGGTCATGGAAGCTATCCGCGGTTTCCTGCACGGCGTGGGACTTCCATATGAATGGGTGACCAACTTTGTTGTTCGTAAGTGCGCGCATTTTACCGAGTATTTGGTGCTCGGCATCCTGGCAACGCACGCCTTTGATTTTGAGGGCCGACGCACCTTTGACGTGCTGCTGCCCACGGCAGTGTTCCTGCTGCTGATTCCCTCGATCGACGAGACGATTCAGCTCTTTGTGCCGGGACGCGCCGGCATGATCACCGATGTGATGATCGACTGCTGTGGAGCGGCAACGGGCGTTGTGCTCCGATATCTCTTACGGTCGCTGATGTGCGCCAAAAAGGCCGCCTAAGGACGCATTGTTTGGTCCTAGGCGGCCTTTTTTATTGGAGGGCTTATATGAGGTGTGGCGGCGTCGTTCCATAGGTCGGATTTGCCGGGTGCGCCACGCCCTGTGGGTGCGTCTGCTACTGAAGCGCCTGAGCGCCCAGGGCCAAGCAGCCCATAATGCCCTGTTTGCCCTCGAGGCTGTTGTTGACGATATAGCTATCGATGTCGGCCATCTCGGGCGTGACGATGTAGCCGTTGAGCATCTCGGCGCACTTCTTGCGCGCGAGCGGCACGATGGGGGTGTGGTCGGCCACGCCGCCACCGATGACGATCTTTTGCGGTGCGTAGCACAGGATGTAGGTCATGAGCGCCTGCGCCAGATAGCCGGCGAGCAGGTCCATGGCCTCCGGGTCATCGGCCATCTCTCCGGCGCTCTTGCCACCCCAGCGCTTTTTGACGCCGGGACCGGCGATGAGGCCCTCGAGGCAGTTGTCGTGGAAGGGGCAGCCGCTGTGCTCGCCGATGGTGTCGCGCGGGTCGCGCGTGACCAGGATGTGACCGGCCTCGGGATGCATCATGCCGTGCACGAGCTTACCGCCCGAGAGCACGCCGGCGCCCACGCCGGTACCGATGGTCAGATACACCACGTCAGTGAGGCCCTGGGCGCAACCAAAGGTGACCTCGCCCAGGCAGGCGACGTTGACGTCGGTGTCGTAGCCGCAGGGAATATTGAGCTCGTTTTGGATGGTGCCCAGCAGGTCAAAGTAGCACCATGCCGTTTTGGGCGTCTCCAGGATCTTGCCGTATTGGGACGAGGCAGGGTTGACTGCGGTGGGGCCAAAGGCGCCGATGCCCAGCGCGGCGATGTCCTTGTCGGCAAACCATGCGTTGACGGCCTCAACGGTCTCCTGCGGGGTCGTGGTCGCAATCTGCTCGCGTTCCAGGACCG
The DNA here is from genome assembly GCA_019414445.1 of Collinsella sp. Taxonomy (GTDB): domain Bacteria; phylum Actinomycetota; class Coriobacteriia; order Coriobacteriales; family Coriobacteriaceae; genus Collinsella. The sequence continues at coordinate 6,431 of DXMA01000005.1, forward strand.
TGCCGTCTGCATAGCCCGTGGCGCAGACCATCTTGGTGCCGCCGGCCTCGAGCGCTCCGATAAGCTGCTGCTCTGCCATAGTATTCCTCTCTGGACGAGTTGCTCCGTGACTAAAGTATAGCGCTCTAAAAAATAAATGAGGTCGCTATAAAAAGAAACCTCATGGCCCAACGGGTTCACGAGGTTTCTTTAGTGCCTTTAGTTACTGACCGTCCTTACCCGCGCGGGTTGATTTTATCACGTAGCGACTTGAGGTTCTCAAGCGCAGCGTTGAGCGTCTCGTCTCGCTTGGCAAAGTGGAAACGAATCAGATGGTTGACGGGCTCGCGGAAGAAGCTCGAGCCCGGAACGGCGCCCACGCCCACCTTGGAGGCCAAATCCTCACAGAAGTCGAGGTCGCTGTCATAGCCAAACTCCGAGATATCCATCATCACGTAGTAGGCGCCCTGCGGCACGTTGTGCGTGAGACCGATGCTATCGAGCCCCTGACAGAATAGGTCGCGCTTGGCGGTGTAGAGGTCGAGGACCTCCTGGTAATAGCTGTCGTCGAATTTGAGGGCGGTGACGACAGCTTCCTGCAGGGGAGCGGCAGCACCCACGGTGAGGAAGTCGTGGACCTTTTTAATGCGCTCGGTGATCTGGGCCGGGGCGATGGTGTAGCCCAGACGCCAGCCGGTGATGGAGTACGTCTTAGACAGCGAACTGCAGCTGATGGTTCGATCGAACATGCCGGGCAGCGTGGCCATATAGACGTGCTCGTGGGGCGCGTAGACGATGTGCTCGTATACCTCGTCGGTAATGCAGTAGGCGTCGTACTTTTTGCAGAGGTCGGCGATTAAGGTGAGCTCCTCGCGCGTAAAGACCTTGCCGCAGGGGTTGGAAGGGTTGCACAGGACGATGGCCTTGGGATCGTTGTCGCGGAAGGCCGCCTCGAGTGTCTCGCGGTCAAAGTCGAACGCAGGTGGGTTAAGCGGCACGTAGATGGGCTCGGCACCCGAGAGGATCGTGTCGGCGCCGTAGTTCTCGTAGAATGGCGAGAAGATGACGACCTTGTCGCCGGGGTTTGTGACCGTCATCATGGCGGCCATCATGGCCTCGGTGGAGCCGCAGGTGACCACGATGTTCTCGTTGGGGTTGATCGGCATGCCCATAAAGTGCTCCTGCTTGGCGGCAAGCGCCTCACGCATGGCCTGGGAGCCCCAGGTGATGGAGTACTGGTGATAGAGCGGCTTGGGGTCGCTGGCGATGGCGCTCAGGCTGTTGAGCAGCTGCGCCGGGGGATCGAAGTCGGGGAAGCCCTGCGACAGGTTGACGGCGCCATACTTATTGGAGATGCGCGTCATGCGGCGGATGACCGAATCGGTAAACGTTGCCGTACGGTTGGAGAGTTCTTTCATGCTTGTCCTTTCGAGCATTTGCAGTGGGGCAAGTTTACTCCTATGAAACCGGTGGGAATTGCTCGAAATGGTCTCGAAAAACTCTTTTCAAAATTCTTGAAAATTGGGGCTTGCATCGCGTGGCGTTCCTTGCAATAATAGTCGAGCGCGAAGCGCACAGGACACGGTGGGTGTAGCTCAGTTGGCTAGAGCGACGGGTTGTGGTCCCGTAGGTCGAGGGTTCGAGTCCCTTTACCCACCCCAGTTCTTGCTTCGTGTTGATATCGGGTCGTTAGCTCAGTTGGT